>JABHDC010000244.1 GCA_018673255.1 Gemmatimonadota bacterium
ATTCTCCGCCGTCGGATCGATGAGGGCGATCGTGCGCCGCGAGAAGCGTCCCATGATCTCGCCCGGATTCACCAGGAGTGCATCGCCGACCCGTTCTTCATGCGCCACATGGTCGTGGCCGTAACAGACGATTCCCTGTCCAAAGCCTTGCACGATCGTGCGAGCCACATCGGGATAGTGACTGGCCACGACGTGAGTCTCTTCGATCTGCAAATCGAGGAATTCACCGTGCAATTGCACGTGGTCGAAGCCGCTGGCAATGTGGGTCAGCAAGTGGCGGTCGCCGTCGTTGTTCCCCCAGATCACGTGCAACGGACGAGGGGCAACGCCCTCGGCCAGTTGGGCCAGTGTGAAGGGGGCGCAGAAGTCGCCGCAGAACAGGACCGTGTCGGCTGGCTCCAACAACGGCAGTGCGCGTTCCAGGGCCCAGATATTGTCATGGATATCGGAACACAGGCCGATCATGAGTCCTGCTTTCGCAACAGTGATGTCTTGTATCGCTGAGGCTCATGTGCATCAAGGGTGACGATGCGGCAATCGGGGAAGGCATCCGCCAGATCCTTCGGGGCTCTCTGGTCATATCCAAGGGCGATCACGTCGGGAGCAATCTGACGCACAACACGAAGAAAGTCGGATCCGGGCAGCCCAAGGCGGGCTTCATGCACAACAGCGAGAGCCTGCACGGCGGCTTCTCGAATCGTCTCCACCTGCGACGGTGTGCGGCCTTTCAGGCGCTCCACGTTCTGGTCGCGAGCGACCACGACGAACAACTGGTCACCGAGTTCTGCCGCCTGCTGGAGGAAGGATTCGTGACCAGGGTGGAGGAGATCGAAGGTCCCGCAGGCCAAAACCCGGGTCTGGTCGGGGGCAAGAGGTTTGTCTTCGTCCATCCTCACTCGCCTCCACCGGTACGCAGGTCGATCCAGTATTCGCCACCGTGATCCCGGACGAAACGCTGGCCGAACTGATCAGCATCGTCGCGACTGGAGAAGAATCCGATTCGGACACGTGTCTGGCTCGCACCTTCCCGTTTGACCAGGAATGCCGGATAGCCAAGATCCATCAGTTCGCGAACCCGTGCACGGGACTTGGCAATATCACTGAAGACGCCGACCTGAACGACGAATCGGCCATCAGGGGCGAATGCCAGCAACTGATCGCCTCCGGCCTCGTCATCAATTCCCGGTGGTGGAGGCGGTGAGGCCGGTGTGTCGGCGATGGCCCCCGGTGTGGGGTCGGAATCGGATGCGGCGTCGGCTACTTGATCCTCAATCTCACGATCACTGCTGTCGACGATGACGATCTCGTAGCGGGTGTCATCTGCAGCCGGCCTGGCAGCCTGCTCCTGGTCGTTGGCTGTGCCACAACCAATGAAGGTGGCTGCCACAGCGAAGATGAAGCAACGGGATTGGATAGGCTGGGTCTTCATGAGGATGAGGTTGTTTTCTTAGGAACCGGAGTGCTCTGGAGAACCGGGTTGAATGAACCGAGCTGAATGCCCCGAGAGACGCTCAGGATAGCAGGTTCGAAGATAACACGCCGGTGAAACGCGCGCCCGGGTGCCGGACTCGGGTGCCCCCGGGCTTCGGTCAGGTTTGTGGATTTGCGGTCGCGCTGGCGGCGGTTGTTATTGGCCTGAACCGCAGAGAAACTCACGGGAGGCGATGCCGTGGCGTATGTGCTGATGATCGACGACAACCCGCAGACGCGGAAGTACGTCGAAAAGATCTTCCACTACCGATCAAAGCACGAACTCGGATTCGCCACCAGTGCCTCGGAGGCCATTGAGTGTCTGGTGGAGCGCCGCCCCGATGTGATCCTGCTCGATCTGTTCATTCCAGGCATGGATGGGATCGAATTGTTCCATTCGATCCGGAATCACCCCGCCACCCAGAGCATTCCCTTCATCGTGCACACGGCAGTGGAATTGGATCAACTCACGCAGTTGCGGCTGAAACGAGTACGCTTTGAGGGATTTGTGCAGTTCCCGATCGCCGCCTCGGAACTGAACGCAATAATCGCTACGGCACTGAAACGGAATGAAGTGTCGACGAAGAAGTGGGTTCCTCCGGCCGTCTGAACGGCAACATCTCAGTCGTCCTCTTCCTCCGGTACGGCCTTGTCGATCAGTCGGGTGATGCGCACAGCCATCAGGTCGGTGACGACGACGATCTCGCCCTCCGCAAAGGGGCGACTGTTGATGAGGATATCGAAGGCTTCACCGGCGAGCTTACTCAGATCGATCACGTCCTGTTCCTTCAGGTTTGTGATCTCACGGACCGTCATCTCCTTGCGCCCAAGTTCGACGGTAATGTCTACGGAGACATTGTTGAGACGACCGAAGCGCGGCTTGACCTTCTGAGCCGGAGGCGGTTCGAGCTGGGCGAATTGCACCGGGAGAATCTCATCTCCCGAGGACTCGTCCTCTGTGTGGCCGCCGGCGGCCCACGCTTGCAGTGCGGCTGCGATCGGGTCATCGGCAGCTGGGCCACCGGACGCGCGGCCGGGTGGGGGTCGGCGGTCTCCCAACTGCTCGTCGAGATGGGCCGGCTTCACGGTCGAATCCTCAGCGACGTCCACCTCAATCGACTCGTTTTCACTCATGCTGTTGGCTCGCTCGTGGGAGACGGGAAGTGAACAACTCCCCTGCCCCGGCGGAAGAAACCGCCATCGAGTGGATGGAAGGAAGCCCGACTCTCCAGGATGCCTTCCACGATCTCAAATTACTTCTAAACTCTTGTAAAATCAATCCCTTGCAGGGCTGAAGCCAAGCACGTCTGGCTCCATCGATTCCAACCCGGGCTCGATCCTGAGCGTAGAACATGCAAACTGCATGCCGCCGATGGTCTATAGATCCTGGCATTGCCGGTTTCTCAGGCCAATTGCAGCAGGTCGAGGCGACTGAGCAGGAATAGGGCCCAGCGTCTGCGTCGAACGTAGACAGGTAGTGCACCCATGACTTCGACCGGCAGGCCCCACTGCGGCAGGCGGGCGGCAAAAGCATCCGAACGGGGAACCAGGGCGGCGATGACACCTTCTTCAGCAACACACGCCACTGCCTGCGAGAGTCGATCAGCGGCAGAGCCCGGCATGGTTGCCTCGTCATCGGCGGTGACCAGTATCGCAGCCGTCATCGAGCCGGCTTGGATGGGCAGATGGTCATCTGCCCCCACAACGATCGATCGGGGTCCGGTGCCCGGACACGCGGCCTGGTCAGGTGGTGGGCTCATGATCTGGCTGGTGCCCGGTCTGGCGCGTCGCACACAGGCCACCTGTGAGCCACAGATCCTGCGCGCAGCTGCAGCCGCCTCAGGATGTCCGTGGATCAGGAGCAAGTCGTCTGTGTCATCGAGACCCAGCATGGTCACGATCGACGCCACCATGGCTGCAGGGATCCCTCGCTGCTCGATCGCACCTGCATGCGAGGCATGACGCAGGGATAGTTTGAGTTGGGCTCGGCGTTTCTGGAGTCGAAACTCCAGGTCGAATCCGGCATGGGAGGGCGATAGGCCCTGCGCGCTCAGAGCGGCGACGAGGGCGGCTTCGGTATCGCTCACCTCGAAGCGATGAGAACCTCGTTGGTGCACTCGCAGCTGGTAGCCAGCGGCATCGATGCCCTCATTGGCGAGCCGGGCCAGGCGGGTCATCGCCGGCAGAGGAAGCTGTCCGACACCCTGGGAGATCCGCTCCAGCCCCGGCTTACCCACGGTGACATCATGCATCTGTGCCACAATCGCTGCGATGCCGGCGGCACACTCCAACTCGAGAAGTTTCCTTGGAGAGCCTTCGTATTGGAAGAAGATACGCCCCACTTCGCCACGCTCTTCCCGAAGACCCTCGACGCGCTTGCCAAGAAGCGAGCGGATCTCGTCGACGAGGACATCCTCGAATCCCCCGGCGCAGGTCACCTCATACTGATAGAGTTTCGTTTCTGCCGTCATGAGGCTCCTCCCTCCGGGCCCACAATTGCCCAGGCCGCATCCCGCCCTCGCAATGATCCTTCCCACGTCGAGATCAACTCTTGGGCCTGCGTCTCGAGATACAGGTCGACGAGATCAAAAGGATGGCAGCCTCGCAGGGCAGCCGTCTCGATGAAGTCGCGCACGCTGTCCACGTCTTCGAAGCTGGTCACCAGTTCTCCATATGCCCGGCGTCTCGCCCGGTCGATATCCTCCCGGATTCGATCTGGCGTCTGGGAGAGGTTGAGGGTTTCCAACAGGATGTCTCCGAGCCGGTGCGGTTCGTCGGTGTCTCCCCCGATCAGGCAGAATGAGAACGGCTCATCCACGTAGATCTCACTGCCAAAACTATCACCATCGATGAGGGCCGTCTCGTAGTGCTCGCTGTAGAAGCAGCTGGCCCCGCCCAGGAGGATGTCGAGGATCCATTCCAGATGCAATTCGCGACGCATCGCCTGCGCAGGAAAACCCACCGGCGCCTCAGCTGCCAGCCCCAGCAGGAGCCGGGGCCGCACCAGAGACAGAGCTGCACTGACTCGTCCGGGGATGGGCGTGGCCGCCTGACGTGTAACGTAAGCATCCTCCGGGGGCACGGGCATCTGCTCGAACAGCGCCTCGCACAGGCCGCTCACCTGTTCGGGCTCCACGGGGCCGGTGACAATCAGATGCATGGCATCGGGGCGATACAGATACCGGTGGGCCGTGGCCAGCGTGTTGGCATCGATCTGTGCCAGGCTCTGCTGGGAGCCGGCGATATCGTCGGAGATCGGCTGATCGGGAAACAGGGCTCGGGTGGCAGCGTGAAAGGCGACCCAATCCACGCTGTCCTCGTAGAGCTCAATCTCTCGCTGAATGATCTCCCGCTCCCTGTCGACGGCCTCTGCCGGGAAGTGGGACTCACAGACCAATCGTGCCAGCAGCTTCAGGCAATCTTCGACGTGGTCGATCTGTGCGACACAGGTGAACGACGTATGTGTGTAGCCGGTCTCTGCGTCGATATCGGCGCCGAGTGCGGCGAACTGGGCCGACAGGTCTCCGTCCTGTTTCTCGAACAAACGATGCTCGAGGAAGTGGGCGATTCCTGCCGGCAACCTCACGCCCCCTGCCGTACCCTGATCAAGCGAACCGGCGGCAACTGACAGATGCAGTGAGACACTGGTTCCCGGACGTGGGCAAATCCAGAGATGTCCCCCATTGGGCCAACGCCGATGGCAAATACGTTCCCCCAGCAGAGGGTGCACACGATCAGAGGCAGATTCCGTGCCGACCTCGCCGAGACCTCTTTCGAGGCTCATGAGGCGGCCATGGCGGGCGTCGGCGTCGTGGGGGCCAGTAGATAGGTCGTGTCTCGGTGGAGGCGCCCTGCGACAGACCTGACCTGTGCGCCGTCGACGTCCATCAGCCGTTGGGCGAGTTCACGACGCTCGACCGTTGCCCCGCCCAGCCGTCGCTGCAGGTGGAAATGAATCAGCGCGTCCCGGTGGTCTCCGATTCCCTCGAGTCGGTGCAGAGTGAGTCGTTGCGCATTCATCAACTCCTCCGGTGTGGGGCCGGTTTCTGCCAGAGCCGCCAGTTCATCGGCAATCTGTTGCTGCACTCGATCGAACTGACCGGCGTCGATCCCGGCCTCAACGAACAGAAATCCCGCCATGGGTTCGATGTAGGAAGCGATGTGATAGCAGAGCCCGGCCTCCTCGCGAATACGTCGATAGAGACGCCCGTAGCTGTCACCACCGAGAATCAGATTCAGCAGGAGAAAGGCTGCGTAGTCGGCACCAGCGATTGTCGTGTCTCCCCGGTGACCGATGATGAGTCGGGCCTGGGATGCATCACCATGTTCCACGATTTGCCGGCCCAAGGCCGAGCGCGTCTCGGTAGCCAATACCGGATCGGGTTGTGCCTCTCGTTCCCAGGAAAAGTCCACACACAGAGCCAGTGCATCATCAACCTCGATGTCACCACAGACATAGACGTGCACCGCGTTCTGACGGCGGTGGTCTTGCAGCAAATTCATCAGCGAATCGGGGTCGAACAGATCGATCTCATCTATCTGGCCATCGGCGCTGAGTCGATAGGGCTCCTCAGGGCACATGATCTGCAGACAGCGTCGTTGGGCATGGGCAGATCGATCGGCTGTGATGGCGCCAAGTCCCTGGCGCAGGGCCAGCTGCTCTTGCTGGACCCAGCGCTGGTCAAAGGCGCCGGTCGGGGCAAAGGGACGACACAGGGCCTCAGAAATCAGGCGGCAGCCGTGTGACAACAATCCTTCGGGCTGTGGGAGAAATCGATCGTCCACGGCGCCAAAGTGCAGGCGCAGCGCCTGGCAGGCACCCAGCCTCTGCGTCGAAGCAAAGAAACCGGCACCGTAGAGCCAGTCCGTGTATTGGTTGAGTTCGCGGATCCCCGGATAAGCCTGCGTGCCACGTTCCAGCAACCGGGCCACGAGAGCCAGGCCGGTTGCATATTGCGGTCTCAGTTGAGTTGGCAGGAATAGATCGACCGTCGTCGACTTGTACCGGTGCGACCGATGCACGTGCAGCCACAACCGGCCTTCGTCCAGTGAGTGTGTGACGAAATCAGACGTCTCCTCACCGTCGCTTGAGGCACCGGCCAGCACAGCATCTCTCCAGTTCGGGGGTAGAATGGCCCGCCTACCGACAGATGGCGGACCATTCGAGGATGCCGGCGTGGTGGATCGCCGTCAAGGGCGTATCTCGATTGCCGTCGACGGCGGATTTCGCGCCTGAATCAGACCTGGCGCTTCCGGTAGTCGTCCAACTGATAGAATGTCACATGCTGGTATTCGTGGAAGCCTTCAGCGAGACGGTAGTGTCCGTCATCCACCGTGATGAAACGACGGCGGACCATCTCCTCCAACACCATGTCGAGGAAGGTCTGCGAGTTTCGTGAGGCTCGCGGTATATAGGCGGACGAGCGCTGCCGCTGGTACAATTCGTCCCACGTGAATTCCTGGTTGATCTGCGGCTGCAGATTCTCATCGAAGAACAGGTAGATGGCGCCGACTTGCTGAGACGTCAGCTTTCGGACGATATCATCCTGCAGGATCCACAGACCACCAAATCGACGTGAGGCGCGTTCGTAGTCCGACAGACTGGAAAATGTGGAACGACGTTCCTGGTACTCGTCGGCTGGGACATATTCGAGCGCTTCTTCTGTGTAACCGGCCATGAACGCTTCGACCGTACGGTCGGGGGCGTCACCGGTATAGCAGAAGGTCAAGGAGGGTGTGTCTTCCGGGCGCCGCTCCGGGCGCACAAAGAATCGATGCGATTCGTAGCGCCCCACCTCCTGCTGAAGATGTCGCTGGACTGCGTCCACGCGGGCCCGGTGGCAACTGTGGTAGATGCCATCTTCGCGCAGATACTGTGTCAGGCTCTGATACGCGACACAGCGACCGATCTCCAGATGATCGATTTCCCAGGCGAGGAAGCAACTATCGCTCCCGTCACCGTCGGCTTCGTGGAACAAGGCATCGAAAGCCTGGCGAACGACGTCGCGTTCTTTCGGGCGCTCGCTGGCTTTTGGGAAGTGCACCATCACCCGACTGATCGGCCCTGAGGCGAGATCATGCTCCTGACAGGCGGCAAACATCTGCATGGCGCTGCCGATCAGTTCGGCCTGCTTGCCTTCACGCAGAACGAGGCGACCGATCTCCACACGAGATGCCACACCGATCCCCTGAATGTCCGTCTGCATCACCGGACGCCCACCATAGCGGCCCAGCAGCCAGGTGGAACGAGTGTATTCTTTGGCTAACTCGTCGAACTCATTGCGTACTCGACGAGAGAACTGGAAATGAGCGCTGGGCTCAAAGTGCGCCAATAGGTCGAATACGATCGGGCGCAGATGCGCCGTTCGCGTGGTCTTCGGATCCTGAATGGTCGCCGTCATCTGATGAATCTCCTGTCCGGCCGCTCAGGCGAGCCGGGAGGTGGACTGATGTATGTCAAACGGGCGTTTCTCGTGCGAGTTCTTCGATCTTCTCATCACGCTTTTTCTTCTGCTCCTTGGCCCACTCCGGATCATACAACTCCTTGTAGAGACCCTCGTCATCAATGAGATCTTCGTGGCGACCGATCTGTGAAACCCTGCCCTCTTTCAGTACCACGATCTTGTCCGCATTCTTGATCGTCGACAGACGGTGAGCGATGACGAAGGTCGTACGATTCTTCATCAGGTGAACGAGAGCCTCCTGTACCTTGGACTCTGACATGGTATCCAGAGCCGATGTTGCTTCGTCCAGGATCAGGATCCTCGGGTTCCGTATCAGCGCTCGCGCGATTGCGATCCGCTGCCGCTGGCCGCCTGAGAGCCTCGTGCCATTGCTGCCGATCAGCGACCGGTAGCCATCTGGCAGAGTACAGATGAATTCATGCGCATTGGCCTGCCGTGCCGCGTCCTCGATCTCCTCGATCGTCGCATCCGGCTTGCCGTATCTCACATTGTCGATGATCGTGCCGCGGAAGAGGAAGGTCTCCTGCAGTACAATACTCATCTGGTCACGCAATGTGCGTAGGGAGAATTCCTGGATATCTCTGCCATCGATGAGCAGTTCGCCACTGTCGCGATCATAGAAGCGCGCGATCAGATTAGCGATCGTTGTCTTGCCTGAGCCACTGGGGCCGACGAAGGCGACGACCTCCCCCGGTGAGGCGGTGAAGGAGACATCGGCCAGGACCTGGTCGCCCTGAGCATAGGCGAAGCTGACTTTGTCGAAGACGATATCGCCGCGCACCGCGTCGCGTACGCCATCGGGGCGATCCGTCACATCCGGCTGCAGATCCATGATCTCGAAGACGCGACGAATGCCAACCTTGGCAGGCAGAATCTGCTGCACCACGCCGATTAATTCTGCCACCGGGGCGTAGAGCATGCCCACGTAGGTGAGTGATCGCAGATACTGCTCGAGGGTCATCTCCATATCGAGCACGGCAAAGCCACACACGAGCATGACGAAAATCTGCCCGATATAGGAGATGTTCCCCGTTGCGTGTCCCCAGGCACTGCTCAGATTGCCTGAATACAGGTCGATGTCATAGGATTCACGCAACTGCGTGATCAGGGCCCGGCTCTCCCGCATTTCACCCGAATGCGATTTGACCATCTTCATCGCACTCAGGACTTCGGAGACCTTCCCGTAGATCTGAGACATCTTCTCCGAGCGCTTCCAGTGCACGTGGGAGATGCGCGAATTGAAGAAGAAGTAGCCGATGAAGTGCAGTGGCAGAATGGCGACGGCCACCATAGCGACACGCGGCGTGTCGTAAATCAACCAGGCGAGAATAGCGATCGCCTTGAAGGACGAAATCAGCGCATTCAGGGCGGTTCCCGTGACCAGCGACGTGATCGAGTTCACGTCATTCATCATGCGGGAGATGATCTCACCGGAACTGCGACTCTCGTAGAATCCGAGAGAGAGGCGCTGCAGGTGATCGTACATCCGACGGCGCAGGTCGAAGATGACTCGGCCACCCAGGGTTCGCATCTGATAGGAATACAGGAAGCCGAAGAGGCTCGAGGTGATGTGGATCGCGAACAACGCCCCCACACACACCAGGAAGAGATTTCGGTCCAGCCCCTCTGTCACCACACCATCTTTGATGGTTGCCGTCAGGGCCCCACCGATAAGCTTGGCCGACCACCACGGTGACCACAGTCCCAGGCAGGTGAGGAACAGGAGCGTCACCATAGACACGACGAGGCGTGCCCGGTAAGGGACGATGATGGCGTAAACGCGGTGCCAGATGGTTGGGCGGGTTGCTGTCATATGTATTGTTGGAGTCGTCGATCCCCGGTGCCGACGACCTGACCCGTGAAGCGATACCGATCCCCTGCCTTGATCGCAGACTCACGGATACAAGGATCCACGAGGTCGATCAATTGGGATCGGCGTCAGCGACGACGGATGGGTCGGCGGGACGCCCGAGCCTGACCCTTGCGGGGCGCGCCCTCAAACAGGCGCAATGGCTCGATTAGGTATTTTGTCGGGGTATATTCTTGGTCAGTGAGATGGACGAACCAGCTCTCCAGGCGAAGGAAGAGGCGAACCTTCACTATGAGCTCGTTGTGGGCGGATGAGGTCGGGAAGACGCTCGGGAAATATCTCCTGATCAATTTGCCGGCCGAGGAAGACCGGATAACAACGCAATGTCGATTTCGACTGCAAGGGCCAAGGTACCCTTGGTGCCGAAAAATCGCAAGGTATCGATTGGCATTTTCGACAGATTTGTTGCCAATCTCTTCCACTGCCCTAATTTCGGCGGCATGAAAGACGAACAACTGACACCACCCGAATCGTTAGATCCGCCCCTTGCTCGGCCCCTGGATGGTATCCGCATCGTCCTCGTCGAACCTGGACATCCCGGTAACATCGGCTCCGTGGCCCGCGTGTTGAAGAATACAGGCATCGCCCAACTCGTGCTCGTGAACCCGGTCCCCTGGCGGGAGGAGGATGAGACCCGCTGGATGGCTCACGGCTCGCACGACATTCTCGACGGGGCCCGGGAGGTCGACACGCTTGAAGAAGCCCTCGCGGACACCCATTTTGTCATTGGGACCACGCACCGGCTCGGACGTTTCCGGGTCGTGGAAGAGGGTTTTGAGTCTGCCTGTGTTGAGGCTGTCGGCATTGCCTGCCGGTATCCGGTGGCCGTGGTCTTTGGTCGGGAAAAGGATGGCCTGTCCCGCGAGGAACTGCTGCGATGCCATCGGCTCGTGCGCATTCCCTCCGCCGTCGATCACCCCTCTTTCAATCTGTCACAGGCCGTCTTGCTGCTGGCCTACGAACTCTTCCGCGCTCAGGGCCAGGGTCTGCGGCCGGATCCGCCGCCCCTGGCGACGGTGGATGAATTCGATCGCGTCGTCGGTCACATCCTCAGTTCGCTTGAGAGGATCGGCTTCAAACCCTTCAATGATGACATGAGCGGATTTGAGCGCGTCCTGCGGCGTTACCTGTCACGGGTTCCACTGGAGCGACGTGACGCATCTGTCCTGCACCGGATCTGCAATCAGATCGGCAAATTCTCGAGGCACTTCAAGCACTGAGAGATACGAGCAGACTCACAGCCATCGCTCACACCATGCCAGTGCGCGCGCCTGCATCCGTTTTGAGAGTGCGTGTCCCCTTCCCGGCTCCAGGTACATGGACACCGACTCCGGGGCCCCCGCCGACGCATACGACTCGCGAGCTGCCATTGCTGTGGCCTCAAAGCTTGCCGCCGGGACGAGCGGATCGAGCGTTCCGCCCAGCAGCAGCAGTGGCCGAGGCGCCAGCAATGGCACGATCCGGGCGGCATCGATCAGTGGCAGGCCTGGCATGTGATCGGACAGATGAGCAAGTGCCTGTTCCCCGGACATGCCAGCCGCGATCATACTGTCTGCCATCGGCAATCCGGTGAAGATGGCCTTCCAGGCCTGGGTGGCGAAGATCTGTGGCCACACCAGATGACCGGAGACGCTGACGATCACTTTGAGACGAGGATCCAGGGCGCCCACCATGAGGGCTTCCAATCCCCCCGTCGACAACCCCACCATGCCCAGTCGTTGCGGATCGATCTCGGCGCGGTGACTCAGGTAATCGATGGCGTGAATCAGATCGACGACGTAATCGCCGTAGACGGCTGGCAGACCACGCCGTCGGATCTGGTCTTCTCGATCTCCCGGACGTTGCCCGTGAAATGGCCGATCGATGCTCAGAACGAAGAATCCTCGATCCGCCCACGTAGACAGCAGATCGAGGGGGATGAGATCCTCTTTGAGATTGGGTGACCCTGGCATCCAGAGTACCGCCGGCAGGCGCTGCGTGTACCCCAGTTCGGAGTAGCATGCAACGGCTGGAATCGACACCTCTCCGACTCTCAGGGTCAGCTGCTCGGTGATGAGATCCCGCCGTTGGGTACGACCGTCAACGGATCCAACCACTGGTTGAGTCGATCGTGGAGGAAGCTGCAGGGCCGCAGCCAGCTGCTGTGGGGTCAGCGATGAATCGTGGACCGGTTGCTCAGGCTGCCCTGAGCAGGACCCCAGAAGGACACAGGCCGCCAGCAAGACAAGGGTCGACAGGATCGAGTGCCGGACCAGCCCGGTCGCACAGGTTAACCGAAGGGCCCAGCCGAATCGGCGAACTGTCCAGCGAGGCAGCTTTCGTCCTGGAGGCCCCGATCTGTCGGCGTCCTTCATTTGTGGGAGCCGACAACCTCCAGGTCGTTCTCGACCATCAATCGTACCATCTCCTCAAAAGACACCTCCGGACGCCACCCAAGTTCCTTCTGCGCCTTGGTCGGGTCCCCGGTGAGAATCTCCACCTCGGCGGGTCTGAAGAAGGCCTCATCGATCACGACGTGATCTTCCCAATTCAGACCAGCGGCGCCAAACGCCACTTCACAGAATTCGCGGATCGTGCGGTCCTGCCCCGTGGCGATGACGTAGTCCTCAGGCGAATCTTCCTGCAGCATCATCCACATGGCCCGAACGAAATCACCGGCAAAACCCCAGTCTCGACGCGCATCCAGATTGCCGAGAGCGAGCTTGTCCGTGAGCCCGTGTTTGATGCGGGCTACACCATTGGAAATCTTGCGCGTCACAAATTCCAGGCCGCGGCGTGGTGACTCATGATTGAAGAGGATACCGGCGCAGGCGTACATGTCGTAGGACTCACGATAGTTGATCGTGATCCAGTGCGCGTACATCTTCGATACGCCATAGGGTGAACGTGGGTAGAAGGGTGTCGTCTCACTCTGTGGCGACTCCTGGACTTTGCCGAACAGCTCGCTCGTCGAGGCCTGATAGAAGCGGATGCTTGGATCCGTCGAGCGGATCGCCTCCAGCAGCCGTGTCGTGCCCAGTCCGGTGATCTCCCCCGTCAGCAAGGGCTGCTCCCACGAGGCGGGAACGAAGGACTGCGCCCCGAGGTTGTAGACCTCCTGTGGCCGTGCTTTCTGAATGGCGTACATCAGTGAGTTCTGATCCAGCAGATCCCCCGACAGCAGATTGATGTCGTCCTGGATATGTTCGATCCGTTCGAAGTTCACGGTGCTCGAACGCCGCACGAGGCCGAACACGTCGTAGTCCTTTTCCAACAACAACTCGGCTAGGTAGGAACCATCCTGGCCGGTGATACCGGTCACCAGGGCACGACGACGTTCGCTGGGCATGGGCAGTTTCTCTCTCAGTCGTTGTTGAGGTAGTCCTGAATTGGCGGGCAGGCGCAGACCAGTTGCCGGTCACCGAAGGCATTGTCGATGCGGCCGACGCTGGGCCAGAATTTGTGTTCCTGTTGCCAGGGCCCGGGACGTGCGGCGGTCTCACGCGAATAGGGGTGTGTCCACGTGTCGCCCAGAACATGTGCGACTGTATGGGGCGCGTTCTTCAGCGGATTGTCCTGCGCATCCACGCGGCCTTCTTCGATATCGGCAATTTCCGCCCGAATCGCCACCAGAGCTTCACAGAATCGATCGAGTTCCTCTTTAGATTCGCTCTCCGTCGGCTCGATCATGATCGTCCCCGGTACTGGAAAGTGCACGGTGGGAGCATGGTATCCATAGTCCATCAGACGTTTTGCAACATCATCCACCTCGACGCCTGCGCGCTTGAATTCGCGCAGATCGCAGATCGCTTCATGCGCCACCAGGCCGGCGGTGCCCCGGTAGAGAACGGGATAGTCGGCGTCGAGGCGCTGAGCGACGTAGTTGGCACTCAGGATCGCCACCTGTGTGGCCCGTCGCAGACCCGGGCCACCCATCAGTTTGAGGTAGGCCCAGGAGATCAGCAGGATGACGGCACTGCTGTAGGGGGCCGCCGAAACAGCTCCGACACGATCCGAGGTGTCCTCGGCCAGGGGGTGTGCCGGAAGATAGGAAGCCAGATGCTCGGCCACAGCGATCGGCCCCATGCCCGGGCCGCCGCCGCCATGCGGAATGCAGAAGGTCTTGTGAAGATTCAGATGGCAGACGTCGACACCGAATTCGCCTGGCCGGCACAAGCCGACCATGGCATTCATGTTCGCCCCATCCATGTAGACAAGGCCGCCATGGTCGTGGACGATCTGACAGATCTCCCGGATGCCCTCCTCGAAGACACCGTGCGTTGATGGGTACGTGACCATCAGGGCTGCGAGTTGATCTGCGTGGGCCGCTGCCTGACGGCGAAGATCATCCAGATCGATATTGCCACCTTCGTCGCAGGCGACCAGTTCGACATCGAGACCGGCCATGACGGCGCTGGCCGGATTGGTGCCGTGGGCGGAGGTGGGGATCAGGCAGACGCGGCGACCGTGATCCTGACGGCCTTCGTGGTATCGATGGATCACCAGCAGGCCGGCGTATTCTCCCTGTGATCCAGCATTCGGCTGTAGCGAGACGGCTGACAGGCCGGTCACCTGCACAAGCATCTGCTCGAGGTCCTGGAACAACTCGGCATAGCCGGCATTCTGCGACATCGGTGCAAACGGATGGGGTCGGGAGAATTCCGGCCACGTGATGGGCATCATCTCGGCTGTCGCATTCAGCTTCATGGTGCATGATCCCAGAGGGATCATGGACGTCGTCAACGACAGATCCCGATGGTCCAGCCGACGCATGTAGCGTAGCATTTCGGTCTCGGAGCGATATCGGTGGAACACTGGATGCTCCATGAACAGAGACGTTCGGCGGGCCGCCTCAGGCAGCCAGTCCTTTGTCGTATCTGCCGCATCCTGACCACCCAGCACTTGCTGCAACTGCTCCAGCTCTTCTTGTGTAGTCACCTCATCGAGACTGATGCAGATTGCCTCTGGGCCGATCCGACGAAGGTTGATCGATGCAGCTGAGGCGCGTGCCATGATGGCATCAAGTGAACCCACATCGCTCTGGAGTCTGATCGTGTCAAAGAACTGCTCGTGCGCCAGTTGCAGGTCATTGGCCTGAGCGATCTGCGCCAACTGACCGGTTCGCGTGTGAATGGCCTCGGCGATCGAGCGCAGACCCTCGGGGCCATGATACACGGCGTACATGGATGCCACGACGGCAGGCAGCACCTGTGCCGTGCAGATGTTGCTGGTCGCCTTCTCCCGTCGGATGTGCTGTTCCCGAGTCTGCAGTGCCATCCGCAGGGCAGGATTCCCATCCACATCGCGGGTGACGCCGATGATACGGCCTGGCAGCAATCGCTTGAAGTCGTCGCTGGCAGCCAGATACGCAGCATGGGGGCCACCCAGGCCCATGGGCATGCCAAGACGTTGCGTCGAACCCACGGAGATGGCCGCACCCAACTCGCCGGGAGGAACCAGCAAGGTCAGCGCGAGAGGATCAGCCGCTACCACAACGGGTACGCCCGATACCTTGGCTGCCTTGATGCGGGCTCGTGTCGCCTCGACATCGACGGCGCCATCCGAGGCAGGGTATTGCAGCAAGACACCAAACAACTCACCCGGGTGCTCTTGCAGATATGCTTCCAGTTCATCGGCCGCGGCCACAACCAGTTCCCAGCCGCGCCAGCGTGCCCGGGTCCTGACCACGGCCTGGGTCTGCGGGTGAGCATCAGCATCGACGAAGAAGCTGTGCGCCTTGCCGCGTCTGCCCTGGGCTGCCTGCAGCATCGCCATCGCCTCCGCGGCCGCCGTCGCTTCGTCGAGAAGGGATGAGTTGGCCAGTGGCAGGCCGGTGAGATCGATGATGACGGTCTGGAAATTCAGCAGGGCTTCAAGTCGCCCCTGAGCAATCTCAGACTGATACGGCGTGTACTGCGTGTACCAGGCTGGATTCTCGAGGATGTTGCGCTGAATCACCGGCGGTGTCACGCAGTCGTGATATCCCATACCCAGGTAGGACTTTGCCACCTGATTACGAGCACCCATCTGACGCAAACGAATCAGCAGTTGCTGCTCGTCCCACGCTTCACCAAAGGCCAGTTCGTGATCACTGAGAATGGTGCCCGGGACGGCAGCCTGCGTCAGAGCGTCAAGGCTGTCATAACCCAGTTCGCTCAGCATCTCATCAATCTGCTGCTGACCGGGGCCGATGTGTCGGCGGCTGAATTCTACACTCACGAGGTTCGGCTCCTGCGAGGGCTACGGCGCTTCACGCGCGACGGGACGAAAGGAAGATCACGGATCACAGCAGGTAGTGGGCGGCCACGGACCAGGATCGCCGCATGCTGCTGGCGGTCGAGGATCCGGGTATCGATCAGTGCCAGCGCAATGCCTGCCTGAAGACTGGGTGAATACGTGCCACTGGTGACCACGCCCAGGGCGCAATCCTGCTGGGTGACCTCACAGCCTGCGCGGGGAATGCCTTTCCCTTCGATCCGCAGGCCGACCAGTCTTCGACTCCCCTGCCGACGAGCCAGCAGCGCCTCACGCCCGGTGAAATCGATCTGCTTATCAAGGGCCAGAGCCCATTCCAGGCCGGCTTCGACCGGGCCGATCTCCAGACTCAACTCATGGCCGTAGAGAGGGTAACCCATCTCGGTTCGCAGTGTATCGCGCGCACCCAGTCCGATCGCCTGGACATGGGCCTCATCAAGGGCCCGCCACAACTCGACTGCATCCTCGGCCGGGCAGATGATCTCGAATCCGTCCTCACCCGTGTAGCCAGATCGGCTGATGAGCCAGGAGGCATCCGGTGTCTGCCGAAATCTGAAGAATCCAAGATCTTCAAGCTGCTGGAAGTGAAGCTGAATGGCTTCCAGGCCGGTCACGATCGAGAGGGCCTCCGGCCCCTGTACGGCAACCATCGCCTCCTGGGCGGTACGATCGGTCATCGTCACGCTGCCATCTGAAGGCAACTGGGCCTGAAGCGTCTGCAGGTCTTCATTGGCACGAGATGCATTCACGACCAGCAGGAATCGATCTTCTCCGCGGCGATAGACTGCCAGATCATCGACCGCGCCCCCTTCCGGCGTACAGAGGATGGAGTAGGCCATCTGTCCGGTACGGAGAGCGGCGATGCGGGTCGGCAGCACGCTTTCGAGCCACTGGATGGCCCCGGGGCCGCTGATGTGGAAGCGGCCCATATGACTCACATCAAAACGCCCCGCCTTCTGTCGAACGGCGCAGTGCTCATCGCCGATACCTGAATACTGGACGGGCATATCCCAACCGCCGAATCCGACCAGACGTGCCCCGGCCGCAGTGTGTTCGGCATGCAGCGGCGTCTTGAGCAATGCAGTGTCAGTCACTGCCATCTTTCCTTCCATCCAGGGTTCCCAACCTCCGCCAGATCTCTCTGGCCTCCTCGTCGAGATGTGAGAGAGGGCCATCATTATTGACGACGAAATCTGCATGTTGGATCTGTCGACTCGCCGGCCACTGCTGCGCACGTCGGCGCGCAGCCTGCTCCACGTCGATTCCACGCTCCTGGAGTCGTTCCATGGCGCGAGGGACAGAGCTGGTGACAACGATGACAACATCAAAACGATCTTCGATGCCCCACTCGAACAGAAGGGGTGCATCGAGAATGACGATCTCGTGCTCGGACGCAGCCTCGTCTATGGAGGACCACAGCAGCTTCTCGAGGGGCTCCCGAATCAACCGATCCAGGAGTTTGCAGGATGCCTCATCTGAGAAGGCACGCTCAGCCAGCAGGCCGCGGCGCATCAGGCCATTTTCATCGAGCACATCCCTGCCGAAAGCTGCCGCCAGCACCTGCCTTACTGATTCGTGAGTCTCGAGCAACTCCCGCGCGCAGCGGTCGGCATCGACCACGGCCGCACCCCACTGGCCGAGTCGTGTCGCCAGACTCGACTTGCCGCTGCCCATATTGCCCGTAATGGCGACACGCAAGACGAGACCTCAGATCTGCAGTCGAAGAGTGTCTCCGGCGGCCGTGGCCGCCGGAGATACGATCTGGAACACGATACCCAGGCGCATGACATCCCAGGTGGCCCTCCGGGGCGCTCTCAGGGGCTGCCCTGCAGGAAGCGGAAGAAGTCCGTGTCTGCCGGTTGCACGAGCACGGTCTTCTCCTTCAGAGCCGTCTCGTAAGCCTCGAGGGTGCGGGTGAATTCGTAGAAGGCGGCTGCATCGCGATAGGCGGCAGCATAGGTCGCCAACGCGATCGCATCTCCTTCGCCTCGAATTCCCTGCGATCGCTCGTAGGCCTCGGCATTGATCTCGGCTGCTTCGAGGTCGGTTTCGGCGCGAATTTTCAGCGCCTGCTCTTCGCCTTCAGAACGATATCCCTTCGCCTCGCGATTGCGCTCTGCTCGCATCCGTTCGTAGACGGCATTCTCATTCTCCGGCGGCAAGTCGGCACGTTTGACGCGCACATCGATGATCTGCAGCCCGTAGACACGTGCGGCCTCATCGGCACGTTTGGTGACCAGTTGCATGATCGCCTCGCGATTCAGTGCGACAACCTCGGACAGTTCGTGCTGACCCAGTTCCTTGCGCAATTCCGAATAGACGATGTCATCGAGGCGTTTCATAGCCTCATCGACGGTGCGCAGGGCCCGCATGAAGACAAGTGGATCCACAATCCGCCAGCGAGCATAGTTGTCGAGGAGGAGGATCTTCTTGTCCTGCGTGTAAATCGGGTCTGGATCTGAATCGTATTCCAGCAGACGCTTGTCGAAGAAGGTGGTTTTCTGAAATGGATCCGGCAGCTTGAAGTAGAGCCCGGGTTCGGTGATCACTCGTTTGGGCTGACCAAACTGTGTCACGACCACTTGCTCGATCTCATTGACGGTGAAGGATACGAGATTGGCGCCAAAGAGAGAGACGAGGATGACGATGACGAGGCCGACGGCTGTTCGCACGATAGCCTCCTTCAGTTTCCCGAACCGGACGTTGTCCGGTCGAGATTGATGAGATTGAGGAGATTGGAGTCGCCTTCGCCGGTGCCGATGACATACTTCTGTATGCCCGGCAGGATGCGCTCCATGGTTTCGATGTAGAGACGACGTTCGGTCACCTCCGGTGCTTTCACGTATTCTGCATAGACCGCATTGAAACGATCTGCATCACCCTGGGCTCGCCGGATCCGCTCCACTCTGTAGGATTCCGCTTCCTTGACCATCCGCTCGGCCTCACCGCGCGCCTTCGGGATCACATCGTTCTGATATCCACGGGCCTCATTGACCAGACGCTCCCGGTCCTCCTTGGCACTGGCCACATCCTTGAAGGCCGAATCAACCTGCGATGGCGGCCCTACCGACTGCAATTGCACAGATTCAACGGCCAGACCGCAATCATAAAGGTCGAAGGACTCTTGCAGTTTCTCCTCGATCTCTGTCTGAACCTTCAGCTTGCCTTCTGTCAGGACCTCGTCAATCCCGTGGCGCCCCACGACCTGACGAAGTGCGGCCTCTGCGGCATCGTGTACGAGGCCGTCACCACCACCTTCGAATGCACCGAGCCGTTGAACGCTGAAGAGCGCCTTCACGACATCGGTCACGCGATACTGCACGGCGACTTCAACATTGACGATGTTCTCGTCACCTGTCAGCATCAGTGACTCATCCGGCTTCTGCCGGTATCGAGCGGGCGGCCCTGGATCGACAGTACGGAAGCCGATTTCCTCTCGATACACCTTCGTCACTGAACGAATGATGTGCATTTCGATCGGCGGGGGCATGTGGTAGTGCAATCCCGGTTCCACGACTTGTGACAGCTTTCCGAATCGCAGGATCACTGCCTTCTCATCGGGGGCCACCGTGTAGACGCCGCTCATTAGCCAGAGCGCCAGCAACACAACCAGGACGAGATAGATCGTCTTCGGTTGCATGCGAAAATTGGGGACCGGACTCTTTGGAAAATCGAAATGTTGCGGCATTTTACACCTCGTTGAGGAACATCGATTCCGGTGCCACACAGTCCAGACCGGACAGGCCGGGTTGCGAACACTTTTCAGCCGCAGCCCGAGCTCCCCATCTGAGCGCCGATGGCACATCGCCGCCCGTGAGTAACCTGGCGGAAAGACCAGCAAGAAACACGTCACCACACCCGGTTGTGTCCACTGTTTCGGCATCAATTGGGTAGGCTGGCTCGTGCGTGGTGTGGATCTGTTCTCCCTCTTCACGCCAGGCGGCGATGGCACCTGCCGTTGAAAGTGTCACCACAACGGCGCGTGGTCCCCAAGCCAGGGCAGTGCGTGCGAATCGCATGGCTCCCTCCACATCGGGGCCCGCGCCAAGCAACTGCGCCTCACTCTGGTTCATCTGAACGATATCGGCACACCCGAACCAGGCCCGCCACCGTGGCAACCTTCGCGGCTGGCGCTGCCCCTGCGCATTGCGGGAGAGGGTCAGGCTGTGGAGATCCATCAAGATCGGTCCGCAAACGATTCGTCGCGCGGCCTGCAGTGTGGACAGATCCATTTCGAAGCCGGTGATGAAGTTGACCACCAGGCCCTGCATCGTGCGCAGGCAGGGGGCCAGATCACGAATGGACAATGCCGGTACGTGGCCCTCGAGGACCTCACTCTTCGTACCATCCGCCGCGTAGCGGATGTTGCAGCGATACCCCGCGCCGGGCACACTCAGCATCGTGTCGAATCGCAGCCCCTGCAGACGAACTGCCTCCTTCTCGATCCGGGCTCGCTGTGCCTCGCCGACCCGTGTCACAAGCCAGGGCTCCAGACCGATGGCCTTGCCCATTCGAGCCAGCGCGCCCGCCGTGAACAGAACGCCACCCAGATCGTGTGTTGTCCTGCCATCAGCCTGGACGATGGTATCCTCGTTCACGCTCCCCACGACTGCGACCTGTACCGGCATTCGGATTGCCTGTCTGTGTGAGCGGGGTCGCACGATTGGGTGTCTGGCGAATCTGGTGTCATCCAGGTGGCGGACCCGATACATCGGGCCAACTGACCCCACCAATCGGGCTGGCGGGACCGACGAATCTATCGGGAGGATTCCTTCTGTCAACGCTCTGCCTGGCGGGTAGCAGTCACTCCCGAAAGGGTGCGTTGACAGTCTCGACAGCGGCGGTTATCCTCAGCGAACCCTTTCAGCAAGGCGGCCCTGAGCCGTCAACGACGAATCGAGTGACATGGCAGTAATTCCGATAGTTATAGAGCAGACGGGTCGCGGGGAGCGTGCCTACGATATCTTCTCGCGCCTTCTCAAGGAGCGGATCGTCTTCATCGGCTCTGTCGTTGACGATGCAGAGGCAAATCTCATCATTGCCCAGTTGCTGTTCCTGGCCTCAGAGGATCCGAAGAAGGATATCTCTCTCTATATCAACAGTCCCGGCGGTCTGATTACGTCCGGCCTGGCGATCTACGACACGATGCAGCACATCCCTTGCGATGTGGCCACGCTTTGTGTCGGGCAGGCATACAGCATGAGTGCCATTCTCCTGGCGGGCGGCACAAAGGGCAAGAGGCATGCCCTGCCGCACTCACGAGTCATGCTGCACCAGCCCTGGGGAGGCGTGGGTGGGCAAGCGTCAGATGTAGAGATTCACGCGCGGGAAATCATGGATTGGCGCCGACGTCTCAATCAGATCCTCGTCAATCACTCCGGCAAGGACCTGGAAACGATCAATGACGTGACCGATCGTGACTATTTCCTGTCTGCAGAGGAAGCGCAGGAATTCGGACTGATTGATGGGATCTTCTCGACCGAACCGGAGACGTCCGAGGCCAAGTAGCCGTCCTTACTGCTCCAATACCCTACTACTCAAATACGCTCTGGTTGCGACCAGCATCCTTGGCTTCATACAGCCGCTTGTCGGAGATGGCGACCAATTCCTCAGGCTGCGTGCAATCGTCAAGAGGGTACGAAGCAACGCCGACGCTGACTGTGATGCGCAGGATCTTGCCATCGACGTCGAATTCATGTTCGGCGATTGCCTCCCGGATTCGCTCAGCGAGGATCGCCGCGCCGAGCCGATCGGTTTGAGGCAGCATCACCGCGAATTCCTCGCCCCCATATCGGACGAGTACATCCTCTTTGCGCATCTGCTTGCGGATGATGCCGGCCGTGTCCTGCAGAACGCGGTCCCCGGCTAGATGCCCATGGCCGTCGTTGACGAGCTTGAAGTGGTCGATGTCCAGCAGGCCTATAGAGAAGGGCATCTCGTAACGAGCAGCCTCGCCCAGTCGAGCGCCGAGTTGCTCATCCAGATAGCGGCGATTGTGCACTCCCGTCAGTTCATCGATTACCGCTTCGGCTCGCAACTGATCGAGGCGTTCCTTGATCCGCAACAGGACACTGATCTTGGCTGCCAGCACGTCTGAGTTGATCGGGGCGACGCAGATGTGATCCACGGCGCCGGCGTGCAGCCAAGGCACCCATGTTCCAGGGTCGGTGGCGTCGCTCATGGCCACCACAGGCGTGTCCATGGAACCGGCCCGGTCCACATATCGTGCCAGACCTCGCTGAGCGGCCTCTGCCTCGCTGATTCTGAGATCGTAGAGAATCAGATCACAGCGCCCCTCCCCTCCATCCAAGTGCTGGAATCCGTCTTCGATGTCGGTAGAGCGTACCAGGCCGTACATCTCGTCGGGGAGCGCTTGACGAATCTCATCAGCCACACGCTCGTCGGCGGAAACGATCAGGATCTGGCTCATTCTCTCTCTCTATGCTCCATGAAATGCGGCGCCACGTGGCGCAGGTCGTGGTCAGGACTCAACAACAGGAGGAGACGATCCAGACCCAATGCCACGCCTGCCGCATCGGGCATACCTGTCGCCAGGCCCTGCAGGAACTGCTCATCGATGGGCAGGTCTGACTGTTGCCTGGCACGTCGTCGACACCGCTCCTCCCGGAAGCGCCGACGTTGTTGTCGCGGGTCTGTCAGCTCTGAGAAACCATTCGACAACTCGAGTCCGCCGGCATAGGACTCAACGCGTTCCGCCACCGATGGATCCGTCGACTTGAGTCGAGCCAGAGCCGCCATCGGTGCAGGCCAGTCGAGAAGGTGCACTCCCTTGCCTTCCCGCGCCAGCGCCGGTTCGACCCGCTCGATCAGAATCTTATAGAAGGTGGTCTCCCAATCGTCTCCGGGTTCCACTGAAGCGATACCTGCGTCACGGGCGCCCTGGGCAAATCGGGCCCCCTCCTCCGGGCTTGTCAGCTCAACACCTGCGAAGTGAACCAACGCATCGTGCACCGTCCATCGCGTCCAGGGTGGAGACAGGTCAAGTGTACCACCGAGGCCGTCGGGAATGACTGTATCCCCTGTGCAGTCTGCTGCGACGCGGCCAACCAGCTCCTCAACATCGGTGGCGATCTGCAGATAATCGGCGCCCCGGCGATACCACTCCGCCATCGTGAACTCCACCCGATGGTGTGGTGTCCTTTCGCCCCCGCGGAAACAACGGCAGAGCTGGAAGATACGCTGCTCGCCATCGCTCAACAGACGCTTCATGTGGTGCTCAGGAGAGGTGATCAACCATCCCAGTCGGTCGTTCCCGTTGAAGGCCACGACGGGGTCCAGCATCGCTTCGGATCCCGGCGCGGGGACCAGAAGTGGCGTGTCCACCTCCAGGAATCCATGATCGGCAAAGAATCCGCGCATGGATTCCACGACGCCGGCGCGGAAGCGTCGAGCGAGACCTTCGCATTGGGGCGTCGAAGCAGCTGTTCGACGACGGCTGGCGGTTGCCACGGTCAGTGCATCCCCCCGATTCTCAGCAGAAGAGAAGCCCCCCGGACACTTCATGGCCGAGGGGCGTTGACTACAGTTGGACCTGAGCTGCTAAGCGCGAGTCGTTGGTGGCTCACGCACGCTTGCGTTTGTGCACGAACGTCGGCGGCCCTTTGGATGTGATGAAGTCGGCTGTGATGACGCACTCTTTGATATCGTCCTTGGATGGCAGTTCGAACATGATCTCGAACAACGCGGTCTCGAGAACGGCTCTCAGACCGCGCGCGCCCATCGACTTCTCCTGTGTGCGCTCGACGACCTTGCGCAGGGCCTCCTCTTCGAAGCGCAGAGACAGACCATCCATCTCAAAGAGCTTCTGGTATTGCCGAATCAGTGCATTCTTCGGCTTCTCGAGGATGTCGAGAAGGGCGTCATCACTGAGTGGGTGCAGCGAACTGACGACAGGCAGACGACCGATGAGTTCAGGAATCAGGCCATACTGGACCAGGTCCTCCGGCTCGACGCGGGCCAGCAACTGCCCGATATCCGCATCTCCCCCACCATCGCCCGCAGCGCCGAAGCCGATCGCTCGGCGGCCGGTACGGGCGGAGATCACCTTTTCAAGGCCGTCGAAGGCGCCACCGCAGATGAAGAGGATGTTGCGCGTATTGATCTGCACCAGAGGTTGCTCAGGGTGCTTCCGACCGCCCTTGGGTGGCACACCGGAGATCGTACCCTCGAGAATCTTCAGCAACTCCTGCTGCACACCTTCACCCGAGACATCGCGCGTGATGGATGGATTGCCCGACTTGCGGGCAATCTTGTCGACTTCATCGATGAAGAGGATGCCCCGCTCCGCTTGCGCCACATCGTAGTCAGCTGCCTGCAAAATTCGCACGAGGATGTTTTCGACATCTTCGCCCACGTATCCGGCTTCTGTGAGAACGGTGGCGTCCACAATGGCAAATGGCACCTGGAGAATCCGCGCCATCGTCTCTGCCAACAGGGTCTTGCCCGTACCCGTTGGGCCCAACAGGAGGATGTTGCTCTTGGTGAGCTCCACATCGGACGCACCGGAGTGAACACGCTTATAGTGATTGTAGACGGCAACGGAGAGGGCCTTCTTGGCTCTCTCCTGTCCGATGATATGCTCGTCCAACTGTGCTTTGATCTCTGCCGGCTTTGGAAGCGGGCTGCCGTTGAGGTTGGGCTCTTGCTTCGTCTCTTCTTCGAGGACCTCGTTGCACAGCGCCACACACTCGTTGCAGATATGGACGGACGGACCTGTGATGATCTTCTCGACCTGCCCGACGCCCTTGCCACAGAAAGAACAACTGACCGTGTTGCGCGGCTTCTTCAGCATATCAGCTCTGTGTCTCGCCGGTGCGGCCAGATGCATCCGGTGCTGGGTGCATCTGGTCGGGTTCGGCCGGTGTAGGGTCGACCGCAGTCGGATCGACCGAAGTAGGATTGACAGATGCCGGCTCGGGTGGGCCCGCGACCGGTGAAATTGGCGTCGGAGAGACCTCGGTCGTCTCAGTGGAGACAGAGGCCGGCTCAGCGCCGCTGGTGCCCGCAGATGCAGGTGTGACTACAGCTGGCTGGATGGTGTCCTCGGCGGTGGATGATGTCGTCGAATCTTCACTCACATCGGCGGCTGTGTCTGCGATGTCTGTGCCTTCCTGGGCGACCTGATCTGCTTCGGTCTCGCCACCAGCATCAGGCTTCATGACATTGATTGCCTGGAATCCCTTCGCGGTCTTGGTGACCATGAATTCGACAGGGTCGCCTTGTGTCAGCGAACGATCCCAGGAAGATATGTCGCGCCAGTGAACGAACACGTCCGTGTTGGCGTCGGTCGAAATGAAACCGTAGCCCTTGTCATTGTTGAACCACTTCACAGCACCGCGAATCCAGGTGTTCTCCGCCAGACTGGCACCCTCAACCGGTTCGGGCTGGGACTCGGAGGCTGGGCTCGGGCTGGCAATGGATGCAGGTTTCTCCGCCTGGGTGGCCGGTACTTTCTCGTCACTCTCCAGTTCCAGCAAGCGCGCCTGAATCTGTTTCGCTACATCCGAATCATCGCCAGTGAGCCACCCAATCCCCGTCAGCAGCCCGATCGCGAAGCTGGAGTCTTTCCCGTAGAGTTGGCGGGATTCGGCGATGCGATCCGCGACGGCAGCGATCGTTGCCTGATGAATCTGTAACGAAGCCAAGAGACTCCTCCCTCTGTATGCAGGGTGACAGCCATCATTCCGCTGCAGAACGGGATGGCACGACATCACCTGCAAACGAACATGGGTAGCAGGCGCCTGGAGACACTTCCGCACATCACAGGCGATCGCAGAAGCACATCAATGTCTAAGAAGGTACAAAGAACCGATCTATTGAGGTAGCATGCGCCCCACACATTGTCAACAAAGCTACCGACCGTGCAGGCCCTGCGTTCCAGTGAGAACGGGTTCAGGCGCAGCAGGGATGTCAGGAGACAGAGTAGCCCCTGACCCCGTCATAGATCGTCTGTGTGCTGACCTTAAGGATTCCTGTGGCCGGCACGGCGATCAACATCCCGACGATCCCCCACAGATCGCTGCCGATCATGACCACCACGAGCACCACCAGAGGATGCAGATCCACGCTCTTGGCGATGACGACGGGCTGAATCAGCACGTTATCGATAATCTGAATGGTTGCGAACACGATGATCACCTTGGTCACCAGCGACATGCCGCCCAATGTTGCCAGGGCGACGATCGTCGCGGAGACGATGCCGATGATCGGCCCCAGATAGGGGATCATGTTGGCCAGACCGGCCAGAGCACCCAGAGGCAGTGCATAGGGCATGTCGATCAGCGTCAGTCCCAACCCGGCCAGAGTTGCCACCACGGAAACGGCCAGAATTTGACCGCGGATGTAGCCGCCGATGGAGTTGTTGATCGAATGCAGGAGATTGAGGGTCATCTCGAAATAGCCATTCGGAACCATCTCGATCATCCCGTGGGTGATTCGACGTCCCTCACGCAGGAAGAAGAAGGCGACGAAGGGGACGATGACAATCAGCATGATGCCGGAGAAGAGTCCGCCCACCAGTTCCGTCGTTCGGCCAAGGAGGACGTTGATGAGTCGAGAACCGTGGGTCTGAATCAGTGTTGCCAGATCCGTATCCTGACCAATGATCGGTTTCACGTGCGGTTCGAGATCCTTGGCTAGAATCGTGATGCGTGTCAGGATGTTGGGGCCGGCAGAGCCAAAATCCAGTCCGGAGGCGCTGAACCCCATGACGCCCCACGTTTCTTCCTTGTCACGATCGATTTTCCAGAATGCATTACTGCGCCAGAGCCGCTCCTGGGATTTGTCGGATCGCCAGTATAGCTTCCAATCACTGCCCGCATCGGCATTGCCACGCAATGGGATCGCATATGTAATCTTGCCCATGCGCTCCTCGCCGATCTCCAGCTTGCCGGAATAGGGAGCGACCTGCGCCGGCGCAAAGCGAATGCGCACGACCTGCTCGCCTTGAGGCTCGATGATGATCTGTTCTTCGGTGCGTGGCTCGATGATGGTGAAGGGGTTCGTTCCCACGCTGTCGCCGACGGTCGCCAGCGTAACAATCATCGGTTTCTTGGAACCGTTGTTTCGGATCCGAAATTCTCGCTCCATGGATTCTTCGCGCAGGAATTCCACGGACAGATCCACCATCTCCTGGGCGATCCGCTTGCCCGCCGTCACGATACCGAGCGAGACCAGCGTGAAGCCGCCGGCGAAGATCAACAGAATGCTGGCGGTGCGTTTCAGTCCGCGCCCCTCCATTCTATCGACGAGTGGTGTCATCACATAGGCGAGGATGAAAGCCAGGATGAAAGGCGCCAGGATTCCACGGACTGCGTAGATGAACCACAGTCCGCCAATGATCCCGACAATTCCGAGCAGAACCTTGAGTCGCTGTCCTATGATTCCGTCCACGGTTTCCTACTCTGCCGGCTGCTCTGTTGCTTGCACTTCGGCTGCAGCGGCGGCTGCCTCTTCTTCTGCCTTACGCGTTCGATCGCGGGCCTCTTTCAGCAGACGATTCGTCTGCCGCAGGCGAACAGAGATCATGTGAGACAGTCGCATGACGATCTTGAGACCGAGGCGAGGGTTGCGCTCGATCAATTCCAGCAGATCAGGTCGGAAGAAGCCGACCGCCCGTGTCGGTGATCGCGTGATGGCGGAGGCGGTGCGCGGCGACTCGTCCAGCAACACCTGGTCGCCGAAGAAGTCCCCAGGACCGAATACGGCCAGTTCAAGCGGAGTACCATCCAACCCTTGCTGGACGATCGACACCTCACCAGCCAGGATCACATACATCCCGACGCCAACATCCCCTTCCCGGACGATGGCCTCACCTTCGCTATAGGATCGGCGATGGAGGATGCCGCGCACTCGTTCGAATTCGCGGCGACCCAGATCCTGGAAGATCGGTACGCGGCTGAGGATCTCGTACAACTCATCTTCACGTTCGCTGTTGCGACGGAAGAGGTTACTCCAGAAGGGGTCCTTGGCCATGGTCAACTTTTCCGGGCGCCAGATTGCTTGACGGAACCGTGAGGGCGGTGCGCACTGCGTCTGCGATTCCGCTGCGCGTGCCCCATAGGTAAAGAAAAGACGCTCTCCTCTGCCAGAGGGAAGAGCGTCTCTCACTCAGGAGCGTGAAGGCTCGTGTATCCCTGGGGCGGAAAAGGATCCTGCCCAAGGCAGAAGATCAACCTATCTCAGGCCAGGATCTTGTCGAGTTTCTCGGTGATCTGCGTCTTGGGCACCGCGCCGATCACCTGATCGGCTACCTTGCCATCCTTGAAGATCAGCAGGGTGGGAATGGAGCGGATCCCATATTCCCCGGCCGTCTTCTGTGCGGCATCGACATCGAGTTTGCCCACCTTGGCGCGGCCTTCGTATTCGGAGACCAATTCCTCCACGATGGGAGCCACCATGCGGCACGGACCGCACCAGGAAGCCCAGAAGTCGACGAGTACCGGCTGGTCAGACTGAACGACCTCGGTCTCAAAATTGTCATCGGTGAGGGTAATCGGGTCGGACATGTGCACTCTCCTGTCAGAGGGGCGCCTGCCACGGTCCTCTCCATGGTGGAGGAGGAGCAAGGCGCCACGATGTGGCGTCACAAAGATCTTGCTAGTCTGCTATCCTGTATCCTGCTGCTATCCTGCTAATTTGGCTGTATTTCGGGTCCCACGACGCCCCAGACGAAAGGACAGTCGGTTGAGTACGTGATCTGTAAATCGAGCAATTTCACACACTTAGGAAGGACGGCCGAATATAACGGGATGCTCAAACATCGTCAACCCCTCTATCCTTCATATTGTGGTCGTCGACCCTGGACGCCCCAACAGCTGGGCAAGACAGAGATCCATCACCACCTGCGGGCGATTCCGGCCTCGTCCGCCGCCCTTGATCAGGTCATCCGCCTGACGCAGGGCACTCAGGCCCCGCCACAGGGCGACCGCTGCCAGCTGGCGCGCCTGTGTCCGATAGGATGGCAGGAAGAAGGGAGAGATCCCCAGTGCCCTTGCCATCTCATCGCGCTGAACTCGGCGCTGCTCGAGTCGCTGGGTTCGCAGGAGCAACTGCAGATGTCTGGACAACATGGGAACCATGCGAGCCGGCTCTTCCCCCTGTTGCATCAGGTCACGCAGCAGATCTTGCGCCCGGGCCACGTCCCCGTTGCCTACGGCATCGGTGAGATCGAAGATGCTGGCATTGCGTCCCGAGCCGCTGGTCTGTCTTACATGATCCGCCTCGATCGTCTCCCCGGCTCCCGCGTAGATCGAGAGTTTGTCGAGTTCATGTGCGACCTCCTGCAGGTGCCGAGGCCCCATATACATGCACAACAGATCGATCGCCTCCGGCCGTATCTGCAATTCCTTGTCGCGAGCGATCGCAGCAATGGCCTCAGGTAACTTGTCGTCGTAGGGAATCTTGAATTCGACAGCCTGTCCCAATTTGGCCATCTGCGCAAACAACCGCCGTCGCATATCGATCTTGCTGCCCGCCACCAGGACGACAGAAGTCTCTGCCGTCTGTTCGACCAGGGGCTCAAGCGCCTTGGTGTGAGCCGGTGAGAGCTTATCAACACCTTTCAGGACGACCAGGCGCTGAGGAGCCATCATCGGATAGGAAAAGTAGATATCGAGAAGGCGCTGCGGCTCCAGCGTGTCAGCGTGGAATGTGTCGACATTGAACTCTGCCGCCACCGGTGGCTGCAGACGTTCCACGAGCCATGTGTACAGCTGCAGACGACCGTATTCCTCTTCTCCGTGGAGCAGGTAGAATGGCGAGACGGCGCCATTCTCGGCCAGTGAAGCCTGAACATCCTGGGCACTGAGCTTGCGACGCGCTCTGGAGCGCCCAGCTGCCTTGGCACTCACGGGTGTTCGTCCTCTGTCTCCACAACCTCGAACTGCGCATCTACCACGTTCTTGCGCCCCGATGTCGTAGGAGACTCGCCGTTCTCGGCCTCATCATCTGTACCCGGGCGCAGCTTCGCCATCAGCTTGTAGCCGAGGGTGCACAATGCGGCAAATAACAGGAGTTTCAGCATGGATGTATCGCCTGAGTCAGTCAATTCGTTCATGCAGGTGAACGCACTACATGCAGGTTCGCGAAGCTATGAGGGCACGCGATCACCGTCAACGGTAACGGCCTCACCGGCCCCAATGGAACATGTGAAGAGAGATTCCTCGACCTCACACAGCAGCTGGCCGAGGGACTTCACGAGGCCGACTATGAGATCCTGAGCTCACGCGAGGCCGGCCAAGCCTCCGGAATTGTCACCTGTCGCGCGCACAGTGGGTCGTACCTCTACTGAAGACGAGGCCGTCTGCGAATCGGCGGCGTTCTGGCAACTGATCGGGGAGGATGGTTGCGGTTCTCTCCCCATTGTTACAACACACCCGGCCAAATCGAGCAGGCACTTCAACTGCCAAAAACGTAAGCTCCAGCGGCGAACCTCTTAGCGCCGCTTGCCGCTGCGTCGTCGGCTCGGTCTGAGACGCTTGCCGCGCCCACCGTGATCGGCGCGCTGACGCTTCTCCTTGAGTGGTTCACTGACCGCATCCAGCAGCAGCAGGTCCATCTTGCGTGCCGCCAGATCGACGCGGACCACTTGTACACGAGCCCTCGTGCCCAGGCGGATCGTGACACCGGTTTGCGGGCAGAGCAGGCGGAGTCGATGCTCATCGAATTCGTAGTAGTCGTCGAGCAGGCGCAGTGGACAGAATCCTTCCACGAACACCTCATCCAGTTCCACAAAGAGCCCACTGCCGATGACACCGCTGACGGTGCCCTCGAATTCCTCCCCCAAGTGCGGTGCCATGTAGCGTAGTTGCTTGAGACGTAGCAACTCGCGCTCAGCAGTGACGGCCCGACGTTCGGTATGCGACGTCCACTGGGCGAGCCAGTCCAGGTCATTGACCTCGGCTGGCCCCTGCCCCAACAGGGTTGCCTTGAGCAGGCGGTGAACGTGGAGATCCGGGTAACGACGAATCGGTGAGGTGAAGTGGAGATACGCATCCGAAGCCAGGCCGAAATGCGGCGAGGCCTCGGTCGAATAACGCGCCCGCATCATCGCCCGAAGGACGAGTTGCCCAATCAGGGGCGCCTCCTTGCGATTCTCGAAGTGCATGAGCGCTGTCTGCAGATCAATGCTGCGGATCTTTGGCGCCGGCGGCAGTCGCTGACCAAAAGCACCTACCGCCTGTCGAACCGTCTCGAGCTTATCCGGGTCAGGTGGATCGTGGATCCGGAAGAGCGCACCCAACTCCTCTTCCACCATCTGCGCCGCAACCGCTTCATTGGCAGCCAGCATGAACTCCTCCACCAGGCGATGGCTCGTGAGCCTGGGTAATCGCCCCAGTTGTTCGGGCTGTCCATCCTCCCCGACCACGACGTGCGACTCGGGAACATCGAAATCCAACGCGCCACGTTCGATGCGCCGTGCCCGCAAGCGCCGACTGAGCCCTGACATCTCCTGTAACAATGGCTCGAAGGCCGCCGTCGCCCCACTTACCTGCTCGCCATCGAGCGCCTGCTGTACTTCCTCGTATGTCAGTCGGGCCTTTGAGCGGATGACGCTCAGGGTCCCAGCCGTGGCGATGATGCGCCCGCCGGCGTCGATATCCAGGAAGATCGAGAGGGCGAGTCGATCCTCGTGAGGCTTGAGCGAGCAGGCCTCTGCCGCCAATCGACCGGGGAGCATGTGAACAACCTGATCACACAGATACACTGACGTGCCCCGGTCCCTGGCATCGGCATCGATGGCGCCCCCTACCGTGACGTAGTGGCTCACGTCGGCGATGTGGACACCCAGGCGCTGCTCACCGGATGCCAAAGATTCCAGCGATACGGCGTCGTCAAAATCCTTCGCGGAGGCGGGGTCAATGGTCACACACGTCAGATCCCTCAGGTCACGTCGATTGTCGAGGGCCGTCTCCAGATCCTGCGCCAGAACGTCGTCGGTTTCCTTGAGGGCCGCCTCATCGTCACCGAAGGGAATCCCGTGACGAGAAGCCACCACAAGCCAGTCGTGCCGGGGATCATCGGCACGTCCGAGATCCTGAACGATGGCGCCGAATCGGCGCGGCGCAGTCTCTCCCGACGTGTCATCCACGTCAACGAGAACCAGGTTTCCGTGAGCCGGCTCAAGGGGGTTGTCCTTCGGTATGGAGATGACGGTATGCCCTTCGTCTTCCAATACCACAATGCCCACGCCGCCTCGCACTCGATAGGTGCCCAGCATCTGCCGTCGCGGAAGGGTTCGCACCATGACGACACGGCCTCGAAGGGCCGGGATGCTGCCTCCGTGAGAGCCGAGCATCTCTACCTGTACCCAGTCGCCATCGACGGCGCCGGCCAGATCGCTTTCAGCTACGAGGATGTCCGCTTCGGGGCCCGTGCGATGAACGAAGGCCATGCCTCGGGAGTGAATCTGCAAACGCCCCCAGACACGTTGCAGCCGGGCGGGATGAGCGAAGCGGCGACGCTGCAATCGAACGACGGCCCCCTCATCCTCCATCTGTCGCATCAACGTGCGAAATCCCTGGTATTCATCCGCAGTGATATCAAAAACGCGGGAGAGATCCTTGATCTTGGCTGGCTGGTAGTCGTGCTCCAGCAGGTGTTCGAGGATGTCTTGGGGCTCAGGTAGCATGGGTCACGATTCGCCGTGGTGAAGGAAGATGAAAAGAAACAGGGGCAGATCGGCCCTTCACGTGCCGGTCTGCCCCTTACTCTGGAACCCGAGACTCTGAAGACTCGTGACCCGCCTGGTGTCGACTCAGTCAGTCGCCGCCCGGGTAGGACAGGGGGAATGGCGTCGGTCGAGCTTCTTCTTCCCACCGCCTTCCCAGGGTGTTGATGTGAATCGTGACGACCTCACTGATCACGCCGATCTGCTTCATGGCACTGATCGGGAATGTCGGAAAATCAGGTTGAACGATCTTCTTCAGAGCCGTTTCAAGTGTGCGCTTGACCTTATTGTGCCCGGCGAGAATCCGCTTGTCCTTGCCCAGTACGATCTGATCCATTGCGGCAAGGTATTCACTGATGATGTCGCTTGTCCGTGCCGCCATGGCAGGCTGGTCCGCCTTGAGGGCAACTTCCATGCTCACCAGCTGCTCATGATACGTATCCATCGCCTCGAATGCCTCGACATACGGTCCGAGTTCATCGGGTTTCTCGCCACACCCTGTGGCCACCATCCCCACCAGCCCCACCACACACCCCAGGATCACCATCGTCACCGTTCGTTTCATCAATCTGTCTCCTCCGATTGCGGGACGGGATCCGACCGCGGCGGCTCACCGCGGTGCGGAAGGGTTATGCAGATCGCATTGGTTCCTGTTGCTCGGCACCAGAATCTGAGTCCTGCTTCTCATCCGGGCCGGATAGGCCTGGCCCGGTTGTGCGGTCTAGGGGCTCACGCCCGGGCCCAGTCGCCGTCGGTACAGCGTGCCATTGAGTTCTCCCCCCAACAGCAGGAAGAACGCAACCAGATAGGCCGACAGCAGCAGCACGATAACGGCCCCAAGAACTCCGTAGACGACACTGTAGTAGCCGAAAGACTTCACGTAGTAGCTGAAGCCACCGGCGATCATCGTCCAGAGTGCCAGAAACAGGAGGCTGCCAGGGAGCACGTCAAGCCAGCGCAGCGGCTCGTCGGGTGCGATACGGTAGACAGTGGCCACCACCATCAGCGTACCGGTCACGCCAGCGGTGTGTCGCAGCAGACCTGTGAGGGATGGAACCTCCATCGACAGGGCCCAGTGTCTGACCAGCCACCGATCGAATTGCTCAGAGAACACGATGAGGTTGAAGAGGATGACGAGGGCGAGCCCGAAGCCGATGATGAGGATAATGGAGAGACTTCGGCGCAGGAAAAGCGTGCGCCCCTCACTTGTTCCGTAGGCCCGATTCAGAGCGGCCATCGTCGTGGACATGCTTGCAGAGGCGGGCCACAACACACCGACGATCCCGAAGAAGAACAGACTCTGAGACGCACTGCTGGCATGCTGCAGATTGGTTTCCACGACCTCGATCAGTGGTTCGGGCACAATGACGCCCATGTCGTGCAGCAGCCTTGAGAAAGCATCGACGGGGACGTTGAGAACACCAAGAAGAGCTGTGAGAACGAGGATCCCCGGAAAGACCGCGAAAACGAAGTCGAAGGCCATCGCCGCGGCGGCAACTGAGATATCGTGTTCATATGCAGAACGCACGGTACGGCCGGCGATGGTACCGAAATGTTCCCAACGGGATGTCCCCGCTGGCGGGATGGGTGTCTGGCACTCAGTGGCGCAGATGTTCGATCACCGTCGCGAAGAGAGACCCATTGGTCGAGACCGCGTCGGCCCCGTGGAGTGTCGATGCACCCTCCCAATCGCCGAAGGTCCCCCCCGCCTCCTCAAGGATGATGGGAAGAGGGCCACAGTCCCATGGGCTGATGATCGGATCAAGCATCACCTCGGCCCGTCCCGTGGCCACCAGGATATGTCCGTAGCAATCACCCCAGCCGCGTACGAGTCCAGATGCGGCGCTGATCCGCTGCAAGGCCTGTTCCCGATTCTGTTCACCAAAGCTGCGATGGCTGGTGAAGCAGATGCAGGCTTCGGACAAATCCTTGACCTGAGATACCCGGGCACGTCGCCCATTCCACCAGGCTCCCTGGCCACGCGCGGCGAAGACCATCTCATCGAGAGCAGGAAAGTAGACGGCCCCCGCCAGACCTTTCTGTGGTTGCCCAGGTTCGCCCTCGACCAGACCGATCATCACGCCATACAGGGGGACGCCCTGGACGAAGGACTTGGTGCCATCGATGGGATCCACATACCAACTGCGACCTGAGGTACCCGCCTGTGTGCCGAATTCTTCACCGACGATCCCATCCTCAGGGTAGGCGGCTTCGATTCGTTGCCGAATGGCAATTTCCGCTTCGCGATCGGCAATGGTGACAGGTGAATTGTCAGCTTTCCGCTCAGCTTCAACGCCGGTCTGGAAGTAACCGAGCGTCAGCCGTCCTGCGTGCCACGCCGTATCCACGGCAAATGACATCTCAGACTGCAGTGATTCAGTCACGTTCCCCGATTTCAACCAAGAATCTTCGTGCGCAGGTCTTCCAACAAGCGCAGGGCAGACTCGATGTCGCCTGCCTGGTCCGGAGAATACTCACGCTCGATCGTCAGAGGGCCCTCGTATCCGAGTCCATTCAGCGCGCGGAGGAAAGCCTCGATATTGACATCGCCACTGCCAAGTGGTGCATCCTCGTACCATGGTTGTCCGGACTGACGTTCGATGCAGGCATCCTTGCAGTGCACGCTGCGAACGTGCTTACCCACCTTGTCGAGGGCCTCCAGAGGATTGCCGGCACCGTAGAGAATCATATTCGCCGGGTCGAAATTGACCCTCAGCCGGTCTCTCTCAACGGCCTCGATAAATGTGAGCAACTCTTCGGCCGTTTCCTGCCCCGTTTCGAGGTGGAAATACTGACCATTGCCACTGCAGTGATCACACACAGCTCTCGTTGTCGTGACCAGGGCCTGGAATCCTGCATCGCTAGGGCTGCCAGGCACAAATCCCAGATGCATGCCGATGGCATCAACGCCGAGGGCAGCGGCAAAGTCAGAGATCTCCAGCGTCTGCTTCAGACGCGCCTCCCGCAGATGGGCCGGCACAAGCCCCACCGTCTGTTTTACGTGCTCTACCGTCTGGTAGTCATCCTCCGGAAATCCGATGAAGACGACGCTGATGTCGATCCCCGCTGTGGCGAACTCCGACTTGATCTGTGCGCTGCTGTCAGCCGTCCGCAGTTGCTGTGACGGGGCATGCAGGTGAACCGTCGGCACGCCCAGCTTTTTCACAGATTCAATTCCCGCACCCAATCCACCATCGATGGAAGTGAAGATGCCGGTTGGCCACTTCTGCATGAATTCCGTCCTGTGTCAGAATCGAGTGATGCCGTGGATTTCCGCTCGGTTACCGCCCTGTTCCTTCGCCTTGTACAACGTTCTCAGCAGAGCGGCATAGACGGCATTCATCACCTCCTTGTCGGAGGTGGTCACCTTCTGCTCGACTGTGACTGCCCCGAGGCTGGACGCCAGGGGCATGGCGGTCTCCTCGACGCGGACACTGCTGCCGCCCAGAGCTCGTCGCATCTCGCTGACCCGCTGCCGAGCTGCGTTGCCATCCATTCGACCGGTGATGACAAAGGTCGCACCATCCATTCGGTACAATTCTTCGCCTTCCGTACAGAATTTGCGCAACCCCTTGGCCGAGGCTTTCAGCATGCGATCGCCCATGGTCCAGCCGTGTTCCAGATTCACCTTGGCGACCTGGTCCAGACCGATGGCGATACAGGTGAAGGGGCCTCCTTCAGGGAAGGCTCTGATGATCTTCGGCATCTGGATACTGAGAAGGGCGATCCGATTTGGCAGTCCGGTGAGCGCATCACGACCGATCAGCGAACGCCACTTCTGATTGTCTTCCTCCAGTTCCACCAGGCGCTGCTTCAGATCGCCGACCTGTTGTGTCAGCGTACTGATCTGTCGCGTCGCCTTGTCACGTTCGGAGACAGAGCGATCATCCTCCATCGCCGGCTCCTGAGCCGCCTTGGCAACTGACGCAGCCTTCTTTCCGGTGGCGCCACCCTGTTTCCCATTGCCCGAAGCCTTCGCTGCAGTCTCGGTCGGCGGCTGGGCTGCCTTCTTCGCCTTGGTTTTCGTCTTGGCCTTGGTTTTCGCCGGTGTCTTGGCGTCCGCCACGTCCTCGTCATTGTCAGCTTCGTCACCACCGCGTTCCTTGTGCAACGCACGAAGTTCGCGGCCTCGCTCACCGGCCTTCTCGAGCATCTCGCGAGCGCGATTCACCGCACCACCCACGATGCTCTTGTCAGAGATGATGCTCAGGCATTGCTGAATCGTTCCACTGAAAAAAGTGGATGCCTTCTTGTAGTCGACAGAATCGCTCGTCAGCTCGTAGAGGCGGAAGCCAATCTCTGCCAACAGCAGGCGAAGGCGAAGCTCGTCCTCAACCTTCGCCTCTTTCAGCAACTCGTAGTTACGTTCGAAATAAGCTCGACTGAGTTTCAGGGCTTCGATCTCGTCCACGGCGACCGTCGGCGTCACCGGGTAGTCGTCGTGGGGTGGGATATCTCTCTTAAAGCCCTTGCGGCACTTGCGAAGACTGGCCTCGATCGCCTCGGGATCAGCGTCAGCGTAGTAGCGCTCCCGATCGCGGTAGAGCCACGCCACGCGCAGATAGTACCGGGCGATCGGTCCGACCGGCAGCCTGCTGCGAGAGCATTGCGCGAGAATCCCGAGATGAATCTGAGCCAGTGTCTTCATCAGGACGTCCGGCTCAGCCAGTCTCTTGAGCAGGGATTGGGCCGCTCCTCTTCCTGTCGATGCACCATCCTTGTAGGCCTGGATGGCAGCTTCACCGAAGTCTCGGCGGAAGAGATCGGGCGCCTTTCCCGCTTGTCGGTAGTCGGCGTCGTCCAGTTCGCCGGTAAAGCCACATGATCCACAGGCGCCCATGAAGAACTGCAGTGGATCGACAGAGTCGAATCCAGGGGTCTTCCACTTGTAGGTCAGTGGATGACCATCGCCCTCCATCTTGGCCGCGCGTGCCATGTCGCGTTTCAGGCGATGATACTCGTTCTCGGTCTCGCAGAAGGGACACGGGATCGCGTATTTACGGCAAATCTGGGTGAGTTCTTCTTCACTGAGCATTGGGCAGGCCGGGCCGCAAGGAGGAATGTCGAAGCAGGTCTACCGGGTCGAGACGCTGATGTCCATCAGATCAAAGATCCGGATTGCCCTGCCACATCAGGCGGGGCCTAGTAAAGTAGCACTCCCCTCAGACAGATACAACACAGACACAGACGACGGAGGGGGCAACGCGCGTCGCGTCACCCCCTCGAATTCATGGTCGATCGCAGTTGCGACCCCTCAGATGCGCCTCGCCTATGCAGCTTCCTCAGCGCCTTCTTCACTGCCATCATTCTGCGCTGCTGCCAACACGGCCTTCACTCGGTTCCGGAAGATCTTGATGCGGTCCTCCACTTCTTCGATCGAACGCAGCAGTTCATCTTCCACAGCCTGGGCAGACACGGGTATTATCCCCTCGTTACGGTATAGGTAGGCGCCGATGGGACACGTCCATTCCGGACGCGACCTCCGACTCTTAGATCGGGGTGACATCACGGCTGCCCGAAGGCACACCATGAAGGCCGGTGCGATCAGAAATACGATCGCTGGGGAGAAACAGTATGACACCCGTCGTGGGGTCGACGGGAGGGGGTCACAGGTGCCGGGGAGGGCACCGAGTCAAACTCAGGAACATCCGCTAACGAACGCGGGGGGCCTCAAGCGCGACTGTACGTCCGCAACTGATCGCAGCGGCTGGGGTGACGCAAGCGATGCAGTGCTTTTTCCTTGATCTGCCGGACTCGCTCACGGGTCAAACCATAGCGTGTCCCGATCTGATCGAGTGTCATCGGCTCTTCGCCGTCCAGCCCGAAATACAGCTTGAGAATCTCGGCCTCGCGGTTCACCAGATCACCCAGGACGGTGTCTATCTGTCCACGCAGGCAACCCTTCATCACCGTGATCTCCGGAGACTCCTGACGATCGTCGGGGATGACGTCGAGCAGAGAGTGATCCTCTTCTTCACGGAATGTTGCATCCAGTGAGCGCACTGAGCGCCCACAGAGCATCGTTTCCTTCACTTCCTCTACCGAAACATCCAGTGCTGCGGCGATCTCTTCCGGGGCCGGATCGTCGGCTCGCTGCTGGCGCAATTTCCGTGACGTCTTGGAAATCTTGTATAGCAGCCCCACCTTGTTCAGGGGCAATCTTACCGTCCGGGACTGCTCGGCCAAAGTCTGCAAGATCGCCTGACGAATCCACCAGACCGCGTAGGAGATAAACTTGAATCCCCTATTCTCGTCAAAGCGCTCCGCCGCTGTGATCAGACCCATGTTGCCTGCGCTGATCAGGTCAGCCAGAGGCACGCCCCGGTTCTGATACTCTTTCCCTACGCTGACGACGAAGCGCAGGTTCGCTTCGACGAGTTGATTGCGTGCCGCTTCATCGCCCTGCTTGATCCGTCGGGCCAGTTCCACTTCGCGGGCCGAAGACAGGGGTTTCGAGTTGGCGATCTCTCCAAGGTAGGAACCCAGGGAATCGTCCATATCCCAGAAGGAAGCTTTGGCTTGGGCTTGGGCCATCTCTGCTTTCGCCTCTTCTTCATTGCCTGCCAGTTGTGATAGGCAGACAGAGCGGGTTGCACCAGAGCGTTTGTCAAACATATGCGGGAGCGATCTGGCCTGTCAAGGCCTGATCGGAGCCCTTTCTGGGTGCCACAAAACCCTCTATAACCAGAAGGAAACCAGATACTTACCTACCTGCAAGGGCTTTCGCCTGCACGTCGTGCAGCGAGATGATCCCAACCTGGGCCAGATCGAGCAATCGGTCGGTCTGACGTCGATCGAAAGGGGCCGCTTCAGCCGTGGCTTGGATTTCTACGATCCCTCCCCCACCGATCATGACCACATTCATGTCCGTGTCGGCGGCGGCATCCTCCTCATAACACAGATCAAGCATTTCCACGCCGCCCACGATCCCCACGCTGACTGCCGCCATGGGCGACTCCAGAAGTGGAGATTCACTCAGAAGACCATCCGCTTGCAGCTGTCTGCAGGCCAGTTCGAGGGCCACATAGGCGCCGGTAATAGATGCCGTCCGAGTCCCGCCATCGGCCTGGATCACATCGCAGTCGACATACAGGGTCCGCTCGCCGACCTTGTGCAGATCGATGCTCGCCCGCAGCGAGCGGCCGATAAGGCGCTGAATCTCGCGGGTGCGACCATTCGGCTTCCCCGTTGTGGACTCTCGAGATATGCGCCGCGGCGATGACCCCGGCAACATTCCATATTCGGCTGTGAGCCAGCCTTTGCCTGCACCCACCAGAAAAGGGGGAACTCGCTCCTCTACCGATACGGTGCAGATCACGTGGGTCTGTCCCATGCGTATCAGCACAGAGCCTGGTGCCGTACTGGTGTAACCGGGTTCGATGGATGCGTCTCGCAGCTCATCCACCTGCCGCCCGTCTTTCCGGGCCCTGTCACTCGTCATCTTCATCTCTCTTCGCTAACCGGTCATGTTGTGCGTCATGAACTGGCGATAGTCCTGTCCATTCATGGGAACGACATAACACATCTCCACCAACCGCGATAACACACGGCCACCAGAGATTGCCTCGATTTCCGCCATCGATTTATTCGTCGTGACGACCGTGAAATTCTCTTCGCTGTAACGTGCATCGATGAGATCGTAGAGCATCTCTGTTTCCCACTCCGTCCCACGCTGCACGCCGAAGTCATCCAGCACCAGATATGGGATCCGGCACAACTCATCCATGATCTGGTAGCTGCGACCATACTGCTCGCTCTCTTCTGAGAACGTATCCCGCAACTGATGGAAGAACTTTCGCGAGAGATTGATCAGGCGGCCCGGCCGAGCCCGGTGCAGGAGCAATTCATTGAGAATGATGCAACTGATCAGGGTCTTGCCCGTCCCCGGGGGGCCGTGAAGCAGGTAACCCCGTGGCGGGTCACGATCGTCGTCAACCAGGGCCGTCAGGTACTGCAGGATCTGTGTCACCCGCCCGCCCACCGAGAGAGGTGTGCCATCAGGTGCATCTGGAGAGAAATCGTCACGTAACTTGAATCGAAACAGCGTGGGCACTTCCGAGAGTTTGAATAGCTCCTTGATGTGGGCCAGACGACGGCGTGGGGTGGCGCAATCACACCAGCGTCTCTGCGACTGCTCGTCCCAGTACATGTGGGGTGGCGTGCCACCACACTCGCACTGGACGCATGAGCAGATCTCGAGACTTCCAAACCTGCCCACCTCGACGTGGGGGTTGTAGACCACACCATGCCCACCACAGTGCGGGCACTGCACGTGTCGCGTGGAGCCACTGCTGGCGTCTGGAGGAATTTCGCTCACGCTATTCCTTGCCCCGCTGCTGGCTTGACAGGGCACGGTCGATCGCACGATCCGCATCCCGTTTTGCAATGTCATGGCGGCGGTCGAAGTGTGTCTTGCCCTTGGCCACGCCCACTTCCACCTTGGCTCGTCCCCTACGGAAGTAGAGCTTGAGTGGAATGAGCGTCAGCCCCTTCTCCTCGACACGCCCCTTCAAGCGCTGGATCTCCATTCGATGCAGTAGCAGCTTCCGCGCTCGCTCCGGGTCGTGGTTGAAGCGATTCCCGCCCTCACAGTGCCCGATGTGTACGCTGTAGAGGAATGCCTCGCCGCGGTCGAGGCGAGCATACCCTTCGCCCAGACTGGCTTTGCCCTCTCGCAACGCCTTCACCTCAGTTCCCAGCAGCGACAGTCCGGCCTCGAAGGTATCGATGATCTCGTAGTCATGACGAGCCCGACGATTCTGGGCGATGAGTTTCACGCCGCCGCCGTCGGTTGCCAGCTCTTTGTCCTTGGCCATCCTTCTCGCCTTCAAACCGTCCCCGGCCGTCGTCACGATCTTGACGATGGCCGCCGCGGTGGGTTATCTTCATTCGCTGATACAGTAATATGCCGATGTGGTGAAATTGGTAGACACGCTACGTTCAGGGCGTAGTGGGGGTATCCCCGTGGGGGTTCGAGTCCCTCCATCGGCACCATACATCAAAGCGCTGCTGAATGCCCGGCAATCTCTAAAGTGGCAATCTCCAAGCGCCCATGCACTGACGGCCGCCCTTCCAGGGCGGCCGTTTGCATATCCGGCTCGGAATGCGGCCTCAGAACATAGGGAAGTCCCCTATCCCGGCAACCGCCGGGACAGCACTCGAGCCACCTCACTCACATCTGAAGGAGAGCCTCATGCTCCACTTCCTCCATACGCGCATTCGCGTCGGTGATCTCGACCGCTCGATCAATTGGTACTGCGAACATCTGGGCTTCGAGTTGAAGAGTCGTACGGACAAGTCCCCGGCCGGCAACCATGTGGCGCATCTGGAACTGCCTGGCAACCCCCACACTCTGGAGTTGACCTGGTCTCCCGACTTCGATCTGAAGGTGCCGGAAGACCTGATGCATTTTGCGATCGGCGTACCGGATCTGATCTCATTCTGTGATAAGCTGGAGAATGCCGGCGTCGAGATCTGGCCCGATGGGTGGCGGAGTATCTTCCCCGAAGGGAATAAGATGGCCTTCATCGATGACCCGGATGGCTATGAGGTGGAGCTTCTCGAGCGCGGAGAGTAATTCCCACTAAAGGCTCTGCCCGTTTCGCCGATAAGCTTAGTATTACATGGTAACATCTCCCCGCACATGTCACATAAAGACAAGGAGGTCTTTATCAATGGCAGCGCGTAAGACAAAGCTGATCGGTATCGAGGATGCGGCTCGTCTGTTCGACAAGTCCATCCACCAGATGCGGGAATACAAGTCGAAAGGTCTACTGAAAGTGGCAGATTGTCATGGCAACAAAGATCTGTATGACATGGCTGAGGTCATTCTGTTGAAGCACCTCATCCACGAAATGCGGGTGACGGAAGGTCTGTCACTCTCTCAGATTTCCCGACGACTCGATCAGATGATGGGTCGCGCCGCTTGATCCTGGCGACCGATCCGACAACGTAGCCGTTGTACTGCACAATCAATCCGTCTCGCCACTGGCAGCACTCCCAGTCGAGGTGAATGGCTCCTCCCCTGATCCGGGAGATGCGCCAGCCGGCGAGGATGGTACACGAGATGAGCCCGTATTCCTGACGAGGAACACGGGCTCATCTCGTGTACTGTCGCGCCCCGGTTGCCCGGGAATGATCTCACTTACGCGCTCGATCGCACGCTGCGTTCACGAGTCCGAGCAGGTGGTCGAACAGATCCGCCACCCAGGGGGGCAGTTGAGCGGCCCGATCCGAGTGGAAGACGCTGGCAAATCGTCGTCTTGCCTGCCCGATCTCCTCCTCATCGGCACCGGCTCCCACACCCAGCATGTCGTCGGGCGCCATCTGGCGCAACTGCTCCAATAGCGGCTGGTTGCCCTGGCGACGAACGCTCTCCCGCAGTCGGGCATCAAGCTTCACGTACTCTTCTTTTAATCGCTGCAGTTGTGTCGCAGCTTCCCTGGCCTCACGCTCGTTCTTGATACGGCGACTCCGCTCTTCCCGCAGCTTGTCGCCATTCTCCCGCTCTTCGCGCAGACTCCGACGAAGCCCTTTCGTCTCTTCCTCCAGGGCCTCCAGGCGCACGATGGCGCGGTCGGCCCGCTCGGTGGCTACACTCAGTTCACGCCCCGTGCGGATCTGTTGCTGACGGACGGCCTCCAGTTCCTGCGCCAGCCCATCGTCGCTTTGGGCGCTGAGTGGATCCAGTGGCTCGAGGCTTTCGACGAAGTGTAGAAATGGTTCTTCCTGAGACCGTGCCGGGTCTCCCTCACCCAGCCTCAGGGCCCGCTCCTGGATCCAGGCGGCCAGCTTCGGATCCTGTTGTTCCAAGGCCCGCTGCAGACCCCATCTTCTCGACGGATCGGACTCGATGATCAGCAGGCGCAGGAGACGAACCCGGTCCACCACTCCCAGAACGCTTACAATGCCTCCTTCGTCGGGGGCATCGACTTGCCATCTGTGTGCCAGCCACTCACAGGCCCCGACGAGGAAGGCCTGTGCCCGCTCGGTATCTGCATAGACCTCATCCGGGTCGTGGAGGATTCTGGCAACCCATTGGGCCAGTTCGTCCAATCCGGTGCTCTGCCGAACACGTTTCCCATAGTCCAGGAATCGCTTCAGCGAGCGTATCGATTGTTCTTCGACGTCAGCGCGCAGCTGGATGTATGAATCGGGCGCCATCAGTGCGGGGCCCGCGGCGTCTGCGTCTGACGGACCGAATCGGTGGCCTCCCGCTGGACGCTGGCGACACGGTGCCGGATGTAATCCCTGGCGGTCCTGCCACCGATCAGATCGTGGTTGTGACGCATACACCAGACGCGGAAGTCGGCCAGAACTCTCTCCTCGCAGTCGCCCAGACCGGCACGTTCGGCATAGGCCAGCACAATCTGTTCATATTGCGATTTCGTCGGCAGATCAATGAAGATCTTGAGGGCGAAGCGATCGTCGAGGGCCCGGCGTTCATCCAGTCGCTGCAGGCCTTGCGGATCATATGCCGCAAGAACTGGTTCGGTTGCCCCACCGCCTTCTCCCGCCCGGGCAGCATCAGCTTGCTGGGGCGGCGGCCCGTCGGGCCTCTCCCCATGGCGATCCACCAGGTCCTTGTAGTTCGAGGTGGCGTAGAAGATCAGATTCGGCGGGGTCTGTTCGAGGCCACCATCCAGCATCGTGGCCAGTGTCCGATGGGCCGGATCCTGGGGCTCGACGGCAATATTGTCCAGAACGGCGATGAAGTACTCACGGCGATTGCGAACCAGTTCAAACAGCGAGGGCAGATGTAGATAGGATGCTGCAGGGATCTCAATAGCCCGCAGTCCCCGTTCCCAGTAGCGGCCGACGAGAGATCGAATGAGTGTCGACTTTCCACACCCTCGTGGCCCCCAGATCAGTGCATTGGACGCCTCGTCACCCTCAAGCAGTGCGAGTGTATTCTGCTCGAGAAGGTCAGCACGTCCTCCAGAGAATTGCAGCCACTCCAGGGGGAAGTGATCGAAGTCTCGAATCGGCAGCAGCTGCGTGTGACCTTCCGGTGCCCCCACTCGATCTGAGACGCCCAGTCTGTATGCCGCTACGCCCTGATGAAGGCCGCAGCCATAGTGCCGCCAGAATCTCGACAGATCCTCGAGAGCCTCACCCCAATCGCCACCCTGGCCCAGTACGGTTTCCAATTGCTGCCGCGCCATCTGTGATGACCATGGGCTGGCCACGTCGGCTGAAGTTCCCTGCAGCGCAGGCGCCCCTTCAGAATCGACCCACCTGACCCCGGCCGACCGGACCCAGTCGATCCACGGCAACTGGGCCACGAACTGCAACTGTTGCAGGTCACTGCGCAGCAGCGCGCGCAGACTGGCGCCTGGCTCTTCGCCTCGATCCAGGCACTGAATGTATGGGTGGGTATCATCTTGCAGGAGCCGCTGCACACACACGCCTGGCAGCGTTCTGCCGCCAGCCGAATGAAGTGCTGTGAGAAGGGCGGCTGCAGCCTCATCGGGCCGACAGGTTGCCGTCCCACCGTTTCGCAGATCCCCGATGAGCCGAATCGCAGATAGCACCGATTCCGGCAACAAGGGCCAACGCCCTGCCCAAGGTGCGAGATCCTCTGACGGGCCGTCAGACGGACCGTGCGGCACACCGGTCACTCAGCGTCCTTCTCGCCAGAAACCGTCACGTGTCTTCTCGATATAGCGAACCGCGCCGCGGCGTTTGGCCGGTGTCACTTCGCCCGTGTCCGGGTCGCGGCTAGCGACACACATCTTCTCCGCATCATCCGGATCGGGCATAATCTTGGTTGGGATACGGCGAGTTCCGCCGGCTACGCGCATCTCAACCCGCCCGATCTGTACACCGCTCTTGATCTCTTCCTCCGACAGCTCCATCTCATCGTCGCCACCTTCAGAAGAAGGTTTCGCCGCCTGCGCATCCTCCACCTTCGCCCGCTTGGCTTCGACGCCAGCTTTGCGCTCATCGTGAATACGCTGCTCGATTTGATCCATCATCTGCGTCGAGCGCTGCTTCAGCTCTGCTGCCTCTTCCGCATTCATGTCGGGGAACAGACGCCGCAGTCGACGATCCAGGAAGCTCTCGGCCTGGTGGCGAGCTTCCTTCATATCGGTCGTTCCCTGGTAGAATTCCTCCAGTTGCTTGCTGATACGCAGCAGACGCAGTTCCTTGCGGAAACGGGTGCGCTTGGTCACGTGATCGATGAGGCTGATGAAGCACCGCATATCGGCCGCCGGGCGAACACGTTCCATCTGATCGGCCGAGTTGAGTCGATCGGACATGCCATCGGAATCCAGGTGCTCGAGGTCCTCGACGAAGCTCTCTTCGATCGTCATGTTGCCGATGCGTTCAATTCCCCGACTCATGATGCCGTTGTACGGATGGAGTCGCACGGAGATCATCCGCAATTCCTGGTCCTTGCGCTCCATGATATTGAGGATGTCCTCGAGCAGATCGACGTCCTCCATCAATCCTTTGACGGGAGGTGAGAGATCGACATTGGCCCCCTCGCCGGCCACCACCAGATTCTTGTGCTGGATGAGAAATCCGATGGCGTCGTGATACTGCGGATTGATCTTCTGCATCGACTCGAAGGCCTGCAGATAACGAATGGAATCCGCTACCGTTTCGCGGACCTGCCGCTCGAGTTTGTCGCGAGCCTTGCCGTCCAGGATGCTGTTACGGATCTCACCGGCCTCTTCCTCGGTGATCTCCCCTTTCTTAAGCCGTTCCTCAACCTTGGCGAGCTCCTTGAGCTTCACAGCCTCATCGGCATCCACGACGCCCTGATCGACATAGGCATCGATTCGCTCAGCTGAATAGGCCTTCTTCATTTCCCGATCTTCCAACTGAGATCGGCGCTTCTCCTGCGCTTCGGCGCGTTGTTTGACCTCACTTGCATCGACTTCACCCGATTCAACCAGTGCCTTCGTGTCAGCATCCATCACACTGGCAGCGGACGTTTCGGCGGTAGCCGGGGCCTGTGGTTTGAGATCTGGCCGGAATGCGGGACGAGATGGTTGTGAAGGGGGCGGCACATCGACGCCAGCAGGCGCCACCTCCTGTATCACCTGCTGGACGCAGTCGGCGACGGAGATCTGTTCGGGCTGCAGATTCGCATCGGCGAGGAACTCGCGGACACTGTCCTGCTGACGGAAGCGGCGCATGGTCTTGGCTCCCGCGCTCTGGATACGATTGACGTCCCAGTTGAGGCGACGCACGCCCTCTCCAAAGGCCCGGGCAATGCCATTCTGAACACCCTTTGCCAGATACGTTTCCGGGTGCGCCTCATTCACGGCAGTGACCATGTCATGGATCTCGCTGCGGACCAGTTCGGGCGCCACTTCGCCGGTGATCTCCTCGTAGATCTCACACAGGACATCGAGGAAATCCCGATTCGTGCACAGAGGTGTACCACTGCGGAGTTGCTCACCCAGAGCCATCCACAATTCTGTGCGCAGTGCGCTGGAGAGATAGCTGGTCTCGCCCGTCATCTCACTTGTCTGCGTAGGGTGTAGGGGTTCGGTGGCGGGTCTCGGGTACATCCCTGACCCTCCAAAAGAAGCTTGTGCCACGCCGGAAAGTCAAGCAGGGCAATGCCTTACTCACACCACCCATCGCCTCACATGAGCGACCACTGCTGGCCGTCTGGTGTGTCGGTGACAAGAATTCCGGCACTGGCCAGCTGATCGCGCAATTCATCGGATCGTGCCCAGTCTTTGGCCTCACGGGCGGCCAGCCGCTCTTCGAGCAACCCTTGCTGGGCTGGCGCCAGTTCGGCTGCAGGTGTCGGTTCAGCGACCTCATCGAGGAACCCGAGAACGCCATCAGTTGCCTTGAGGAATCTCAGCGCACTGGCCGCTGCCGCCGGCAAGAGATCGCCACTGCTCAGGGCGCGCTCAGCGTCGCCTACCAATCCGAATATGGCCGCCATGCCGCGCGGCGTGTTCAGGTCATCGTCCATGGCTTGCCGGAAATCGGCTTCGGCACTGGCCACGCGATCCTCCCAGGAGATGGGTGAATCGCCCGACGTCTGATCGGCTGCAACGACAGACAGACGCTGGCAGGCGCGATTGAGGCGTCGGCGGGCTGACCTTGCGCCGGCGAGGGCTTCGTCGGTGAAATTGAGGACCGTGCGGTAGTGGGATGTGACTACCAGATATCGATAGGCGCGAACCAGTTCATCATCACCGATGTCTTGCAGGCGGAGGTTGTTCCCCAAACTCTTGGACATGGCTGTACCGTCAATGTTAACGAACTCGTTGTGCATCCAGTACCGCACGAAAGGCCTGTGCGTGGTGGCCTCACTCTGGGCAATCTCGTTCTGATGATGCGGGAAGATCAGATCCACCCCGCCGGTGTGGATATCGAACGTCTCACCCAGATACTTCATCGACATGCAGGAGCACTCCAGGTGCCAACCCGGTCGACCGCGTCCATACGGGGCCTCCCAAGACACCGCACCATCGGCTTCGGTCCACGCCTTCCACAACACGAAGTCGCGGGCATGTTCCTTGTCATACTTGTCGCTGTCGATGCGCACTCCATCGCGCATTCCGCTCATATCGAGATTGGCGAATTCACCGTAGGGCTTGAAGGATTCGATGGCGAAGTAGACAGAGCCGTCGCGCTCGTAGGCGGAACCACTTTCTACGAGTCGGCCGATCATCTCAACCATCTCCGGAATGTGCTCGGTCGCCCTTGGATAGCGATCAGCACGGCGAATACCGAGGCGATCCAGATCATCGAAGAATCCATCGATGTAGGTGCCCACATAGGAGTCGATGTCAGAGCCGCGGTCGTTCACCTGCTGGACGATGCGGTCATCTACATCGGTCAGATTCATCACATGCTCAACCTCAAAGCCCCGATACTGCAAATAGCGCTTGAGCACATCGGGAAAGAGAAAGGCGCGGAAATTACCAATGTGAGCGTAGTCCCATACGGTCGGACCACAGCTGTACATGCGCACCTTGCCAGGCTCCAAGGACTCGAATTCGACCTTCTTCCGGCGCGGTGTGTCGTAGACTCTGATGTGCGTCATCTTCTCCTCGATACTGCCATGATCCGGGTCAACGCATTTGCTCCACCTTGGCCCAGCCGTTTAGGTTCGCCGCCCCATCCTGCAATGTTGACCCAGCCCGGAGCGAGCTTACATGCTCAGATCCATCTTCCGCCTTGCCCTGCACTGGCAGATCCTGGCGGCACTGATTCTCGGTACTCTTGCCGGTGTATTGATTCCGGACACCATCGCTTCCATCGACTTCGTTGGCGATCTGTTTCTCAAAGGGCTGCGGATGGTGATCGTGCCACTGATCACGACATCCATCATCTGTGGCGTCGCCGGCCTCGGTGGTGGCGAGGGCGTCGGACGCCTTGGCGGCAAGACCTTGCTCTACTACACCCTGAGCAGTCTGCTTGCCATCATCACCGGACTGGTCCTGGTAAATCTGACCCAACCAGGCGTCGGCGTCGACCTTGGTCTCGGTGTGGCGGAGCGTCCCGAACGCCTGGCCGCATCGATGGATAGCTTCGGTGAGAGTCCCGGTGCGGCCCTCATACGCCTTTTGCTGGATCTGGTACCCAGCAACCCGATGGCAGCGATGGCGACAGGGAACATGCTGCAGATCATTTTCTTTGCCATTCTGTTCGGGTACTTCATCACGCGGCTTCCCGAGGCAAAACGTCAGCCTCTGGAAGACTTCTTCAGCAGTGCCTTCAGCGTGATGATGCAACTCACTCACTTCATCCTGCGCTTCGCCCCTGTTGGAATCTTCGCTCTCGTCGGTCGCACTGTGGCTCGAACAGGCCTCGAGGTGTTTACCGGACTCGGTCTCTATGCCCTGACGGTCTTCCTGGGCCTGCTCGTGCACGCTGCGATCACACTCCCTCTGCTGCTTCATCTCTTCGGCCGATTGCGCCCGCATGTCCACGCCCAAGCCATGTCTCCCGCCCTTCTGACCGCGTTCTCGACTTCCTCCTCCTCAGCGACGCTGCCGCTTACGTTGGACAATCTCGAGAATCGTGCGGGTGTCTCGAATCGGGTGACGAGTTTTGTCGCTCCCCTGGGAGCTACAGTGAACATGGATGGCACCGCATTGTACGAGTGTGTTGCCGCCCTCTTCATCGCGCAGGCCTACGGCGTTGAGTTGTCTTTCATTCAGCAGGCCCTCGTGGTCATCACGGCGCTGCTGGCGTCCATCGGCGCGGCCGGAATCCCCATGGCCGGGCTGGTGATGATATCGGTGATTCTGACAGCTGTTGGTTTGCCGCTGGAAGGTGTGGGCCTCATCCTGGCCGTCGACCGCGTCCTCGACATGTGTCGCACGACCGTCAATGTCTGGAGTGACACCTGCGGCGCAGCACTGATCGCACGCAGTGAAGGAGAACGGGAGTTGACTGCTGCCAGGGACTGACTGCCGCAGAGACTAGGGCGGACCGGAATCCGCCTGGCTGCCATTCTCAGGCAGACCTGCCACTTGGTCGCGCAGATAGGTGGGCCAGCGCGTGCGCGTGTCCATGACCACGCTGCTCACCTGATCAGCAGTCAGCCCCAACGCGTCGAGGAAGTCGGCCCTCTCCAGCTGGGCACCGTCCAGTTCAGCGCCCGCCATCTTGGCGTCCTGCATCTGAGCCTGGGAGAGATTGGCCTCTCTCAGATCGGCGCCCTGCAGATCCGCCTCCTGCAGGTTGATCTCCTTGCAGACGGCTCGTCGAAGGTCAGCCATGAAGAGATTGACGGAGTGAGCGAAAGCCATCGTCATGTCCGTGCGCACCAGAATACTCTCCAGCATGTCTGCATCACGCAGATCGGCCCGTTGCAGATTGGCCTGACGCAGATCCGCCTCCTGCAGGTTCGCTTCAATGAGATGGGCGCCGGAGAGATTCGCCTCACGCAGTTTCGCCCGTTGTAGACTGGCCCCCTTGAGATTGGCCTGGGAGAAATTGGCGCGGAAGAGATTCGCATTCTGGAGTTCGGCGCCCTGCAGAATGGCTTGACTGAAGTCGGCCCCACGAAGATCTGCGCCCTGCAGATAGGCGTCTGTCAGGACTGCCCGGTGAAAGGAAGCGCGTGTGCCATCCTGCCCTTTTGACTCCACCCAGGTCCGGTGCAGGCGCAGACTTTCCTCAATCTGATCTGTCGGGACCATCGCAGGCGCCGGCGTGCTCGAACGGAACTCCGGGTCGGCAGGTGGCTGATCAGCTTCTGTCACGTGCTTCGCTTGCCCCTTTGACTATGTTGGCCTTGGGGGCGATCTGCTGCCCTGGGGCCGATCTCAACTCGAAGATCAGACACTGGTGCCAACTTGTTGTGTGACAACAGAAAAGGGTCAATCAGGCTGGTCCACGGGACACTCTGAATTACTGCTCGGGTCAATGGAATCTACACCGGCATCCGGACAGCAGATATGGATGATCGGAACGGTTGCTTCAACAGACAGCGTTCCTCCCGGAGAACATGACAACTGATTCCACCAATCCTATAAAAAGAAGCGGTACCCCCGGCGGGACTCGAACCCACGACCCCGTGATTAGGAATCACGTGCTCTATCCAACTGAGCTACGAGGGCAAATGATGAAGCCTGGCCTCAGAAGCGATCCCCCACCCCGAGTATCGGCAGCTTTCCAGAGAAGTTTGAATGATAGGAGCCACTCCTGAGATGGTCAAGATCTGGCAAAGTATGGCTCAATCCTGATCTGGACGCATTTTTATATCGACCTGCATGATTTATCGTGTTGACTTCACAGAAATACGCTCCTACTTTTTGCGCCTGTTTTGCAGTGAGGCAGGCTTCAGGGCGGTTCCACGACGTGACCGGGACGTTCCGCCCCAACTTTCCTTCGAACACGCTTGCCTCCTCTCCTTCGAACGATAGACCTGACCACCGGCCTCCAGCGAGGCGACCACGACCCTGAGGTGTCCCACCGACGGGCGTGACCATCCGTGAGTGTGTGCGTAGATGGCGCAGGTTTTTCATCGCAGTATCAACTGGCTTGCCCGGTTCTCGATCATTGCCGTCATCATCTTTACGGCAGTCTTGTTTGGCATCTTGCTGAACATCAATCGGATCGATTACGTCAGCGAGGTCGGTGTCGCCATCGACCAACCGGTGCCCTTCAGTCACAAGCACCACGTACAGGCCATCGGCATTGATTGCCGGTATTGCCACACGTCCGTGGAAGAGTCGGCATTTGCCGGCATTCCCCCGGTAGAGACTTGTATGACCTGCCACTCGCTGGTCTGGACCGAGGCGCCAAACCTCGAGCCAATTCGCGCCGCCTGGCGGGACGAGAAGCCTCTGCAGTGGAACCGGGTCCACGACTTGCCTGACTTCGTTTATTTCCGGCACAACATCCATGTTGCCAAGGGAATCGGATGCACCAGCTGTCACGGTGCCATTGACGAGATGCCCCTGGTCTCCGTCGAGAACGCCCTCAATATGGAGTGGTGTCTCGAGTGCCACCGCCAGCCCGAGAAGCATATCCGTCCCCGCGAGCACGTGTTTGACGTCGATTGGACGCCGCCAGCAGACCAGGAGGCTCAGGGCCGCCGTCTGGTGGAGGAATACGACGTGCGCGTTTCGCAGCTCACAGATTGCTCGGTTTGCCACCTTTGACACACATGAATCCGAATACCACAACATTGCAGATCGAACCCGCTGCGACGCAGGCTTCGGCGTCTGGACCCCATGCTTCGGCGTCTGGACCCCATGCTTCGGCGTCTGGACCCCATGCTTCGGCGTCTGAGACCCAAGTTGCTGCATCTGAGACCGTCGGATCGCGCCGGCAGCTCGACGTAGGTGAACTGAGGCAGGCACTCGACAAGACCTCGGGCCAGCAATACTGGCGCAGTCTTGATGAGTTGGCCGGATCTCCTGCCTTTGAAGAGCTCATTCACCGCGAATTCCCCGAGCAGGCTGCTGAGTGGCAAGATGGCACCAGTCGACGCAACTTCCTGAAGCTCATGGGGGCTTCTCTGGCCCTGGGCGGCTTGACGAATTGCACGATTCAGCCAGAAGAATCGATCGTGCCGTGGGTTCGTGCCCCGGAGAACATGCTCCCGGGCCGGCCGGTCTTCTACGCTTCTGCTGCTCCCCTGGGTGGCATCGGTACCGGTGTGCTGGTCGAAAGTCACATGGGACGGCCCACGAAGATCGAGGGCAATCCTGAGCACCCCGCAAGTCTGGGATCCACCGGTGCCACCACACAGGCACAGGTTCTGGATCTCTACGACCCTGATCGTGCGCAAGCCGTCACGAATGCCGGTCGGATCGCCACGTGGGGCGCCTTCGTCAAGGCACTCAGCGTTGAAGTCGGCAGTGCCCGCGTGAATAAGGGCAAGGGGCTGCGGATCCTGACCCGCCGCATCACCTCTCCCACGTTGGGTGCACAGATCCAGGCCTTTCTTGCCGATCTGCCTGAGGCTCGTTGGCATCAGTACGAGGCCTCCCACACCGACAACAGTCGAGCTGGATCGATTCAGGCCTTTGGTCAGGCGACCAACACCTACCACGACCTGGCAGCCGCCGATGTCGTGCTGTCGCTGGATGCCGACCTGTTTGAGTCGGGTCCTGCTGCTGTTCGATATGCCCGTGACTTCATGGGCCGTCGGACGAAGCAGGTTCGCACGGGTGCCAAGTCGGACGAAGCACTGAACCGCCTCTATGTGGTGGAGACGTCACCCACGGGCACCGGTTCAATCGCCGATCACCGCCTCGGGGCGGACAATGGTCGAATTGAGGCGCTGGCCGCCGAACTTGCGCGTCAACTCGGTGTAGAAACCAAGGGTGCTGCACCATCTTTCTTCGATGAGAAGGGTTGGCTTGCACCACTGGTCAGTGACCTGAAGCAGCACCGGGGTCGCAGTGCCGTAATCGTCGGCGAGCATCAGGCACCCGCTGTCCATGCCCTCGCTCATGCGATCAACAAAGCCCTGGGCAATGTCGGCAAGACTGTCCACTACACAGCCTCACTCGATGCACACTCGATCGATCACACTGCAAGCCTGACCGAACTCGTCAACGACATGCGTGCCGGCGAGGTATCCTCGCTGATCATGCTCGATGTCAATCCCGTCTACGATGCACCGGGCGACCTGGGCTTCGCAGAGGCGATGGAGAGTGTCCGCTTCCGAGGACAGTTGAGCAGCCATGTGGACGAGACAACGTTGCGCAGTCATTGGCACGTTCCCCTGTCACATTGGCTTGAAGCCTGGGGTGATATCCGTGCCTACGATGGCACGGTGTCGATCATCCAGCCGCTCATCCTTCCCCTGTATCCGAGCAAGTCGGCTCACGAGGTCGTCGCTGCACTTTCCGGTCAGGGCGGCCAGCCGATTCGGGATCTGCTGGCGGATCACTGGGCCAAGCAGGATGCCTTCGCCTCGGCCACTGACTTCTCTTCCGCCTGGCAGCGCGCGTTGCACGACGGTCTGATCCCGGGGACTTCCCTGCCTCGCCTCACGCCAGAGTTGCAGAAGATCAAGCTTGAGTCGGGATTTGGCCTTCCTCTGGATTCCGAGGAAGGGATTCAGGTCGTGCTGCGTCCCGATCCATTCCTCCACGATGGACGCTTTGCGAACAATGGCTGGCTGCAGGAAACTCCGCGTCCAGTGACCAAGTTGACATGGGACAATGCAGCCCTCGTCAGCCCCGCCACGGCGGAACGTCTGGGTGTGAGCAATGAGCAGGTGCTCAATCTCACTGCCGGAGGTCGTGAACTCTCTTTGCCCACGTGGATTCTTCCTGGTCAGGCGGCCGGTGTCATCACGATTCATCTGGGATACGGTCGCGAGCAGGCAGGACGTGTGGGAACCGGCATCGGCGCCAATGCAGCCAAGCTGCGCAGCACCGACTCGTCGTGGACGCTCAACGATGTCACTGTATCGAAGTCCTTCGACAAGATGCCTCTGGCCTGCACGCAGGATCACCAGAGCATGGAAGGCCGCCATCTGGTCCGACACGGCAACGTCGACGAATACCGTCATCATCCGGATTTTGCCCAGAGAGAGGGGCATCAGTTCCCTGCCGGACTGACGCTCCTCGATGATCACGACTACACTTCCCCCAACCAGTGGGGAATGGTCATCGACCTGACCGCGTGTACCGGGTGCAATGCCTGTTCGGTGGCCTGTCAGTCAGAAAACAACATCCCCATCGTGGGCAAAGAGCAGGTGCTCAACGGTCGTGAGATGTCCTGGGTTCGGATTGACCGATACTTCACCGACCTGGATGACCCCGAGATCCTGCACCAGCCCGTGCCCTGTCAGCAGTGCGAGAATGCCCCATGCGAGGTCGTGTGTCCGGTGACGGCCACATCCCACAGCGAAGAGGGCCTCAATGACATGGTCTACAATCGCTGCGTGGGGACTCGGTACTGCTCCAACAACTGCCCCTACAAGGTGCGTCGCTTCAACTTCCTCCAGTATGTGGATCGCGAATCCGAGTCGCTGAAAATGCAGCGGAATCCGGATGTTACCGTCCGTCCGCGTGGTGTCATGGAGAAGTGCACCTATTGTGTGCAACGTCTCAACGCCGCCCGGGTCGATGCAAAAGTGGCCAATGGTGTGGGCGCCGTCGCCGAGGGCGCGGTGCAGACCTCCTGCCAGCAGGCCTGCCCGACGCAGGCGATCGCCTTCGGCAACATTGCCGATCCCAAGTCTGAAGTGGCGCAGCTCAAGGCGTCGCCTCTCAACTATGGCATTCTGACAGACCTCAATACCCGCCCGCGCACGACGTACCTGGCGCGTGTCAAGAATCCGAATCCTGAGATCAGTTGACTCACAGCTTCAGTTGACTCACACAGTTTCAGTTGACTCACACAGCTAACGACTGAATCGATCCCGCGCGCCTGAGTTGATGTTCCGGTTCAGATCCGCGCCGATCAACAACCACCGAGAGCCACACAACGACCATGCCCGAGGCTTCCGAACGCCGCCCCTACGAACCACCCCCCAGTGAACTGGGACCGGGGCAGACGTCGTATACAACGGTAACGGACAAGATTTCGTCCGTCGTCTTCACGCCGCACACCCCGATTCAGTGGTTTATCGTCGTCGGTATCGGTCTGGCGCTGATTGGGTTGTTGCAGGTCGCCATCGCCTATCTGGTGTATGAAGGCGTCGGCATCTGGGGATTGAATGTCCCAGTCGGTTGGGGTTTCGCGATCATCAACTTTGTCTGGTGGATCGGAATCGGTCACGCTGGCACGTTGATCTCAGCCGTGTTGCTTCTGTTCCGGCAGAAATGGCGCACCTCGATCAATCGATCCGCCGAAGCGATGACGATCTTCGCTGTCATGTGCGCCGGCATGTTCCCGATTCTGCACACCGGTCGGCCTTGGCTGGCAATCTACTGGCTGTTCCCTTATCCAAATTCCATGGCCGTCTGGCCGCAGTTCCGCTCGCCCCTCATCTGGGACGTGTTCGCCGTCGGGACCTACCTGACCGTGTCGCTGCTTTTCTGGGGCGTGGGGCTGATTCCCGATTTCGCCACCTATCGGGACAAGGCCAGAACGCTGGTCACCAAGCGTATCTTCGGCGTCCTGTCGCTGGGCTGGCGCGGATCTGCCATCCACTGGGAACGCTACGAGATGGCTTCCCTGATCCTGGCGGGTCTATCGACGCCGCTCGTGCTCTCCGTGCACTCCGTCGTGTCCTTTGACTTTGCCGTGTCCATCATACCCGGCTGGCATACGACGATTTTCCCGCCCTACTTCGTTGCCGGTGCGATCTACGCCGGTTTCGCGATGGTGCTGACGTTGATGTTGCCGCTGCGTTCGCTCTATGGTCTGCACGACTTCATCACCGATCGCCATCTGGACAACATGGGTAAGGTGATGCTCGTAGCCGGCATGATCGTCGCCTACGGGTATTTCATGGAGCAGTTCATGGGCTGGTATTCAGCCAGCATCTATGAAAGCTTCATGTTGAAGAACCGGATGTTTGGGCCCTATGGCGGCGCGTATTGGGCTCTGCTGACCTGCAATATCTTCGTGCCCCAGTTGCTGTGGTCGAAGCGTATTCGCACGAACCCCTACACCATCTTTATGGTGTCCATGTTCATCAACGTGGGCATGTGGCTCGAGCGCTTCATCATCGTCGTCGGCAGCCTGCACCGTGATTACATGCCTTCATCCTGGGACATGTATTCGGGCACCTTCTGGGACTGGGCACTCTACATCGGCACCATGGGCTTCTTCCTTGTCGCTTTCTTCCTCTTCGTCCGTGCGTGGCCGCTGATCGCCATGCACGAGATTCGCACGATCCTGCCAACTGGTAAGAAGCATTAGGCCGGTAAGAAGCACTAACTCCAAGAGAATCTGCAGATGAACGACACCTCTACAGGGCATGGCGCCCACGGTCTGATGGCCGAGTTCGAGACCCCCGACAACCTGCTTGCCGCCGCACACAAGACCTACGGCGCAGGATATCGGCAGATGGACGCCTATTCCCCATTGCCCGTCCACGGACTGGCAGCCGCCATCGGCTTCGCGCAGACCAATCTGGCCGTGATCAGCTTCGTCTGCGGTGTCATTGGCTGCGTGGCTGGCTTCGGACTCCAGTATTTCGTTCACATGATCGATTATCCGATCAACATCGGCGGCCGACCCCATCTGAGTAGCCTCATGTTCATTCCCGTCACCTTCGAGACGACGATTCTCTTCGCCGCTCTGGGTACTGTGGTGGGAATGATCCTGTTGAATCGCTTGCCGCAGCCGTACCACCCGGTCTTCAACGTGCCCGAATTCGAGCGCGCCAGCCAGGATCGGTTCTTCCTCTGCATCGAATCCAGTGACCCACAGTACAGTAAGCAGGGCACTACCTCCTTCCTGCAGAGCCTGGATCCCGTCAACGTGTCCGAGGTCGAAGCCTGACATGACGTCAACTGCACTCCATCGCCGCCCCTACCTGGTGGCTTTCGCCCTGCTCGTATCCATGTCAGCCCTTGCCGGTTGTGATCTGCGGCAGAGGATGTATGATCAGGAGAAATACGAGGCCCATGAGGCGACAAGTTTCTTCAAGGATGGCCTGACGTCCCGGCCTCCGATCGAGGGCACGATTGCCCGAGGCGGCCTGCGTCTGGACGCCCATTTGTTCGAGGGGAAAGTCAACGGCGAATTGGCCACGACGCTGCCCGCTGCAATCCAGTTTGATCGTGAATTGCTTGAGCGCGGTCAGCAGCGCTACGACATCTACTGCTCGCCCTGCCATGATCGCAGCGGCAGCGGCAACGGCATCGTCGTTCAGCGCGGCCTCAAGCAGCCCCCCTCCTTCCATCAGGATCGGCTGCGAGACGCTGCGATCGGCTACTATTACGATGTCATTACGAATGGCTTCGGCTCGATGTTCAGCTACGCCTCGCGGATTCAGGTCAACGACCGATGGGCCGTCGCCGCCTACATCCGCGCCCTCCAGTTAAGCCAAGAAGCGGCCTACGATGAGTTGCCCGCTGAGGACCAG
>JABHDC010000245.1 GCA_018673255.1 Gemmatimonadota bacterium
CGAGGCGAGATAGATGACCTCGTCTCCTCCCTCATTGTCGGGTTGGCAGTGGCTCTAGCTGTTCAGGCCGTGCTGGCGCTGACAGATGAGTGGATCGCCAAGACGTTGCTGGGTAGTAGTGAACTGGCGACGACCGTGCGGCACGCGGGATGGGTGATCCCCCTTGCTGCCTCGGGAATCCTCATCTTCAGTTATCTGCGGGGTTCAAGACGGGTAACATTCTTCGTTCTGCTCGTATCCTTGGAGACCGTCTCGTGGCTTGCGGTTGCCGGATGGCTCTTCCTCACTGGGGCCGGGCTCTCAGAGATGCTCCTCGGACTTCTACTCATCAAGGCAGTTGTTGTGATAGTCGCCCTGTTCTTCCTGCTCAGAGGGCGTCTAGCCATGCCGTCGTTTTCCTCTGTGGCGCCCTACCTGCGTCATGGCCTTCCCCTCCTGCCACTCGGGATTCTCATGGCTGTAATCAATGCCAGTGATCGATACATTCTGAGCTACTACCAGGGGACTGAAGCGGCCGGGATCTACTCGGTATCCTATGGGCTGGGCAGTATCGTGGGCCTGGTTTTCGCGCCGGTTTTTTTCGTACTGATCCCTGCCACTGCAGCTTCGTGGAAGAGAAAAAGGCCCGACGAGGTACATGAGTATCTGGGGTTTGCCTACAAGTATCCGCTGATCGTGAGTATACCTCTCCTATTCTTCCTGACGGCGTACTCACAGAGCCTGATATCGATTCTCGCTACATCGGAGTTTCATTCGACGTGGCTCCTGGTGGCGGCAGTGGGCGCTGGTATTGCGGTCATGAATCTTGGCGCCATCGCTCAGACAATCCTTATCCTGGAGGACAAGAGCGCGAAGATACTCATGGTCTCCGTGATTGCCGCGGTGGTTAATCTGGCTGGCAACTTCGCAGTGGTGCCACACTACGGTGTACAGGGAGCGGCGCTGGTAACACTGGCGACATACGCTCTTCAGGCTTGGATAATTCACACCATGACGTACAGGATTCTGTCTTTCCCATGGCAATGGCTTCTTGTCGGTAAGCTGCTGGTCTCTGCCATCCCCCTTGCGATTGCTTCTACACTCGTTCTTGAGAGCAGTGTCTCAGGCTTCGGGGCTGCCTCTGCGATGGGATTGGCTCTCGTCATCTACGTCGTATTGTTGCTTGTCCAAGGAGGCATCAAGCGACGAGAATGGAGGTTCGCCGTGAATGTGATCAACATATCACGTTCTGCAAATTCTGAGGGCCCGAGTTGAGCGGCAGAATCTATGGACACGTAGCCCAACTCCTTGCTCAGACCACCGCTCCGGACCAACGGGTGATTGAGATCGGTGGCGGCGCCGGGCAATATCGTGATCTGGTAAAGGGCAGATACTGGTGTCTGGATCTACATTCCGACTACTACGGTGGACGTGTCGATGTATATGGCGACGCCAGGTCGCTGCCGCTGGCCGACGGCTCAGTCGACAGGGCATTCATGGTGGCGGTGCTGATCACGATCGACGATGCCGACTCCGCTCTGCGGGAGTGCGCTCGGGTCCTCCGGCCGGGAGGTGCAGTCACGATTTTCGACTACAGCTGGTGGCTCGCATGGCGACTGACGAAGAGGCATCCACAGCACCACCAAGCCCTAACATCGCGTGCGTTGAGGGGTAAGTTGAAGGACCAGGGGCTGGTGCCTACCACACACTACGACTGCGTGCCTTCCCCTCCCTGGTTCCGGATTCCCTCATTCGTGCGGCCGCTGCTGTATCCTGTGTCAAGATGGAATGTCGTGTCGGGCATGAAGCCAGCTTGAGAAGGCCAGAGTGTCCAATACCGGCATGGTGCTGACACATCAAGTCTCCCTGCGGGCAACCCCGACGTCATGTCCGCAAATTCAGGCCCCGTGCGTCGACTTGCTTTGGTGGAGGGCCGGCTACCTGCGCCCTCTTTCGGGTAGATGTCTAGTGTGCACGGTCCTACATGACACCCAGGATCCGGTCCATTACCTGCGCCGTGCGCAAGGCGGATACCCCCGTGCTGGGACAGGTGCCCCGTCCTCGCAAGGCATCGACGACACTCTGGATCAGCGGCTGTTGCACATGAGCAGGTGGCTCGATCGTTGTCTCTTCGACGTGACCACCAGACCGCTCCAGCCGTAGTGGCCGGTCCAATTCGAAGGCAGAGCAACTGATCCTGCCCTCGCTGCCGACAATCTCGATCTCTTCGGTGCTGCTGCCCTCGTAGGCGGTGAAGACCCACAGGCCGCTGCCCAGTGCGCCACCCGCATGACGCCAGGCGGCCGTCACTGCATCCTCGCAATCGTAGAGACCGGACTGATTACCGGACTGGCCGTCGACGGCCTCGATCGGTCCCAGCAGGTAGTCGAGGACGTCGAGCTGGTGGCAACCCAGATCGTGGAAATAGCCCCCCTTGCCGGCAACATCGCTCTGGATCCGCCAGCCGGAGCCGGCCCCACTCAGATCGGCTTGGGAGGGTGATCCGAACAGCCGGATGCTGACGAAGCGTACCTGCCCGATTGCCTCTTCACGCAGCCAGTGTTCCACCTGCATGAAGACGGGCAGCCGACGTCGGTAATAGGCGACGAACAGGGGCACACCGGCCTCTTCGCAGATGTGCGTCATCTGTTCGGCCTCTGCGGATGTGGCCGCGATCGGTTTCTCCACATACACCGGTTTGCCGGCGGCGGCGACCCTGCGGGTCAATTCCAGATGTGAAGAGGGTGGGGTGGCGATGTAGACGGCGTCGACGGCCTCATCACCGATCAACGCATCAGCGTCATCGTACCAGCGGGGTACGCCGTGGCGCTTCGCATAATCGGCCGCCAGTTCGCCATTGCGGCGCATGACGGCGACCAGATTCGATCCATCGGCCTTCTGCAGTGCCGGGCCCGATTTCACTTCGCACACATTGCCACACCCGAGGATCCCCCAGCGAATCGTCATCGCAGGACCGTCACGTGACCCCACGCATACAGCATGAAGATGGCCGTCCACAAGACCTGACGACCCCACTGGGGATAACTGCGCACGCCTCCACTGATGATGGCGGCCAGGAAGGGGGCAGCGATCAGGGCATAGAACGGGTAGGGCAGCCAGAGCAGCCAGATGGCACCGGGGATCAACCAGCCGATCCACGACAGCAGGCGACGCGGGTCGCGTCGATTGCCGGTTTGCACACGCAGGCCGGACACGACGAGGAACAGGATCAGCGCGGCAGCCCCAATGGCACCGGACAAGGTGACCCCTTCAACGATCCGCCCGAATCCCTCCAGTACCTGGGCGGGAGCGGCGACCTGCGTCAATCGAAGCTGCAGGAATCGCGAGAGGGGATCGGCAAACAGGTAGATGAACAGGCCCAGGGGTGCGATCTGCGCGATCCACCAGTCCTGCTGGCGGGCATGGGTACGCTCCCGTGAGGCGAGCATGCAGGCCGATTGCAGCAGGGGCAGCACATACAGACCGCCATGCAGACTCAGGGCACCGAGGCTGAACAGCGTCCAGCCGCCGAGCCAGGTGCGATCGCCGGCCCGCAGGTACTCGAGAAAACAGAGACTGGAACCCACGATGGTGAGCAGGGCCAGGCTCGAGGGCGTCACACGGACCAGGTGGTCGACGACGAATGGCGAGCAGCACAGGAACCACATGGCCCCGGCACTGGCATGAACACCACCTAGACCGCGCAATACGCGCGGGGCCAGGCCCAGCGCCAGCAGACCGCAGACCCAACCCAAGGCGTGCAACCACGCAGGTGAGGTGGTGAGACCAGACCAGAGGTCGAGGATCAGCAGGTAACCGGGGGAATAGCCGAAGTGCAGCCAGTCACCGAAGCCCAGATCGGTCCGCGTCAGGGCGATCGCTTCTTCCACATCGAGGGGCCGGACCAGTCGCAGACCCCCCAGGATCAGATAGGTGGCCAGGGCCCAACGATGGGGGCGCCACGAGATGATGCGGTCCGTTTCCGTCATTGGTCGCGCCACGGCCGGGCAACGCCCTGCACCAGCGTGCCGACGGCGACGATCCGGACAACGCGCACGGCCACATGGGCCAGACCATCCACCTGATTGGCAGAGTCGGTGACGTGGCCACCAGTCAACAGCAGATCGTAGCGGACATCGGCGGACATGAGCAGACTCCGGTGAGCGGACCGGTCCGGGAACTGCCGGGCCAGTGCGGGGGGCGACGGTCTCGAGGTAGCGACTGCCTCACGGCAGGAGGTGCCCAAGGTAGGCCGCTCACCTCAACAGGGTCAACGCGCCGGCTCTCGTGATTGACAGCGCTTGAGCAGGCAGGGTACACTCTAGCCGCCAACACCTACACTCCCCGATCCCAGGCGACCCAACCATCCAAGTGACGATGCGCCCTCTGGCTCGTTTTCTCTCTTCGATCGCAGTACCACTGCCGCCCGTGCTGGCTCTGGGCACAGTTGTGCTGATCGCCGCTGTGCTGATGACCAGCGTACAGGTGACCGGCGCCCAGGATGAGATGGGCGTGGATTCGCCTGATGCGAGCAAGGCCGAGAATTCCAGTGCCGAGCGTCCTGACGGGGACGGCTCTGACAGCAAGCTTCGCGGAACCGGGCCGGACGTGCCACCCGTGGCCAAACCGGTTGTGCATCTGATCAAACTGCGGACCGTCAATACAGAAGGCGGCATGATCGATCCGGGGCTGACGGCCTATGTGGAGCGGGTCGTGGAAGATGCCGATGCGGCTGACGTGGATGCCCTCGTCTTCGATATCGACACCTTTGGTGGTCGCGTCGACGCGGCGACGGTCATTCGCGATGCGATCCTGAATGCCGATCTGCTGACGATTGCCTTCATCAACAAGCGCGCCATTTCCGCCGGTGCCCTCATCTCCCTGGCCTGCGACAAGATCGTCATGGCCAGCGGGGGTACGATCGGCGCCAGCACACCGGTCTCCGGTGCCGGAGAGAAGGCGTCAGACAAGTATGTCTCCGTCATGCGCGCCGAGATGCGCGGTACGGCCGAGCGCACCGATCGCGATGCCGAAATTGCCGAAGCGATGGTGGATGAGAGGATCTACATCCCCGATTTCTCTGATGAGGTCGGACAGCCGGCGACGTTGACCACTCAACAGGCTCTGCACTATGGGATCGCCGATGAATCGGCCGAGACCCTGCACGCCGTCCTTGAGATCTACGATCTGGCTGATGCCGAGATCGTCGAGATTGACATCAACTGGGCCGAACACGTCGTGCGTCTGCTCACCCACCCCGTGGTGACCTCGATCCTGCTGGCGGTGGCGTTCTTCGGAATGATGGCAGAGGTGAAGACGCCCGGCTGGGGCCTTGGTGGATCGATGGCTCTGATCGCGCTGGCGATCTTCTTCGGCAGCCATCTGATCGTACATCTGGCCAACTGGGAAGAGCTGGCATTGTTCGGCATCGGCCTCCTGCTGCTCTTCGTCGAGATCGCACTGATCCCCGGCTTCGGACTGGCGGGATTGGCGGGGTTCCTCTGCATGATCGCCAGCATTCTGCTGACGCGCCTGCCATCCTTCGATTTCTGGAGTGTAGAGGACATCAGCATCGTCGTCGGCCAGTTCTCCCTGTCCCTGATCGGCGCCATCATTGTGGCAAGCTTCGTGCTCAAGTCCCTGCCAAAGGTGGCCGCCTTCAATCGTCTGATCCTCGGGTCGGAGACCAAGGCGGCGGACGGCTATGTGTCGGCACCGACCGAAGATGACGAGACCCTCGTGGGACAGACCGGTGTGACGGTCTCGGAGCTGCGACCTGTCGGCATCGGCAGTTTCGATGGGCGACGGTTGGATATCATCGCCGACGGCGAATTCATCGAAGCGCAAAGGTTGGTGAAGATCGTCTCGGCCCATGGAGCGCGGATCGTGGTGCGCGCCGTATGAGGCGCCGGATCGAAATCCGGATCGGGAACCAGGCATGATGGAATGGTTGGCAGGAGATGGTCTGCCCTGGGTCTACGCGATCGGGCTGCTGATCCTGGGGTTTATTCTCATTCTCCTGGAGATCTTCGTGATCCCGGGAATGAATATCTTTGGCCTCCTCGGCTTTGGCACCGTCTGTATCGGCGTGCTGTTCGCCTATCGAAGGCTTGGTGCCGAATCGGCGGCTATCATCGGCACCCTGGGTATTGCTGGCACGGTGGCGCTGGTGTGGCTGCTGATACGCAACCAGGCCTGGCAACGCATGGTGCGCACCGAAGCGACAGACAGTGCCTCGGGTTATACCTCTGCCCCCGATGGTCTGGCTTCACACCAAGGCGAGATCGGGACGGCGATGACCCCGCTACGACCCAGTGGGCGCGGCCAGTTTGGCGAGGATGTCCTCGACGTCGTCACGCAGGGCAGCTTCCTCGACTCCGGTACCCGCGTCGAGATCATTGAGATCCATGGCAATCGCGTCGTCGTCGAAGCGGTCGACGAACCGCGCAATGAACATGACACCCCCTCCGTTCCCGCCGGGACCGAGTCGCCAGCGGCGACCGATTCGCCGGCACGAGAAGGAGAGTAAGATCGAAATGGAAGCCTTATTCTACCTGGCGATTCTCTTCGCCATCATCATTTTCCTGAGTCTGTTTACGTACTTCGTACCGATCGGGCTCTGGGTCACGGCCTATTTCTCGGGCGTGAAGGTCAGCATCTTCCGCGATCTGGACGGCATGCGGCTGCGCAAGGTACCGCCCGGCGCGATCGTGCGACCGAAGATCAGCGCGCAGAAGGCAGGTATTGACGTGCCCCTGGAGCGCATGGAAGCCCATTATCTTGCGGGTGGTCATGTAGAAATGGTCATTCTGGCCTTGATCAGCGCCGACAAGGCCAATATCGAACTCACCTTCGAACGAGCCGCCGCCATCGACCTGGCCGGTCGGGATGTGCTGGAAGCGGTGAAGGTGTCGGTGAATCCGAAGGTCATCAATACTCCGCTCATCGCGGCTGTGGCCAAAGACGGTATTCAGGTGAAGGCGACGGCACGGGTGACGGTGCGGGCCAATATCGACCGACTCGTCGGTGGTGCAGGCGAGGAGACGATCATCGCCCGCGTCGGTGAAGGTGTGGTGACGACGATCGGTTCGGCTGAGACGCACAAGAAGGTGCTGGAGAATCCCGATTCGATCTCCAAGACCGTGCTGAGCAAGGGTCTGGATTCTGGAACGGCTTTCGAAATCCTCTCTGTCGATATCGCTGATGTCGATGTGGGAGACAACATCGGCGCCAAGCTGCAGACGGAGCAGGCGGAGGCTGATCTGAAGATCGCCCGGGCCAAGGCCGAGGAGCGCCGCGCCATGGCGCAGGCCCGCGAGACGGAGATGACGGCACTGACGGAAGAGATGTCGGCGCGCGTAAAAGAAGCCGAGGCGGAGATTCCCAAAGCGATCGCCGAAGCCTTCCGGAGTGGCAATCTTGGCATCATGGATTATTATCGAATGAAGAATATTCAGTCGGATACCGAGATGCGGCAGTCGATTTCAGATTCCGATGAGGACAGCGCGAGCTGATGGAACAGCTTCTATTCCTGCTCTTTCTGGTGTTCAGCGTGGGATCGGCGCTCCTTGAGCGTCGCAAGCGCGCCAGGCAGTTGGAGGAGGCCCAGAAGCGCGCCGACGAGCGCCGGCAACGTCAGAGTATGGACGGTGAACCGGTTGTCACCCCCGTCGCCGTCGAAGAAGAGGATGACGACGAAGAGTGGGGTGGATGGCCCTTCCCAGGCGGTGGCGATCCCTTCGATCAGCCCCGGCCGCGCACCGAACCAGCGCGGCCCGTGCGGTCATCGGCTCCGGCGCCGCTGGAAGTTGAGGCCGACGAAACGTCAGCGGAGGTCAGGGCGCCGGTGGCAGATGTGCGGTCCCTGTTGGAGGAGATCGACCGTCGCTCGCACCAGGCTGAACAGCGGGCGCGCGAAGAAGAGGAGCGCGCCATGCGCCGAGCCGAAGAGGCGCGGCAAGCGGTGCGGCCTCGGAAACCGATCGGCGAATTAATGCAGCGGCAGTTGGCGGAGACGATGCCAGAACCCCAGACAGGGAAGCTGCGGCGTCGTGTCAGTCCCTGGCGATTGACACCGGACACGGCCCGCAAGGCGGTGGTCTACGCCGAGATCCTTGGCCCCTGCAAGGCGGCACGGGATGACAGTCAGGAGCGCTGGTCGAGTTGAGGTTTTAGGTTGTAGTGTAGCAGATTGCCGAAGTGGCGGAATTGGTAGACGCGCTGGATTCAAAATCCTGTGTCTTCACGGGCGTGAGGGTTCGAGTCCCTCCTTCGGCACCATTTAGAAACAAGGGGTTAGGCGAGTTGGCCTGACCCCTTGTTTCGTTTGTCCGCAGCCTGCATTCGTCACCATCTTACGTGGGTCGAGTCTGCGTCGAAAGATCCGTTGACTGTGACCCAATCGTTGACCCTGACCCAATCACACTATCCCAATAGATGAATCCATTGGAAACCGTGACACAGCCCTGGCCCTGGTATATCGGCGGCGCCCTCATCGGTCTGACCGTGCCCTTGCTCCTGCTGCTGTTGGGCAAACCCTTCGGCGTCTCGAGCAGTTTCCGACATCTGTGCACCGTGTGCCTGCCCACCTCCCGGCTCGCCTATCTGCGCAACAACGACTGGCGCAAGGAATCCTGGAGTCTGTACTTCATCGTTGGCATCACGATCGGTGCCTGGGTGGCCTCGCACTATCTGTCTGCAATCCCCGTCGTCCTGTTACCTGACCACTATGTGGGAACCAGTGGCGCCCTCCGGTTGCTGATCGGTGGTGTGCTTGTTGGTTTCGGCACGCGGTATGCCGATGGCTGCACATCAGGCCATTCGATCATGGGTCTGTCGCGGCTGCGATGGCCGAGTCTGGTGGCCACGATCAGCTTCTTCGCCGGTGGGCTGTTGATGGTCCATGTCCTGTTCCCACTCTGGTCATAGGGAAATCACATGCGTGCCATTCTCGCTCTGCTGCTGGGTCTCTATTTCGGCATCGTCCTGGTGAAATCAGAAGTCGCCTCCTGGTTCCGTATCCAGGCCATGTTCCGCTTCGAGGAAGCCCACATGTATCTGGTGATGGCCGTTGCCGTCGCCATCGGCGCCCTGTCGCTCCTCATCATCGACCGTCTCGGGCTGCGTACCGTGTCGGGGGAGCCGATCACCTACCAGGACAAACCCTTCAATCGCGGCACGATCATCGGCGGTGTCCTGTTCGGGATGGGATGGGCGATCACCGGCGCCTGCCCGGGACCTGTCTATGCACAGGTCGGATCCGGTGCTGCGATGGCGCTGTTCACCTTCGGCGGCGTCTTCGTGGGTGCGACCCTCTATGCGATCTTCCATCAGCTGACGAATGGGAGTCAGGAATGAGAGAATCGCCCCGATCGTCTGCTTGACAGGCAGTACCGGCGGCAACTATCTAGCGCCGATCCAGGTCTCCGGCTCGCGTTAACTTGCATTCCCACATCTGCTTCAGGGTCCTATGCGATCACTGCTTCGAGGTTTCGTCGTCATACTGGGGCTGACCAGCGCCGTTCCGGCTGACGTACAATTCATCAACACACCGGTCACGTCGTTGACCAAGGCCCGCGGGTTGCTCGACCAGGTCGATCTGCGGGTCCTGCTGCCCCTCGGGTTTGAGCAAGACACGACGGCGACCTCCGTTCTGGCCAACCGTCCCGGTGTTCGTGGTGTGCGTATCTATGTGAAGCAGGGCGAGGCGCCGGTTGAGATCGGCCTGACGTCGGGTGCCCAGGGGTACGACCTGGCCCTGTACCGAGAGAGCCCGGCCCATCTGGATCCGATCGTTGCACAGATCACACCAGTTGTGCGTGCCGCATCGGCTGGATCGAGTCGTCGTTCATCCAGTGAGATCGATGTGGGTGACCTGGGTTATGAGATGCTGCAACTGGGTCATATTGAGGCGGATCGAGCCCTGGCCCTGCTCAAGGCCCTGGGATACAACACGATCGAGTTCAATGCCAAGACCCAGGGGGTGGACCAGATTTTCGATGTGGTGCGTTCGTCGAATCAGCAGCTGCCCTGGGTGGTCAAGGTGTCCAACGCATCCAAGACGAGTCTGTTGCAGTCGGAAGTGACGAGTAGTCGTTCGAGCACCACTCGCTCCACCAGTTCCGGCGGCAAGGGTATGCAGGGGGCACCCCAGCTGGGTGGCTCACATCTGCATTCGGCTACGTCCGGGGCGCCGGAAGAGCGGCTGCTGATCGTCTACGATCGGGATGAACCGGAGAAGCTTGAGCAGATCGTCAATCTCCTCCACGCCCACATCGATGTGGCGGCCCAACAGATCGTCATCGAGGCCCTCGTCATCGAAGTGAACTCTTCATCTCTGGATGATCTGGGTTTTGAGTGGAGTGGCGCCACCGGTTCGACCAGTGGCAGCTTCGCAAGCAACGAAGGCAGTGCGCGACAAGGCACCTTCATCTTCTCCCGTGATGCCTTCACCGATTTCAATGCCTTCCGTGGATCTCTCGAGGCCTTGCAGGAGACGGGCGAGGCAGAGATTCTCTCCAGCCCGTCGGTGCTCGTGCTCAATGATCGTCAGGCCCGTATTCAGGTGGGTCGGCAGATTCCAGTTGCCCGTACGACGGCGACGACGTCCGCTGTCACGAAGGGCGTCGAATACTTCCCGATCGGGATCGTGCTGAACCTGAGACCGCGCATCAATCGTGAGCGGTCGGAAGTGACGATGCAGATCGAGACGATCATCAGTTCGATCTCGGTGGAATCGGCGGCCAAACTCGAGCAAGGAACGGGCGACATCTCCTTCTCGCCCATCGTTGATAACCGCCTGGTGGAGACCTATGTCCGCGTGGCCGACGGGACTCCTTTCATCATCGGTGGTCTGCTGTCGACGGAGCAGCAACTGAGCACGATCTCTCTACCCCTGATCTCGGCGATCCCCATCATCGGGCGATTGTTCTCGCGCGAACGCTCCGAGGCGGAGCGTCGTGAGGTCATCGTCGTGCTCACGCCCCACGTGGTGCCCGAGGATGCGCGCAACTTCAGCTATCTGGTCCCGAAAGACTCGGATCTGTTCGACCGCTTCGACTTCACCCTCTTCCGCAATGCCTATCGCATCCGCGATGACGAAGTGTGGGATCTGAAGTTCATCCAGCAGAGCCCCGTGCTGAAGCAGATCGTGGACCGGATCCATCATCATGCCAATGAGGACGTCACGCGGCGGCGGCAGGAACCCTTCGCCAGCTTCCTGGCCGGCCACATACCGGGCGAGGAAGTGCTGGTCCGCCGGATGCTCACGGACGTGATCGAGAAACTGGATTTTGGTTCGGAGATCGACGCGGAGAAGGTCTTCTTCTTCGAGGCCGCCGAGGGCAATGCCTTGCAGGACCGTGGTCTCAACAGCGTGCTGAGTGCGGCGCTGAAGGAGCCGGATCGGGCCGTCATCCTGACCTATGGTGCCAATGCCGGGATGGCGGACAGCGGGTCCTACTTCACCTATCCCTCGGCCACGATCCGTGATACCACCATGCCGGCGACCGAGGCGGAGCGTGTCGAACTCCTGCGATCTCTGAATCCGCACGACAAACAGGGCTGGCCACTGGAGTGGTCGATCGTGCTGGCCAATCACCGCGACATCGTTCACCTGGGCAATGTGCTGATTTTGAAACGCCTGTTGGACCTGAATAACAAAATGCCCCTGACACTGGAAACTTTTCAGGCTGGATTGCAGGTGCTGTTCCCCAGTGGGGAGGACATGGCCAGCCGCTACCATCTGATCGACAAGGATGTGGCGCAGTATTTCTACGAGACCTCGTCGAATCAGTATTACCCTGCTTTCGAGCGGGTTTTCAACCGGAAGGTTCAGGAAGTGGAAGAGATTCTGGGGGGTGCCCGCTGATGACGGCAACTTCGCCGATGTTGAGGGCGACATCGCCGCTGACGATGGCAGCCCTGGTGCTGGGCATGCTCCTGCTCAGCGGTTGTTCTGAACCGGATACCTCGGTGACGCGGTCTACGTCGGATGAGCAGTTTGAACTCCGTCTCGAGGCGCGCAAGAATCATCTGAAGTCTGAAGAATCCCTGCCCGTGTGGGTTGAAGTCGAACGCCTGGCCGGCCGGCCGGCATCTAGTTTTCGTGGCACAGTCGATTTTGTCACCAATCAGGGAAGCGTGAGCCCCAACCGGCTCGACTTCACACTGATCGGCCAGGACGACAGTGTGAGTGTGGGGCCCACGACGATATACGGCGAGTGGGTCACCTTCACCCTCAGCCGGAGTCCGGCGGATGGCCGTCAGGCCGAGTTGCATGCGCTGTTCAATGATCTGGATGCGATCCTGAAGATTCGCATCGTGGAGGAGTAGCCGGCACACCGCCCCGCCTCCTTTCGACCCCGTCAGCCCCATCGACTCCAACGAGTCGGTGGGGCTTTTCGTTTGTCAGGTCCGCGCTGTTTGGCCCCAGGTAAACGATCGCTTCCATACCGGCATCCCAGTTGAGTGTGGCCACCGAGACCGCTAATCCGCCAACTGGCGGATCTCGCCAGCGGCGCGATCGGGTCTGGCGGCCATCGCCAGCGAACAGGCCGCATGTCCTGCCCAGGCTCTCTGTACCAGCACACTGGCACACCGGTTGCATAGCTGTCGACGACCTCCATACGGGTCGTGGCCCCATCTTTCGGGAAATGGATGTTCCATGAAGAAATACATCATTGGCGTCGTCATCCTGGCGGCGATCGGTTCCATCGGCTACGTCGTCATGTCGCGAAATGGCGATGAAGATAGCGGACCCGCCACGGTGACAGTGACGCGGGAGAGTCTTGTCGAGAAGGCCCTGGCCACCGGTGAGATCGTGCCGCGTCACGAGGTCTCGGTGAAATCGAAGATCTCCGGAACCGTGGCCCATCTCTTTGTTGCTGAGGGTGATCTCGTCGAGGCGGGCGACAAACTGTTGGAGGTCCGTCCCGATCCCACGCCGATGGAATATGCCCAGGCGAAACGTGCACTGGAATTGCGGGAGCTGATCGAGAAGCAGCGCCATGCCGAACTGCAGCGTACGCAGGGGTTGCTCGACAAGGGCATGATCTCGCAGGCCGATCTGGAGCGCGCGCAGGAGAATTTCGAGCAGGCCGAATTGCAGCGGCAGATGGCCGAGGAGCAACTGGCCATCCTCGATGAGGGCAAGGCCATCATCGCCGGCCGCATGGTGGAGACCATCATCACCAGCCCCATTGGCGGGCGAGTGCTCACCATCGATGCCGATGTGGGCGATCCGGTTGTGCCACTGACCTCCTATCAGCCCGGCACCGAGCTGATCCGACTGGCTGATATGGATGACCTGCTCTTCGAAGGCACGGTGGATGAGATCGACGTGGGCAAGATCGAGGCAGGCATGCCTGTGGAACTGAAGGTGGGCGCCTATCCCGACTCCCTGGTGGAAGGCCGGCTGGCACGGATCGCGCTCCAGTCACAGAAGCGTGAGTCGGCGACGGTCTTTGAAGTGGAAATCGATATCACCCGTGTTCCAGACGGCGTGTTGCTGCGGGCCGGCTACTCGGCCAATGCCGATATCATCGTGCGACGTGTCGACGATGTGTTGGCATTGCCGGAGCGTGCGCTGCTGTTCCGCGGTGATACGACCTACGTGCGACTGCCGCCGGTGGATGCGGAGGCGACACCGGAGGAGCAGGACATCGAAATCGGTATGTCAGACGGGTTGACCGTTGAGGTCGTCGCTGGGCTCGACTCGGGTGACGTCGTCCTCGACAAGGAAATCCGGGAGATTGAGTAGTGCATCTGCTGGAACTGCTCCGCCAATTCTTCTTTGACCTGAAGACCCGCAAACTCCGGGTGCTCCTGGCCGTCTCCGGGATCGGCTGGGGCACCTTGTCCGTCATCCTCCTGTTGGCCATCGGCGACGCATTCCATGCTGCCTCGAACAAGGCATTTCACGGCATGGGCGAGGATATCGTCATCCTGTGGACGGCGCGTACGACCAAACCTTATCGCGGGCTGAAGCCGGGACGCGCCATCGAGATGAAAGCTGACGACGTCCTGCGCATGGGCGCAGAGGTGGAAGAGATCGCCGTCGCTTCGCCTGAACTGACGTACTGGGGTCGAACGCTTGAACAGAATGGCCACCGCGTGAAGACGCCCGTGGCCGGAGTGATTCCCGAATACGAGACGCCCCGCAACATCATCGCCATGCCGGGCGGGCGATTCATCGATCCACTCGATATCGAGCATCGCCGCCGTGTCATCTTCCTCGGCAATGAGCTGAAGCAGAAGCTGTTCGAAGAGGCCGACCCGGTTGGCCGAACGGTCTTCGTCGACAGCCGGCCCTTCACGGTGATCGGTTCGATGACGAAGAAGATCCAGACCAGCAACTATTCCGGTCCGGACGAGGATCGGGCCTTCATCCCCTACACGACCTTCATCTCCATGTGGGGGAACCGCGATGTGTCCAACACCGTGCTGGTCCCGGCCCATGAGAACTCCGAACACATGAAGGCAGCCATCTACCAGTATCTGGGTGGAGCGCACGGATTTGATCCGAGTGATGAGGGCGCGCTGCAGATGTGGGATACGGTCGAGATGGACAAGTTCGTCAACTGGTTCTTCTGGGGCCTGAAGGCGCTGATGGGACTGGGTGGCATTCTGACACTGGGTGCCGGCGGCATCGGTGTGGCCAATATCATGTTTCTCGTGGTGCGTGAGCGGACCCGGGAGATCGGGGTCCGCATGGCCGTGGGGGCTCGTGATGGTCACGTGCTCGGGCAGGTCCTGCTCGAGGCGCTCCTCATCGTCGGCCTCGGTGGCCTGGGTGGATTCCTGGTATCGGCCGGCGTGATCGGCCTGATCAATGTGTTGCCCATCCCGGACTGGCTTGGCGCACCCGAGTTGTCCTTCACTGTGGCGGCTCTCACCATCGGTGTGTTGGCCCTGGTCGGACTGGCCGCCGGATACGCCCCGGCGCGACGTGCCTCGCGCCTGGACCCGGTCCGGGCTCTGGAGTTCTAGCTCGATGATCCCGTTGGCTCACGTCTTCAAGGAGCTCTTCGCCGAGCGCACCCGGATCAGCCTGACGATTCTGGCCATCGCCTGGGGTACGGCCTCGATCACGACGATGCTGGCCCTGGGCGAGGGATTGCGGGTGACCTTCGGACGTTCCGGCAAAGGCATGGGCGAAGGGATCCTCATCGTGTGGCCGGGGCAGACGTCCAAGGCGTATGGTGGCCTGCCGGAGGGGCATCCGACACGACTCAGTTCCGAAGATCTGAGCGCCCTGCGACGGGCCGTACCTGAGATCGGTGCCATGAGCGGCGAGCAACGGCACTGGCTGACGATGCGGGCGGGCGAGGAATTTCGCTCCGGACGCGTTCACGGTGTCGAGCCCGACTACGGTACGATGCGAAACATCTTCGTCGAACCGGGGGGCCGCTTCATCGACCCCATCGATATGCAACAGCGCCGGCGAGTCTGCGTCATCGGCAATGAGGTCGCCGCCGAACTGTTCGAGGCAGGCGTCGACCCGGTGGGCACGCGCATCGAGATCGACGCGCGGCCCTTCATCATCATTGGCGTCATGCAACCCAAGTTCCAGAATTCGACCTATGGTGGACCGGACTGGGATGGTACCTGGATCCCACTCACCACCTTTGAGGCGATGCGCAACGATCGTGTGCTCGACAATCTCGTCGTCAAACCACATGAGTCGTCGCAGATGGAACGCATGAAGATCCGCATGCGCGAAGTGATCGCCGGTCGCCAGGGAACCGATCCGACCGACGAGGAGATCGTCAACTACTGGGATACCCTCGAACAGCAGACGATCGCCCTCAACATCATGGTTGGTCTGCAGATCGTGCTCGGGGTCATTGGCGGCCTGACCCTCATCGTGGCCGGTGTGGGAATTGCCAATGTGATGTACGTGTCGGTGACCAATGCCACGCGTGATATCGGTATCCGCATGGCGGTCGGCGCGCGCGGCTACCAGATCCTCGGTCAATACACCCTCGAAGCCTTGCTGGCTACCGCCATCGGTGGTGCTGCGGGAATCGGTGCGTCCTGGCTCGTGGTCACCCTCATCGGTCTGGCACCGATGGAGGCGGATTTCTTCAAGTTCGTCGGCAAACCCTTGCCGATTCTGTCGATGACGGTGGCTGCCATCGTCATCGCCGTACTCGGGATCATCGGTCTGATCTCCGGCTACTTCCCCGCTCGCCGCGCGGCCCGTGTCGATCCGGCCGATGCGCTGCGATATGAATGATGAGGCCTGTCGTGATCGAAGCTGAACAGATTCACAAGAGTTACCTGATGGGACGGGTGACCGTCGATGCCCTGAAGGGCGTCGACGTGCAGATCGGCGGTGGCGAATATGTCGCGATTCTGGGGCCTTCCGGCTCCGGCAAATCGACACTCATGCACGTGTTGGGATGCCTGGACACACCGACGTCAGGTCAATACAGCCTCTGCGGCGAACGGGTCGACGGACTGAGTCGCAATCAGTTGGCCCGCGTGCGAAATGAACGCATCGGGTTCGTATTCCAGAGTTTCAATCTGCTCGGACACGCCACGGCACTGGGTAATGTTGAATTGCCCCTGGTCTACAATGGCTCCGGACGTCGCGTGCGGCAGGAGCGGGCAGCGTATCTGTTGGAGCGGGTGGGTCTGGCTGATCGGATGGATCACAGGCCCAATGAACTGTCGGGTGGGCAACGGCAACGTGTGGCGCTGGCCCGCGCCCTGGCCACCGATCCGGAGGTCATTCTCGCTGACGAGCCGACGGGCAATCTCGACACAGCTGCCGGCGAGGAAGTGGTCACGCTCTTTGAAGAGTTGGTGGCGGAAGGCAAGACGATCATCGTCGTCACCCATGATCTGGATATCGCCGAACGTGCGCGCCGACTGATCAAGTTGCGCGACGGCCTGATCGAGCAGGACACGGGGGCACAGGCTTATCTCTCTGCACAGACTGTCGGGCTCGATGCACCGACTGCCATCGTCGAAGGGAGTGCATCATGAAGTGGGGGACATTCACACTCGCCTTGTTCCTGGGTTGGGTCACCTGGCAGCCGTACGCTGCGGCGGCGACTGAAGTGGCGACTGCGGCCGGTGATCTGCAGCTGTCGTTGGCGCAGGCACTTGAGATGGCCCGGACCCAGAATCCGCTCCTACGAGCGACTCGGCTGACCCGGCAGGAGCAGCAGCACAATGTGGCGGCAGAGGCGGCCCGCTTCGGTCGTCATGTGACAGCCAACGCCTCGCACCTGAGCCAGCGATCACCCTCCATCTCGGCCCTGGAAGGGGTCCAGACCGCCAGCAGCAGCACCATGTCTGTCGGGGTGGGTGTGGAACAGCAACTTCGCACCGGTGGCCGTATCGGCGTCAGTTTCGACAACCGGCGGTTCTCCTCCAATGCGGCGTATCGCATCATCGACCCCGTGTATCAATCCGAACTCGGTCTGGAATTTGTTCAGCCCCTGTTGCGGGGACGGGGTGACGTCAATCGTACGGGTCTGCGTCTGGCCCGCGCCGCCGAGCAGGCGGCCGATCTGGACCTGAGTGAGGCGGCCCGGGATCTGGCTGCCGACGTCAACCGGGCCTACTGGGATCTGCACTATGCTGGTCAGGATCTGACGGTGCAGCAGCAACTGGCCGACGGGGCGCGGCGATTGCTGGAGACGGTCCGCACCCGTGAAGCGATGGGCGCAGGTCCCAGATCGGACATCCTCCAGGCGGAGGTGGGTGTGGCGCGGCGGGACGAAACCGTCATCATCTCCGAAGGCACCGTGCGTCAGGCCGAAGATCGACTCAAGTCTCTGACCGGCCTGGACAGGAATCCGGACAACTGGGACCAGCGCGTCGTGCCCACATCAGCCCCACCGGATGAATCGGCCATGCAGATCGATCTGGCCACCGGAATTGCGTCCGGCGTGGCATATGATCCACAACTTCGCCGCCAGGCACTGCAGCTGGATCGTCTCGATCTGGAGTTGGACCTGGCACGCGATGCGTCTCGTCCACAGGTCGATCTGCGGGCGCGCGTCGGCCTCAGTGGCATCGGCGCCAGCTACGCAGACAACACCGAGGTCCTGGGTGATCTGGAGGGGCGCAGTTGGAATGGCGGTCTCCAGTTGCGCATGCCCCTGGGTGATGATCCTGAGCGTCACCGCTATCGCCGGTCACGCCTGGCGCGCGAACGGGGTGAAGTCGACCTGGAACGCCTGCGTCTGGCTCTGGTGAATCAGGTGCGTGAGCAATACCGCATGGTCCGCATCAATGCCCGACGCGCCCGTGTGGCCGATCTGGCTGTGGATCTGTCGGTGCAGAGCCTGGGCGAACAGGAGGAGCGTCTCGCCCTGGGTCTGGCAACGGTGCGCGAGGTCCTGGATGCCCAGGACGATCTGGCCGAAGCGCGAGCCCGCCGGCTGCAGGCGGTGGTCGAGTCCCGCAAGGCATTGATCGAATGGCGTCGCCTGACAGGGGCAACGGAGCTGTAGGCTGACGGCTCAGGCCTGTGACAGATCGATCGTCGATAGAAAAGCAGGGGTCGCCCTCTTCTGCGTCGCCTGCTCGAAGGCGTGGGCGATGCGGAGGAGGACCGGTTCGCTGAAGGCGGCGCCGAAGACGGACAGATTCACGGGCAGGCCATAGATCGTCCCCATGGGTACCGTGATGTGAGGATAGCCGGAAACGGCAGCCGGCGAGGAGCAGCCGCCGAGGAAGTGATCACCCGTGACCGGGTCGGTGGGCCACGCCGGCCCACCGGTGATCGCGATCAGGGCGTCGACACCGTGTTGCGACAGGGCGGCATCGATCCCTTCCGGACCGGCCAGACGTTTGCTGCGTTCGAGAGCCTCACGGTAGGCGGTCTCTTCCAGATTCCCCTTCGACTGGGCCTGCTCGAAAAGCTCCTGGCGGAAGTAGGGCATCTCCTGCTCGGCGTGGGCGAGGTTGAATTCGATCAGCTCTTCCAGCGTCTGCACCGGCAAGTGGGGCCGTGTAGCCAGATACGCATTCAGACCGGTCTTGAATTCGTAGAGCAGGACCTCGTATTCCGCATCATCATAGTCACCCTTGTGAGGGACCTCGGCCGGATCCACCAGTGTCGCTCCCAGATCGCTTAGCGCCAGCAGGGCATCGGTCAACAGCAGATCGGCGCGTTCGTGGAAGCCGGTGTAGTTGCGGGCGATCCCGAGTCGCAGGCCCTGCAGGTCCCCTGCACAGAAGGCGACGTAGTCAGCGTGTCGTCGAACACCGGGTTCGGCCGTGATGGGATCGGTTGCATCGGGGGCGACCAGGGCCGTCAGGATCGCGGCGGCGTCGGCCACTGTGCGGGCCATGGGGCCCGCCGTATCCTGGGAGTGGGCGATGGGGACCACACCGGAACGGCTGACCAGGCCCAGTGTGGGTTTGATGCCGACGATGCCATTGGCGTTGGATGGACACACGATCGAGCCATCTGTCTCCGTGCCGATGGCGCCGGCGCACAGACCGGCAGCGACGGCGGCCCCGGATCCGGAACTGGAGCCACAGGGGTTGCGATCCAGCACATGTGGATTGCGGGTCTGACCCCCCACACCACTCCAGCCACTGGAGGAACGGGTGGAGCGGAAATTCGCCCACTCACTCAGATTCGACTTGCCCAGTACGACACAACCGGCGGCGCGTAGTCTGGCCGCGAGGAACGCATCGCGACCGGCCGGCGAGGCCAGGGCCAGCGATCCGGCGCTGGTCACCATGGAGTCGCCAGTGTTGATGTTGTCCTTGAGCAGGATCGGCACACCATGCAGGGGGCCGCGTGGGCCCTTCTCCCGCCGTTCACGGTCCAGCTTCGTGGCGATGTCCATGGCATCAGGATTGGTCATCAATACGCTGTTGATGGCTGGTCCTTGGCGGTCGAGGGCATCGATCCGGCGTAGATAGGCTTCGGTGATCGAGGCGGCGGTCCGCTCGCCCGTCGTCATGCTCGCCTGCAACTGGGCGATGGTGGCGCTGCTCACATCGCCATCGCCTGCATCGCTATCGATAGACTCGTTCATCGTGGTGTTTCCCGTCTGCGAGTGAGTTGACCGGTCTATCCCGCCTTCGGCGCGACCCCCGCCGAATGTGCTGCCAGCAACAACACCACCGGCGACCTGTAGGAATCGTCGGCGGCTCAAACCGCTGTCCTGGTTGTGATCCGATGCCATGGCTCGCCTCCGATGAGGATCGTGAATCGCCAGGATCTCTTCGATGAGATCGGCGCGCAGCTTCTCAACAAGCAAGGCGATCCAAGACGGGCGGGCCAACATCTCAAACCGGTGGGCCGGTTGTGTGATTCGGGCTGGAGCGGTATTCTCGAGGAACGCACCCGATATCCTGGAACGAGTCGCCCTATGTATGAGAACACGATCTTCGAGCCCATCTACGGTCACAGCGACCTGGGCAGCATTGCCGTGGCGATCTTCATCGCCGCCCTTTCCATCGGCGCCAGTCTGGCCCTCGGGCACGTGGCATCCATGATTGGTGGAGACAAATCCTGAATACGCTTCGGCACATCGGTTGGGTGGCCGCCACGCTCCTGCTGAGCCTCGGCGGTTGTGCGTCGGTCCGGCAGACACTGGGCAAGAGCCTGATCTCCGATCAGGCCGAGATTGACCTGGGTCGTCAGGTGGCCGATCAGGTTCTGTCCCAGTATCGGGTTCATCCCGATCCCATCCTGCAATCTTATGTCAGCGACATCGCCGAGCCGTTGGTACAGGCCAGCCTCGTCGACCGGCAGGGTGTGACCTATTCGATCACCCTGCTGGACGAACCGGAGCAGGTGAATGCCTTCGCGCTGCCCGGGGGGCCGATCTTCGTGTTCTCGGGTCTGCTGCTGCTGGCCGATGACGAAGCCGAAGTGGCCGGCGTGCTGGCCCATGAGATCGGCCACATCGTCGGTCGTCATTCCGCCAATCAGATGGCCACAAAGGTGGGTGTCGACGCACTGCTGGGCATGGCGCTGGGCGAGCAACCCGGAGAGGTCGCCCGACTGGCCGCTGAACTGGGAGCCGGCGGCACCTTTGCCCAGTTCAGTCGTGATGACGAGCGTGAGTCCGACGAATTCGGCGTCGCCTACACGATCGCTGCTGGATATGATCCGATCGGCCTGCTCAGCTTCTTTGAGAAGCTGCGTCAGTTGGAATCCGGTGGTGGAAATGATGCGCTGGGACGCTTCTTCGCCAGTCATCCGGCCACGGATGAGCGGATTCGGCGTTTGCAGAAGCGGATCGAGCGGGCCGGCTCGCCCGGTGGCGAACGAGGCGAGGCTCGTCACAAGCTGATGGTTCGGCGACTCCGATAGCGCCCATATACAGGGCACAAGCTGTACCATCCCTTTCTACAGGACCCGCCGGACGTTCCACTACCGCAACAACAGCAGCTTCCGCGTGCGGCGCAGGTCGCCGGTCTGCAGTTGCACGATGTAGACACCGCTGGCCAGTACATCTCCATGTTCGGAGCGTGTGTCCCAGCGCCACTGGTGCGTACCGGCGGGCAAGGTCCCTGGATTCCACTCGGCCACTTTCTGCCCTGACAGACCGTAAATCGTCATGGCCACTGGACGGCTGTGGTCCAGCTGGAAGGGGATGACGGTGTGGCTGTTGAATGGGTTGGGATAGCTGTGCCCCAACTCGGCGGCTGCAGGAGTGATTTCCTCGCCATCAAGAACTGCCGTCGTGATCGGGGTGTGGCCGATCTCAAAGTGATCGGTGCCGCCCAACCACGTGAAGTGACCGTCAGCATCTTGGCCGAAGAGATTGAGTGTGTGGGTCCCCAGCGGCTGATCGGTCAGGTTCAGTTGCCCGCTGAATCGGCCATCCACCACATCCATCCTCACCGACAGGGTGTCGGTGGCCCCGGCCAGATCGGCCTGGATGCGCACGAAGTCGGGTGCCCCCTCGCGAGCCAGGACGGCCCCACTCCAGGTGGCCTCCCCATCCGGGCCCATCCCTGTCGGCCAGGGCGCATCCAGCTGCAGTCGGTCGAAGTACCGGGTCGGCAGATGCACGATGCCTTCCCCGGGCAGCACCCGTGCCGGCTGGAAGGTGCCGAGCCAGTCGAACATGAATTCGTCGCCCTGCTGGTAACGGGCGAAGACGGCCAGTTCGTAGTCGCCTGACTGGGCGTGAGCGAAGACGAGATCCCCTTCGAATCGATCTCCCTCGACGGCCAGGTTGTAGCTGGGCGAGTCGCCGGTTCCTCCACTCTGGTATTCGAAGGCGATCTCCCATTGTCGGCTGTCCGGGGGGAACACGGACGGATCGATGCGACCGGCGACGCGCACCGCATCGCCACTGTGAATGAGGGCGGGCAGAGGCTGATCCAGATCTACAAGGCGGAAGTGGTCGCCCGGGATCCAGACGGGGAACTCGAATCCTGCCGGCAGGGGCAAGACCAGGGCTGCAAGACCGGCTTCGGGTGCAGCCCCCAGCGCCAGGCTCCGGGCCTGGTCTGCATGGACGCGGAAGAAGCTCAGGCCGCGGCCGGCAAGTTGGCCCCGCACGCCCCCGGTGGCATCGATCCGCGTCATCTCGGGTGCACCGAAGCCGCGGCGTCCGTCCGGCGCCAGGGCGGCGAAGCTGTAGTCGAAGCGCGGGTGCTGGCCCAGTCCGGTGCCACTGGTTGCCAGTTGGGCGGCGAAACTGGCCAGCAGGTCCTCGAAGGACGCTCCCGTGGCTCGTTCGAGGTTGTCCACATCGGCCAGGCCGGATCCGATCAGACTCAACAGGATGGATTCACCGAAATGGTCCACGAGGGATCGGACGAACAGGTAGGCGCCACCGCGCTTGGCGGCACTCGTCGAAGCATCACCGATCAGTCCAACAAGACCCGGGTTGGCCAGATACGTGGCGACGCGGTTGGCATTGCCACCTGTTGCGTGCCCCTCGACGAGATCTTCGGTCAGATGAGACAGGCCCTCATTCAGCCAACTCACCTCGCTGTCTCCGAAACGCACCAGCACGTGCTGGTTGAAGCTGATCAGATGCTGGAACTCGTGTGCCAGCAGCGAGCGGTAGCTGGCGGTGGGTTCACCGAGGGCGATGAAAATCAGATCCGTGTGATTGCCATTGCCACCCACATCCGGTGGTAGAATCGAGGCGGCATCGACAAAACCACCGAATTTGGTGGAATCCACGAGGGGCGTATAGAGAAAGTGGATGCGTCCGTCACCATCCACATCGGAGGGTTCACCGAGGCTACGCACGAGCAGATCGAAGTCGGCATCAAACTGGTCGAGCATCTGCTGGATCCGGGGGGCCGGCAGCTGCCCACTGCCGGCGCCGCTGCCATCGTGGGCCCAGGCTACTGCATGCTGACTCAGGGCCACGACAGTGGCCGGCACACGCTGGGCGGCGACGCCGCTGAACTCGTCGAATGTGAAATCACGCTGGTCACCCAACTCGGCCAGGATCGCCAGGGGTCGTGAGGCGGGCACTGGGCCCCGGGCTGCCACGCGGGCGGCCAGAACGGCTTCCCGGCGGCGCAGCAATGCCTCTCCCTGGTCACGGGCGGAGGGCGCCATCAGACGGCCTGCAGCCTCGTGACGCAGCGACAGGGGCGGCTGGCCGAGGGTGAAGGGGTGGACGGTCTCCACATCGACCTGCGGCAGGGCATAGAGGGCGACGATCTGTTCACCTGGCGAAACGGGGATGTCCCCGGTCGCGCGTTGCCAGTGTATCGAGGGCTCGCTGGCTGCGGTGATCCCTGAAAGGGCCACCTCGACACGAGGGCGCCGCGGATCGTCGCTGTGGATGTACAGGGTGCCGGTGGCTGGGCCGGAGTCATCGAAGCGCACACCGACCTGCCCTCGGGCACCGGCGGCCAGGCCCCGCAGGCTGGTGGTGATGCTGAAGGGACCGTCCACGGTCGCCGGCTGCAGGATGAGATCCCCATCTCCCGCGTTGGCCAGGGGCACCACCGCCTCGCCGCCCTCAGCGATACTCAGGGCCAGGGCCAGAACCTGCAATTGGGGGAGTGGTGATGTGGTGGCATCGATCGTGGCCGTGCCCCGGCCCCAGAAGTTGCCATCCGCGTCTCCCGCCACCAGGTCGAGTTGAACCGAACCCACGTCGGCTGCCGTGAAATCGATGAAGGCGTCGAAGTGACCGTTGATGTGTGGCAGGGCGATCGAACGGACCCCGGCCGGCGTGTCGAGGTCAAAGCGGAGCTGACGTACGACCGGATCCAGAATTAGCCCCTGTAGACGCAGGGATCGACCGGCAGGCCAGGTCAGGGGCAGGGCCGTGTCGAGCCGGATGCCGTCGAAGAAGCCGGCCGGCCACTGGATGGGCTCATGGACCCCATCCACCACGATCTGGGAGTAGGTGCCCTTGTGGGGGATGGGTTCGCCCAGGCTTCCGGCAAATACGTGCATGTGGTAGGAGCCGGTCTGGTGCTCAAGGAAGACCAGATCGCGTTCGAAGTGTCCATCCGGTCGCACGAGGAGGAAGAAATCGATGTGCTGGCCCGAATCGGTCTCGAATTCGACCTGCAGCACCCCGATCGACATATCATCGACCTGGCCGGCGACTCGAACCAGATCACCGGCGCGGACGCGATTCTCGATCGGTGCGTCGAGGGTGAGGTTGTCAAAGTGGTCGACGGGAATCGCCGCCGCGACGGCACCAGTGAAGAGGCCGGACAGAAGCAATGCCGACAAGAAGGACAAGCGCATGGGGAGGCCCAGAGTTTTTTTGAGTGAATGGCCAAACAGGTGCCAGAACGGCAAGATTTGCCGTTGATCCGAGTGTGTCAACCTTGTATCATATTTTGTGTATGAAAGCTCTGACGCGTCCCGCGACAACATGATGGCAACCGCACCAATCTACCTCACAATGTCGCGGGTTTTCTGTGTACGCTGTGCTGTGCTCTGGAAGGCCTTCTCGCAGCCCCGATAATGCGCGATACAGCGGTGTGCTTCCACCCCACTATCAGACACACGACAGAGAAGGAGAGTTATGCTCGAAACGCTCGGTGACCGCGAAAGCTCGACCCTACGAGCCTATTTCGACGATATCGCCGACTCGGAGCCCCTGTCCCGTGAACGCGAGGTCGAGTTGTCGGCCCGCATCCAGGATGGTGACATGGTGGCTCGTGACGAACTCATCCAGGCCAATCTTCGTTTCGTCATCGACGTGGCGAAGAATTACCAGAATCGTGGCCTGTCTTTCCCCGACCTGATCAGTGCCGGCAACCTCGGCCTGATGACGGCGGCGGAGCGTTTCGACGGTACCCGTGGTTACAAGTTCATCTCCTACGCAGTTTGGTGGATTCGGCAGTCCATTTTACAGACGATCGCTGAACACGTGCGCACGGTGCGATTGCCACTGAACAAGCTCAGCCTGCTCAAGGATATCTCCAAGGCGACGCGCAAGCTCGGCCACGGACGTGATCACGAGCCGGCCGTGGAGGAGATCGCCAAGGAGCTGGACCTGCCGCCTGAGGTCGTGACGGATGCCATTCTGAGTGCGCGCCCTGTGAGTTCTCTGGATGGGGCATTCGATGACGATGAAAAGCGTTCGCTGCTGAATATCATCCCCGACCAGAATCAACGTGCGCCCGATTCCGAGCTCATGCGCGGGTCTGCTCGCGGTCAGCTCGAGGACGTGCTCAACAGTCTTGATGAGCGCGAACAGAAGATCATCCGCCTCTATTTTGGCCTGGACGGCATGGAGGCGCTGACACTGGAGCAGATCGGCGACCTGATCGGCGTCACCCGCGAGCGTGTGCGTCAGATCAAGGAACGTGCTCTGGGCCGACTGCGGCACCCGTCACGTTATGATTTCCTCAAGGCCATCGGCGAATCCGTCCAGGAGACGGCCGAAGTATAGGGTTGAGATCGGGCCACCTGCCGGCCCCGTCAGGCAACCCAAATGGCACGAGGGGCGTCACCGGCAGGTGACGCCCCTCGCTGTGTTCTGGATAGCTGTATTCTGGATATCAGGCTCTTCACAGAAGTCGGACATCACGGGCCATCGGGCCCGCGCCGGCTTCGTCGATATCGTATTCGACCTGCTGTCCCTGCTTCAGCTCACCTTCGGAGCCCGTCAGGGCCGTAAAGTGGATGAAGAGGTCGTCACCATCGGCGCGGGTGATGAAACCGTATCCCTTGCCGGAATTGTACCACTTGATGACCCCGGTTTCTCTGTCGGCCACTGCCTTGTGTCTTTCCCTGGTGCCCCTTGGCGGGGTATTGGTCAGAACTACCCACCGGACCCGTGTCCGTCCTGGGACACAGACCCCGGTTTCTACACAACCAATAGCTGCACTCACGCACCGGCAAGACCCCGAGGTCGAGCCGCAAGCTTGATTCGCACGTAAGGCAGCCTAAGTTATGCCGGTTAGGTTCCTGATGCTCCCTCCGATGCCGCCGAACACCCAAGAAGACGAATCGCTCGAGTAAGATGGCCGCACGCGTCCTGATCGTAGAACATAACCCCAAGATCGGGGGCCTCATCTCCGCCCAGCTGCGCGAGAAGGGCTTCGATGCCGTCAATTGTACGAATGGCGCTGAAGCTGCGGTACAGCTACGCAAGAGTGAGGTCGACGCGGTCTTGATGGACAATGGGATCAAGATGGGCGGGGTGAAGACGGCGAGGATCCTGCGGCTGCACGAGAAATACAACACCATTCCCATCATCATCGGTTTGCCGCCAGAGAAGCAACAGGCCCGCACCGTGATTCAGGAGGGTCAGGCCAATGGCCTGTCACACTTCCTCCTGAAGCCATTCACCCTGAATGCGCTGCACAAGAAGCTGACCGAGGTCCTCGCCTCGGAACCGATCGAGAAACCGACGAACCTGCAGATCCGCGAAGAGATCAAGAATCTCTCGAATCTGCCCGCCATGCCAGCCGCTCACTCCCGCCTGCTGACCTTGCTCAGCAAGGCGGACGAGGAGGTGGACATGCGGCAGATCTCATCAACGCTGGAGCAGGATCCGGCCCTGTCGATGAAAGTGATGCGCACCTGCCGCTCGGCCTATTTCGGTTTCCAGGGCAATATGATGTCGCAAGCCGTGGCATTCCTCGGTGTCGCCGTCGTGCGCAAGATCGTCCAGTCTGCCGTCATTTATCAGGCCTTCGGTGATGCCAAAGAGCACGAGGCGACGGCGGCTTTTCCGATGGACGGGCTGTGGCGTCACTCGCTGGCCGTGGGCATGGCCATGGAAATCATTGGCAAGGCGGACAAGAAGAAGACCCACTTCCTGCTCGGTACGCTGCACGATATCGGCAAGGCCGTCTTTCTGGTGAAATTCCCCGACCACTACGGCAAGGTGCTGGACCTGGTGGAATCGGAGAACAAGTCGATCCTGCAGGCGGAATATGAACTACTCGGCATCACCCACGCCGACTGCGGTGGTGAACTGGCCATCCACTGGGATCTTCCGGGTGAGGTGCGCACAGCCATCACATCCCATCATCAACCAGGCAAGTCGAATCAGCACCGGCGGTTGGCCGCCATGGTCCACATTGCCGATATCGCCGTGCGCACAATGGAAATCGGCTACGGCGGCGATCCGCTGGTTCCCGAGATGGACCCCTATGCCTCGCGATTGCAGAAGAGTGTCGACGAAATCGTCGAACACAAGGACGACTTCAAGCAGCAGTGTGATTCGATCCTCGGCTGAGTTGGGCACGTCGATGGCGCGCCCCCGTTCCTCCTCCAAGTCTGCCGGATCCCCGATGCGTCTTCGTCTGGTCTGCGCCTCTCGCAAGATGGCGCTGTTGCTGCTCCTGCTGGCAGCCCCCGGTTTCTCCCAATCGCTGCCTGAATCAGGACCTGAACCCGGGTCCGACTCGAGGATCCTGGAGGATGAGGAGGTCCTGCGCGACGGATTGTATGCGACCTTCGGCCTGGGTGTGGTCGATGTCGAGGCCGGTTCCGGTGTCGATATGCCCTTCGGCTTCACACTCTTCGCCAGTCGTCTGCGCACGATGCTGACCGTCGGCGTTCTCGATCTGGGGTTGTTGCAGCGCAAAGATGAGACCTCGCGTTTCCTGCGCATCTACGATCCGACCACGGGCGGGGATTTCTGTGTCGACAGTTCCTCGGGTCAGATTGTCAGCTATGGTCGCTGCTCCGGTGACACGGATATGCTGCGCTCGATGACGATCGATCTCAATTTCCTGCCCGTCACCGAACTGTATGTGGCGGATCGGCTCGGTGCTGTGCATGTCGGACTGGGTGCCCGCGCCACCAAGCCGCGCACCCTCTATGGCACACTCGGGATGTTCTTCCCCTCGCAGACTGGTCGAGCCGTTGCCGCGCAGCTGTCCATGGGCCGCGAATACATCTTCTTCGGCATGAAGTGGGGGATCGACGTGCGGCGAGTCTCTGGCTGGCTGGGTTCCTGAATACGGCTACAACCGTCCCTCGATGACGTAGGTGAGCAACTCCACCACCTGCTCGGGACGTTCGGCCACGGCCAGGGCGGCCGCGTCGACCTCCTTCAGGGCATGGGTCAGATCCTGATCGTGCAGGATGATGAGGGGTTTGCCCAGGGCGGCAGAAAAACCGGCATCGAAGGCAGCATTCCACTGCCGATACTTGTCACCAAAACGCACGACCACGACATCGGCGTGCCGGATGAGGGTGCGTGTGCGGATGGCATTGACCTGCGCGCCCTTGTGGTCCTTCCAGAAGCCATCGCTCTCCTGGCCGAGGATGCGCACACCGGCTTCGTCGCTGGCACTGTGATCGGTGACGGGGGCACTGACATCGACGGGCAAGCTGGCGGCCGTGATGCCGGCGGTGATTCGTTCGCGCCAATCGCTGTGGATTTCTCCGGACAGATAGACATTCCAGCGTCGTTCCATGATGTCTCCTTCCTGATTTGAGTTGATCCAGCCTAGGCCCCGTTGCAGATCCTGTCCAAGCTTGTGAGTCCCGGGGGCGACGGCTATCTTCGCCGCTGATACAACTGTCACCCGCTGTTGTCACCAACATTGAGGAATGAGCCGATGAAGTCCGCTCTCGAACTGGCCCTGGAAAAAACTGAAGATCTCGTCGAGAAGCAGGGCAAGCTGACGGCTGAACAGATCAGCGGCATCGACGAAGTGAAACGATCCTACGAGGCCAAGTGGGCCGAACAGGAGATCGTACTCAAGCAGCGGATCGCCAAGGTACAGGCTGACGCGGATCCTCAGACCTTTGCCGAACACCAGCGTCAGTTCCAGAGCGAGATGAACTCGGTACGGGACAAGATCTACGCTGAACGGGACGAGAAGATCGCGGCGATCCGAGCCGGCTGATTCCCGCGGTCTCAGCAGGTCGCCTGACAAGAGGGGTGTCACCGATCGGTGGCGTCCCTCTTTTGTCGCCTGTGGCGCTCAAGGCAGGACGACGAAGGCACCGCGATGGAGACGCACGACCTCTGGATCTTCCAGACCCGTGGCTGTGAGCACGTATAGATAGGTGCCCGCCGCCACCCGGCGACCACCGGCATCACGCCCGTCCCATGGCAATTGACCAAATCCCGGCCCTGCCTCGGCCGGTCTCAGGCTGCGAATCTGCCGGCCACTGACAGCAAAGATGTCGACCCGGATGTGCGCGGCGTGAGAGAGCATCCACGTGAAGGCCCCCTCCGAGCGCATCGGATGGGGGGCGAGAAGCACCTGGCTCAGGTGCAGCCGGTCGTCGACACGGATCTCGAGTTCCCCGACGCCCAGTTCGATACCATCGCGAATCAGGGCGGCGCGCAGGGCGTGTGTGCCGACCGCCACCCGGTGATGGAGCGCCAGTGCACCATCCGCATCTGTCCAGCTGGAATCCACCGTCACCACGTCCCCGTCGATCCGTAGTTCGAGGCGACCCGAGGCCAGAGGTGGCGCCAATACCCGGATCGACGCATCGGTACTGAGCACGTCGCCATTCATCAATCGATGACCGGATGCATGTGAAGCGAAGGTGATCGTCGTCAGACCCGGCACTGTCAGGACCAGCTCGAGGGCGTCGTTGCCTCCGGCACCATCCGCCGTGGACGGAGTCAGCCGCAGCAACAGTCCTTCGCCGGATTCAGGAAAGGGAATCGGGTCGAAGGCCACGCGCACAGACTGACCACGCGCCAGCGCCGGGACCGGTGCCTGTGCCAGTACCTGGACGCCACGTTCCAGCCTCAGGTCGGCGGCCCCTGCACCGGTGATACCGAGGTTGCGCACCCACGTCTGTACCAGCAGCTGGCCCTCCACGACATCGGCTGAGGCGGCGCGCAGGGCCAGGTCTGCTGCCGGTTCGAAGGACACGGACCAGTCGGTGAGCGTCTGTGTCGTATCTGGACCGATCTGGGACTGCAGACGCAAGTGGCGATAGCGGGATGCATCCACATCATCCAACTCGATCTGCAGTGGCGCCGTGCCCGAGGCCAGCGCGTCCCACGAGCCATCGGCACGCCGTCCTTCCACCTGCACGCGGGCACCGTCGCCGGTGACCTGCACCGGGCCCCAGGTGGCGGCCGGACCGATGGGATCGCTGGTCAATTCACCGGCCGGTGTGACGCCATCACGCGGATATCCGAACAGCCCGGAGCCCTGCAGATCGCCGAGCCAGACCAGGCCGTTGACCGGATCGTATTGCCCGGTGATGCTGCGTGTGGCATCCTGATCCGATCGCCATTCGTCCCGAAAAGCACCCGTTTCTGCGTCTACCATGCGGATGCGGCGCTCACCTCCAAACTCCATCAGATAGAGCCGTTCTCCATCGGCGATGATCCCATCCGTCCATCGGAAGGTGAAGCCATCTTCCGTGGGAGGAATGATGAACTCTCGCAGCAGCTGCCAGTCGCCGCCGCCATCGATATCGAAGACCCGGACGCCCCAGCCGACACGCGTGCCCCGCTCGGAGCTCATGGACACGTTGTAGATCCGCTCACCATCAGAGGTGAACATCGCGTGAAGGACTTGCCTCGGCCGGCGTGCTTCATCGGTGACGACGCGACCGGTCAACCAATCCAACAGCCCGTCCGGTACGGCGACGGTGTCCAGGTGGCCGCTGACGGGGTCGATGCGCTCGATGGCATAACTCATCCCCGCGTCGGAATAGATGTAGCCATCGTGCCAGGTGGCGGCGATACCGGCCGTCGTGGCGCCGATCGTCTCACCTGTCGTTGAATCCGTCGTCGCTTCCGGAAAACTGCCGTAGAACCCGCCCTGGATGCTGCCATTGAGGCCGGTACCGATGCGCGTGAACACGTCGTTGCCTGCATAGATAGTGGAGGCGTCGTTGAACCAGCGTTTCGCATACAGATACGTACCATCTGTGGCCAGGACGCCGGCGCCCGGCAGACTCAGCACGGTGAACTTGATGTCGCGTGTCAATGACGTGGGGCGGAATGGTGGAGACAGGGCCGCAGCAGTGACCTGACTATCGCGCAGCTTCAGACCGCTGCCATCCAGTTGCAGCAAGCGCGAGGTCGGTTGGACCCACTGGATCGAGGGGGTCACCGAATCTGTGACGTCGCCTTCGGTCCAACGCAGTGCACGCGAGACAGACCAGGGACCCAGCTGGGCGCCATCGATCAGACGCGTGCGCCAGTAGAGGAGATCGCCGGGCGTGGCACCGGGTGGCGCGGTCGCCTGCGTCTGCGCCTGGCCCACCGGTGAGGTAACCGCTGTCTGCAGCGTGGTGACCCCATCCTCGAAGTCAGGTGATGAGGAGAGTGCGAACTCCACCACATCGGGGTGAGTCTCGCTCAGGCCCACCTCGTCCAGCGGTGTCAACGCCTGCAGTTGCAGATCGGCACTGGCGGCCTCTTCGGTTGGCCACAGAGGTGTCGCTTCTCGCGGCACGAGGACGTCGAAGTTCAGCTCGTAGAGGTTGTTCGCCTCATCCAGTTCACTGGTGTGATCGTCGGCGTCGACGAAGAGGCGCATGCGGTAGTCACCACCGGCTGCCGGTTGCCACGACAGTTGCAGAGAGTCGCGGCCGACAAAGGCCGGGCGTCGTTCATCGAACAAGGTATCTACACTCGCCAAGCTGGTGGCCACCAGCTGAACGCGCAGACTGTCCACGCCGCGCCGCGCGTCGTTGCTGAGGATGACGACGACGGGCTGGGCCCTTGAACTGAGCACGGGGTCGGCCTCGATGCGAAGGCCATGGGCGACGTAATCCGGCGCGGTCTGTAGAGCCAGGCGCTGCATGGGATCTCCCGTCAGCTGCATCGTCAGGGGTACGTCCACAAAACTCGTATGGACTGACAGCACTCTGGCCTTGGCCCAGGACAGGGCGGCGCCGAAGGGCAAGGGATCATCACCGATCAGGGCATCGTAGAAGAAGTCACTGAGCAATTCGTTCTGCGCCGTCAGGCTCACAGCGGTGGCCGAAACGTAGGCGATGGCCCCGCCATGGGGGTGCTCGACGAATTGTTCGCTCAATCCCTCAGCCGTCGGTTCGGTGAATCGACCATTGAGACAGGAGAGGGCGGTGATCAGCGGCAGCCGCGGCCCATTGCTGATCTGACTCATGTAGTCCCAGTCAGGGAATTCGGCCGACAGGAAGAAGTGCATGGAGCCCACGCCACCGTGACCGGCAAAATTCAGGACCAGCGCACCCTCATTGAGAGCATCGAGGAAGGCCTTGCCGGTGACATTTGGCAGGTCCTCTTCGTCGGGTGCATAGAAACGCTGAGGACGTAACCCCACCGGTTCCAGATGACGCGAGGCGATGCTGTCGTTGGGGGCGACGAAGGTACCTGTCGGGTGCCAGTTGGCGGCCAGGATGGCCTTGCCGCGCCAATTGCCCGCAGCGGGCCGGGTGTCGTAGTCGATGATCTTGTCGACGACGAATTCGGCTTCTTCCTCCGAGTCGACGGGAAGACGGCCGATGATGAGGTCGGGCAGTTGATCATCCCCATCTACGAGACTGAGCAGGTGATCGGATGGTGAATACCCACGATCACGTGCGTGGTAGTAGAGGGTGGGGACCAGCTGGTATTCCCGGTGGCTGGCACGGATTCCGCGGTAGTCCCAGGTGGTATCACCGAAGAGGAGGACGAAGGTGGGCCGGGGCGTCCAACGCTGGTAGACGTCGCTCAGGAACTCGGCCAGAGGTTCACGCGCAAAATTGCCATCGTTGTACTCGTCGAAGATGTCCTGCATCGAGACGACCTGCACGCTCAGACCATCTCGTGTACGGCGATGGTCGGCGAGTCGATTCGCGGCATCCAGAAAGTTGGCGGAACTCACGATGAGGGCCTGTGCCCCGACGTCCGTGCCGCGAAGATCGGAAGGGGTATCCAGTTCCAATGCCGGCTGATGGATCGAGAGACTGTCGGCGATCACATACCTTGACGCTTGAGCTGGGGCCGCCTCGAAGGTGGCGCTGTAGAGCGAATCCTCCAGCGTGATCTGCAGGTCGGTGAGTCGATGGGTCTGGGTCACGTCAAACAACACAATGTCAGGGTGTCTGAAACCCTCGACCGTAATGCGGTGGCCATCCGGCGCTGGCTCGGTGGGGAAGAGTAACTCTCCCGGGTAGGCGTGGAACTGGCGACGATAGGTCAACTCATACCAGTTGAACCAGATCCAGTCGTGGGATGCCAGATCGGCCTGGGCCTGGAAGAGCAATTCGTTGCGGCCCTTGAGCAGACTCGATGGAATGGTCTCGTCGAAGAGATAAGAGGTCTGGCCACTCCAGACGGCTTCGGCGAGTTGTTGCTGATTGAGGGTGAGAAAGGCGTGGTGATCGCCGACGACGGCAGGTGTTTCGCCCATGACGGAGACTCGCAGGCGTGCGTCGTACTCATCTACTTCTTCGGGTAATCCGGAGATTGTGGCGATGATGGTCTGCGTGGCCCGTGTGTCCGGACTGGATGACTTCAGCGGGCGATCGTTCTGCCAGAACCATCGATCGCTCAGATCACCGGGTGCCTCTTCGAGAATGGCGAAGGCCCGGTCGCGTTCTTCATGTTTGCGGTGCTCGTATACCTCAAGGGCAGGATAGTCGTTGGTCGGTGCGCCCGAGACCACACGGTAAGAATGGCTTATCTGCTCACCCTCCCAGGTGAGCCAGTAGGTTTCCCGGGGCCCATACTCGCTCTCGTGATCGCGCTCGCCGGTCGAGTCTGAGTCTGGACCTGAGCTTGGGGCGCGGCGATATCGGCCGACGAAGAGGATCTCATCCTCCTCGTCCAGACGGCCATCTTCACCACCCGACACATACACAGGTTGATCGATACCTCGGCGCACCAGGCGCAGCCGGGTCGGGTCGATTCGACCTGGATCGATTGGCAGGTCTCGGAGGTGAGCCGCCGTGATTCGATGAATTCCATCCGCCTCGACGAAGATCTTCACCCACGGCAGGGCGGGGTCGTACCAGTCGGTGGCGCCATCCTGTGCCGGTCTGGCCGCCGCCATCGGTTGTCGCCAACCATCGTGATCGGGTGGATTGATGAAGGCGCGATGCAGAGGAGAGGGCGGTCCGGTGTCACCCACGGGACGGCGCGCACTGCCACCGGCGAAACGCACACTGACCCGCAGGTGCTCGTGCACCGTCAGACGGCGAGTCTGTGGATCGTAGGCATAGGGGAAGATCTGCAGGGTGTGGGCATCGATGCCTCGCATCACACCCAGGCGCGAACTCTGCGCCAGGACACCCGGATGTTCGGCTGCCGCCTCGTCGGCCAGCGGGAGATCAACATCGCCGATCATCTGCGTCGACAGGGCGCGCACCTCGATATCGGCCCGTGCGCCCGGAGGGCTGGCAAACAGTTCGGCCACCATGGGTAGGGCGACACCACCTGAGCCCCGGATCTGGGCAACACCCGGCCCGGTGGCTGGAGGGTGGACGGGCGTATGCACGTCGATCACCAGGCCCGCCTCGGTGACCTCGACGATCTGCAGTTGGCTGGCGGCCTGGACGGATCCTGCCCATGCAGCCAGCAGGAGCAGCAGGATCAGGGACTTACGGGTGTTGGGCAATGGCGTGTAGTTTGGTGCCGGAGGGAAAGGGGATATACCTTGGCGCCGGGCTAAGGAAAGTACGGAGGGTGCCCGATCGGGGTCCAGCTTCTCTCTGACGCCTCAGACGGGCCGGTGGTTTCATACCGGTTGCCGTCATACCAACAACTCAACTGCCCAGGACGGGGGTGTCATTGCCCCAACGAGCCCGGATTCTGCTACGGGATCCTGTCGCCATGCCGGCTGCACTGGAGGGAGAATGCGACATATGAGGGTGGTGCTCATCCTCATGCTGCTCGTGGCACCTGTCTGCGCCTCGACGGTGGCGGGGACGATCCGGCTCGATCTGGATGACATCCCCGCTGCAGATCTCGAGGTCCGGCTCCTCGACCGACGAGGCACTCTTCTCGACAGTACCCGCACCGATGATGAGGGCCGCTTTGGCCTGCGTACGACACCGATGATCCTGCCGGAAGGTGGGCAGACGCAGATTTCAGCAGACGTGTCCCGGCTGCTGCTGCCCTATCCAAATCCCTTCAACCCCACCATCCATCTGCCCTGGTCGCTGTCCCGTCTGGAGCCGATGCAACTGGTCATCTACAACGCTCTGGGACAGCCGATCCGTCATCTGCTGGATGGTCTCCAGTCCACCGGTGACGGCCAGACCACATGGGACGGGCGCGATGATGCCGGGCGCGCCATGGCCTCGGGACTGTATCTGGCGCAGCTGCGCACTCCCCGGGTAACACATACGCGTTCGATCCTCCTCATCGACGGCGCGGTGCCGACCGCATCGAGTGTGACTATCCAGGAGCCACTGGATCTGGTATTGCAGGTGGATGGCCTGGCGATCACACCAACACAGTGGCAGGTTGATACGCCCGGAGACCAGGGGACGCTGCAGGTGGGGCTGCGTCGTCATCAACAGAGGCTGCCACAGGACCACGGTGCATACGACATGGTCGGTGTGCCGGCGGGCTCCTTCTCGATGGGCAGTGACGAATATGACGACGAGCAGCCTGTGCACGCCGTTCGACTCTCCGCCTTCCTGCTGGGCATCACGGAGGTGACCGTGGCGGCCTATGCACGATGTGTGGCGATGGGAGTGTGTGATACGCCAGCCGGTGGCGAGGGCTGCAACGATGACCTGTCTGCAGTTGATCGTCAACAACACCCTGCCAACTGTGTGACCTGGTATGATGCGGCAACCTACTGTGCCTGGGCAGGCATGAGATTGCCTACCGAAGCCCAGTGGGAGAAAGCCGCCCGGGGCCCGTCAGGTTCCACCTATCCCTGGGGCAATGATCTTCCCGGGGGTGCCGGCAATTGTGATCGGGCCGTGATGATGCGGGCTGGTCTGGGACTGGGCTGTGGTCACGATGGCACGGGTCCGGTGGGCGAGCGACCCGGTGGCCGCAATGTGTATGGGATCGATGATCTGGCGGGCAATGTGTGGGAGTGGACGGCCGATGCCTACGATGCCGAGGCCTACGATCGCGAAGCGGCGACCGATCCCCACGTAGTGGGTGCGCCGACGGATCGTCGATCCGTGCGCGGCAACAGCTGGTACTACGTCGACCCGAATCCGGATCTGCGCGCGGCCAATCGCTACGCCTTCCCGGCCATGCGCTGGCTCCCTTTCGTCGGCTTCCGTTGTGCCGTGAGTGATCAGGTGCTTGATCTGCCGGCGGCGCCCCCGGGGCCGCTTGCCGTGGCGCACGCAGTGGATGAATGGCTGCCACGCAATCAGGTGATCATGGAACTGGAGGCGGACCGGCAGCCCGCGGGTGATGTTCCAGGTGAGCAGGACGTGGTCCGCATTCCTACGGGATCTCTGATCATGGGCAGCGCCGATGGCGACAGTGATGAACGTCCACTGCGACGGGTCTGGATCGATGCCTTCGTGATGGATCGCTATGAGGTGACGGTGGCTCAGTATGGCCGGTGCGTGGCGGCGGGTGTCTGCCGTGAACCCCACCATACGGCCGATGCCTATCGACTCGCCTTCGAGGTCCACTACCTCAACTGGGGCAAGGAGGGCAGATCGGCTCATCCCATCAACGGGGTCAGCTGGTACGATGCCGAGACGTATTGCCGATGGGCAGAAAAGCGCCTGCCCACCGAGGCGGAGTGGGAATGGGCGGCGCGTGGCTCGGATGGGCGACTGTATCCGTGGGGGAATGACCAGGCCACATGCCAGAAGGCCATCATGGACGACGGCGGTGATGGTTGCGGACACGAAATGGCGTGGCCCGTGGGGAGCCGGTCGGCCGGTGGGAGTCCCTTCGGGGTCCAGGACATGGCGGGAAATCTGTGGGAGTGGACGGCCGACTACTACGCGCGAGATTTCTACAGCCGGGGTGGGCAGTCCAACCCCTACAACGACGAGGTGGGCGAGGACCTGCGCGTTCTGCGAGGCGGTTCGATGGCAGACCAGAATGCGCGCATTCTACGCAGCACCAATCGACTCGGTTATCTTCCAGACCAGCGATACGACTACACTGTTGGATTCCGGTGTGCCGCCGACGACGTGGCGCCGTGATCCCGGAGGTTTTCGGATGCCTCACCTTCAGGAGACGGGTCTGATCATGATCCATTCATTTCATCGGCGATGGCCCATCAGGCGCATGACCCGGGCCGTCATCCATACTGTGGGTTGCCTGGTGGGAGCACTGGTGGTGTGGCCGCTTTCCGGCGACGCCACAGAATGGTTCTGGCCTGATACAGCCCTGTTGAATGCACCATCGCCACGACAGAACGCGGCCGGTATCTACGACCCGATCCGGGACCGGGTCATCATCTTCGGCGGTCGCAGCAGCAGCGGGGATCTGGATGATGTGTGGGAGCTGGAACTCTCCCGACTGTATTGGAGTCAACTGCCCACAACCGGCTCCGCTCCCTCGCCGCGCCACACGCACAACGCGGTCTACGACGAACGAACCAATGAAATGTTGATCTGGTCGGGGCGATCGATCGACGCCAATGGCTCCCAACTCCACAACGACGTCCATGCCCTGGATCTGGCGACACTGAGCTGGCGCCAGATCGAACCATCGACTGATCCGCCGGTGGCTCGTTACGGGACGGCCGCCGTCTTTGATGCTGTGTCCGGGGAGATGGTGAATTTTGCCGGCTTCACGGAACGGGGCCGTTTCGACGACACCTGGCGCCTGAACCCGGCCACCGGTGCGTGGCGCGAAGTAGTGACCGATGAGCGCCCGGGCCAACGCTGCCTGCATGCAGGCGCCCTCGATGCCAAGGGCGATCGCATGATCATCTTTGGCGGGCAACGGGGCAATGACGCCCTCGACGACGCGTGGTCTCTGGATCTGCGCACGGACACGTGGCGTTCGTTGCCGTCTCTGCCGGCTGGGGGTCGCCGCTTTCCGGCCGTCGCTTTCGATGCGCGGTCCGGTCAGTTTTTGACCTTCGGCGGTGAGCGTGACGGCGAGCGATTCTCAGACCTGTGGGCACTGACATTCGACGCACCGGCCGATCCTTCGAAGGCCCGATGGCACATGATGGGCGAACAAGGTGCCGGACCTGTGGCCAGAGATCGGGCCGTCCTCATCTACGATACCAAGCGCCATCGGTTGGTGCTCTTCGGCGGCACGGGTACATCAGGACATCTGAATGACACCTGGACATTTTCGCTGCCCACACCCACCGCCATTCTGACGCCGGACGGGCCCGAACCCACATCGCTGGCACTGTCGTCGATCTATCCGAACCCCTTCAACGGCCAGGTGCGTATTCAGGTGAGGGTGCCTGGATCACAGAGGGCGAAGGTCGAGATCTTTGATCTGCTCGGTCGCCGGATTCGACGCCTGCCGTGGGTGGCCGGGATGACGACGATCACCTGGGATGCCACTGCCGAAGATGGACAGCCCGTGGCCACGGGAGTGTATCTGGTGCGTCTGCAGGCGGCCGAGTCCAGCGTGTGTCGTTCGGTGGCGCTGATTCGCTGATGGCGGTCGTTTCCTCACTGCGTGCGTGGTTGCCAAAGTTGCTGCTGGCGGCCGTTGCCGTGTTGGCGACGATGGGCGTGGCCGAGGTCGTGTTGCAATGGACGTGGTCGACGGAGAAGGTCACCCTCATCCACGATCCGTTGCTCGGTTTCCGGGGACGGGGCAATGCCCACACGATCTGGCACCGGGAGATGTTCTCTCATCCGCGCATGGTGAGACTGAATGACGATGGCTTCCACGACCACCCTCGTCAGCATGAACCGGCGCCGGGCACACGTCGTCTCGTGTTTCTCGGTGATTCCTTTCTGGAAGCGTACCAGGTCGACATCGACTCGAGTTTCTCTCAGCGACTGGCACACCGCCTGAGCCGATCGATGGATCACGTCGTCGAATCGGTCAATCTCGGGGTCCATGGTTATGGACTTGGGGTGTACTCCCTGCAGGTGGGTCAGCGACTGGCCGCCTGGCACCCGGACGCCGTGGTCCTGTGCCTGTTTATGGGCAATGATCTGCATGACAACTTCACCCCCATCGCATCGGCTGTGGTGCCCCGTTTTGATACCAGGCAGGGGCAGCTCATGGAGCATCGCCCACCGGCACGGGATCTGCGGATCTGGCTTCGTGATGAGGTCCTGGCCCGTTCCAGCCTGGGGCGATTCTTCTGGCTGCGTGTGATCAAGTCCAGCAGTTGGGCCATGGCCAGAGCGCGAGCGGCGGGCATGGTGAGCACGCCGGATCTGGCCAGCCATGCCGCCGGCCAGCATGAACACATGCTGGAAGTGGGTCGCCTGCTGCTGCTACGCATCATCGCAGATCTGCGTCAGCAGGGGCTGCCGTTGCACGTCTTCATCATCCCTGATCCATTCCTCGTGCACGATCTGGCGCAACAGCATCGTGGCGTCGGAAGGGTCCTGGCAGAGGACGAGCGTCTACAGTCCGAATCCATGGTGTTGCGCCTTCTTGACGCGCAGGGCGTGAGCTACACATCAGTGCGCGAACACTTCGTTCGGGCCAACCTCGACAGTGCCGGCTTCTACCGAAGTGGCTTCGGTCATTTCACCGATTCTGCCCATCCTGCCGTGACCGAGTTGCTCGAACTGCCTCTGCGAGAGCTTCTTGAGGTCTCGTTTTGATACCGAGCCCTGATTGACACCCGCTGAATTGCGGGGTAGAATCCTCAGTCCAGTATCGACCTCGCACCTGACCACCGGAGGATCACATGTCCGACAGCGCCCGCCTCCAATTGGGGGACAAGACCATTGACTTACCGATTGTCGTTGGCAGCGAGGACGAACACGCGATAGACATCAGCAAGCTGCGTTCGGAAACCGGCTACATCACCCTCGACGAGGGCTACAGCAATACTGGCGCATGTCAGAGCGCGATCACCTATATCGATGGCGAAGAGGGGATCCTCCGCTATCGTGGGATCCCGATCGAGGTCCTCGCCGACAAGAGTTCATTCGTCGAGGTCGCCTATCTGTTGATCTGGGGTAGCCTGCCCACGCAGGAGCAGTTGACCACATTCCAGGAACTGATGACGAAACACTCCTTTCTGCGGGAGCAGATTCGCCATCATTTCGAGGTCTTTCCGCCCGGATCGCCGCCGATGGCGGTGCTGTCTGCGGCGCTCAACTCCCTGGCCTGCTTCTATCCGGAATTACTGGACACGGAAGACGTCGATGTTTTCGAGGAAGCCGCGGCACGCATCATCTCGAAGGTGCGCACCATCGCGGCGTATTCGTACAAACACGACATGGGCCACTACCTGGTGTATCCGCACCCGGAGAAGAGCTTCTGCGAGAATTTCCTCCACATGATGTTCTCGGAGCCCTACAGGGATTACGAGCCGGATCCCACGTTGGTGCGAGCTCTCGATGTGCTGCTGCTGCTGCATGCCGACCACGAACAGAACTGTTCGACGTCGACGGTGCGCATGGTGGGCAGTTCAGGAGCCAATCTGTTTGCTTCCGTGGCGGCCGGCGTCAGCGCACTGTGGGGCCCATTGCATGGTGGGGCCAATGTTGCCGTCGTCGAGATGCTCGAAACAATCCTGGCACAGGGCATCTCAGTGCAGGATTACGTGCAGCAGGTGAAAGACAAGAAGGCGGGGATTCGACTGATGGGTTTCGGTCACCGCGTCTACAAGAATTTTGATCCTCGCGCCAAGATCATTCGCAAGCAGGCTGAGAATGTCCTGGCCAAGCTCGAGATCAAGGATCCCTTGCTGGGACTGGCCGAGGAGTTGGAGGGCGTGGCGCTGGAAGACGACTACTTCATCGAGCGCAAGCTGTATCCGAATGTCGACTTCTACTCAGGCGTCATCCTGCGGGCGATCGGAATCCCGACCCGGATGTTCACGGTCATGTTCGCCATCGGTCGCATGCCGGGTTGGATCGCGCAATGGTACGAGGATCGCTTCATCTCCCATGGCAAGATTCAGCGACCTCGCCAGGTCTACACGGGCCCGACGGAGATGTGTTACGTCCCGCTGGAGGAACGCGGTCAGTAGAGCGACACAATAGCCAGACGTGTTTGCATGAGGGGTGACTCGGCCGAAGGCTGATTCACCCCTCGTCTGTTTCCTGCGCGGCGAAGGTCCGCAGGGCCTGACCGACCGTGTCCAACAGTTGTGCCAACTCCTGCAGCCCTTCTTCGGCGCCAGTCAGATCGCCCGTCTTCAGGCGTTGTTCGAGACCGGCCGCACACTCACTCAGTTGTGTCGCACCGACTTCTCGAGCTGACCCCTTCATGGTGTGCACGTGCCGTTGCAGGGCCTCCCTGTCGCCGGTGGCGAATGCGGTACGGGCCTGGTCCAGAATCTTGGGCGTGTCGTCGAGAAATAGCTCAACAAATCCGATGATACTGAAATCGGGATCCAGCTCGGCAAGTTCGTGCAGTTCCATCAATGGCTGCGGGTCCAGAATCCCGCCGGCGACAGTGCTCTCTGAACTTGCGGGCGCTGCAGCGTCACCGTTGGTCACCCGCGCCAATACGCTGCGCAAGGCCTGCTTGCGTACGGGTTTGGAGACAAAATCATCCATGCCTGCTGCCAGGCATCTTTCCCGATCGCTCTCCATCGCATTGGCGGTGAGGGCGACGATGGTCGTCCGGGGTCTGCCTGCGGCCTCTTCGCTCTGACGAATCAGGCGCGTGGCCGTCAGACCATCCATCTCCGGCATCTGTACATCCATCAGGACAACGTCAAAGGGGCCGGCGTGCTGGCAGGCCTCCAGGGCAAGGCGACCATTCTCTACTTCGACGAGATCGTGACGATCGCTGCGCAGCAGGGCATGGACAACCTTTCGATTGAGTTCGTTGTCCTCGGCCAGCAGGATGCGCAGGGGGCTGACTTCCCCTTCGATCCCCTGGTCGTCATTGGCCGGGCGCATGACCGCCTCTTCCTCTGTAGGCAGTCGAAGGTGGATCTGGAAGTGGAAGGTGCTCCCCTCTCCCGGCGTGCTGTCGACCTCGATCCGCCCTTTCATCATTTCTACCAGCCGGCGGCAAATGGACAGGCCGAGCCCCGTGCCCCCGTGCGTGCGGGTGATCGAGCCGTCCGCCTGTGTGAAGGGATGGAAGATGTCGCCGAGTCGATCCGGGGCAATGCCGATGCCACTGTCTTCGACCTCTCCCAACACCACCACGTCCTGGCCGCGATGTTGGGCCGAGATCCGGATACTGACACGGCCCTGTGCGGTGAACTTGATGGCGTTGGACGCGAGGTTGAGGAGCACCTGGCGCAATCGAGTGGGATCTCCCACGACGTCGATCCGGGCCTCCTGGGTCACGTCGGTCGTGAGGTTGAGTCCTTTGTCGTCAGCGCTACCCACCACAGTACGGCGCACGTCCTCGACGACCCCCTGGAGAGAAAAAAGAACCGCCTCCAGATCCAGTTCGCCCGCTTCGATCTTTGACAGGTCGAGCAAGTCGTCGATGATCCGTGTCAGCGCATCCGAGGCCCGCAGGATTGTGTCGACCTCATCCGCGGCGGTCTCGGAGAGTTCGGATGACTGCAGCGATTGAGCCATGCCCATGATGGCATTGATCGGCGTTCGGATCTCATGGCTCGTATTGGCGAGGAAGGCGCTCTTTGCGAAGTTCGCTTCTTCCGCGACCTGTGCGGCCAGACGCATTTCCTGGGCGGCCTGATGTTGTGAGGTGATATCCAGGACCGTGACCAGAACCCGCGAATAGTCGCCGACGGCGCCAGGTGGAACGGCCCAGCTCATGATGATTTGCAGGGGCATGCCGGACAGGGTGTACACCGTGGTTTCCGCCGAAAATCGTTCGGCGCCTTGATGCACGGCCACCACCCCCCGGCCGAATGCATCGAAGGAAGAACGGCGGAAGATCCGATGCAGACTCTGTCGTAGCTGGTCGACATCGTCGGCCCCGAACAAGGTCAACGTGGCGCGATTGACGTGCAGTACCCGGATCCGTTTCAGACACTCAAACAGCTCTGCCGGGTGTTCAGCCAGGTGACGCTGCAACGCGTCCGGTTCCGATGGCATCGAATTCAGGTGCGACTCGACCTCGACGTAATCATGTTCCCACAGCGAGATCGGCGCTTCTTCGAAGAAACTGCGGAACCGATCTTCGCTTTCAGCCAGATGAGCCGCATGGCGTCGTCGGCGTTCGATGAGAGCGATGGCGAGTAGGAGCGCGGCTGCGACAGACACGCTGATGGGGATGAAGAAGGCCGGGCGCTGGTAGTAGGGGGCCTGTATGGAGAAGGGAATCTGGATGCCTTCATCGGAACGCCCATATTCATCGCGCGCCTGAATGTCGAGCCGGTGTTGCCCAGCCGGCACGTCAGAGAGACGGACCTCAGACTCGGATGACCATGGAGACCACGACCCGCTGTCGAGCCGGGATCGTGTCCGGATCTGGGCCCGAGAACCACCGCGATAGGCAAAGCTCTGCCACCGGATGACGGCCTCGTCATCTGAAACCAACGTGTCCAGGCCGACCAGGCGCGGCGGGAAATGAGGTGTCGAGCTCAGATCAAGGACAAACGTGCCTCGTCCGGCAGAGCCGATGAGCACCCGGTTGCCGTCGGTGGCCACGGGCCACAATTCCAGCGCTTCCAGCCCCGAACGGGCGCCGAAGGACAACCAGATCTCGTCTCGAAGGCCTGCCAACCCGCCACGAGTGGCCATCCACAAGGTCCCGTCTTGACCCAGGTCCATGTCCCAGATGCTATCGTGGATCAGACCATCCTGGCTGTCGAGATAGCGGATCTGCCCGGCATCGATCTGACCCAGACCATTCCTCTGATCTGAGAAAGACAGTCGGCCCTCATCGCCGACGGCCAGGGCGATGATCTTGTCGCTCTTCAGGCCCGCCCGGATGTCCCACATGCGCCAGGTGTCCTGGCGCCATCGACCAATGCCCCGGACGCCGCAGAAGAAGCGGTCGCCCGTGGGGCCTTCCGCGAAATCATATATGCGTGCAGTGCCAAGAGGGGCCGGGACGGGCCACTCGGCGAATTCTCCTCCGGCAAGGGTGATGATGGCCGCATCCTGCGTGCGCTGCGCGCCGGTGCCTCGTAATCCCAGGAACCAGAGACGCCCGGATCGATCCCGTTCAATGCGGTGAATCTTGCTGCTGCGCAGTCCATCCTCGTGCCCATAGAATCGCCACTCCCCACGATAGAAGCGGAAGGCGCCATCCCAGAAAGCACCACTCGACACCCAGATGCCGCCCTGGTCATCTTCTCCCAGTCCCGTCACGATGCGGAGTTCTTGCCCGTCCGCCTCATCGAACCAGTCGATCCGCCCATCAGGGTGTCGAACCTCGACACCCGCATCGGTCCCCAGCCAGACGGCGCCATCGCTGGCCACGAGGATCTCATCGATGCGGTTGCGGGCGCCCTCGGTGCTCCAGTGCTGCCATGGAACGACGACAGACTGGTGGACGTGAATCCCATCGCCGGCGACCCAGAGGTCGCCATTGTGGCCATAGGCGACATCGTGTGCACTGCGTAGTTGGGGGGGGCCCGGGCTCAATTCCGTTTCTTGCCCGTTCTCGATGACGAGGACGTCGCCGGACTCGTAGATCACCAATACCTGTCCAAAGGGACTCACGGCAATGTCGCGAACCAGATCGGACTGTGAATGCTCGATCCGGTGCGCTTCCTGTCCCGGAAGCCACGTCCAGATTCCTCTGCTGTCAAAGGGCAGACTCACAGCCGCATATCGCCGCCCGTCCCGGTCGATGATTGGTTTGCTGAAGTCCATTCCCTGCTGCTCTGTCACCCAGCCATTCGGCGCGTAGCGGAAGAGAGAACCGGAAGATCTGAGCCAGACGGTACCATCACCTGACGTCTTCACATTCACGATATCCTGTGGCAGTACGCCGGCGGGCGGGGCCAGAGGACGCGCTGCACCATCCTGCCAGAGAAGCAGGCGCGAACTGCGGGTCAGCAGGAGGAATCCCATCGGCGCACCAGTCGGCGCGGCGAACTCGACCAGCTCATCCAATGGGAGCACCTGGAAGCCACGCTGGTCACCGGCATACACTCTGCCGGCCACGGTGGTCGCCAAGCCCCCGCCCTTGTGTGCATGCAGGACGCCGGCGTGCAGATCCGGCGGGGCTCCCGGCAGACCGGTTGTCCGGTGCCACTGAAAGCCATCGAACCAGCACAAGCCGCCACCGGTGGCCGCCCAGAGGGTGCCATCTTCGGTCTCACGGACAGCGAGGGACGAAGTGGCTGGCAATCCGTCGGCCAGCGTGAAGGAACTCCAGCGCCAGGTGTCGGCCAACTCGTGGTCGTGCTGTCCGTGGACAGCCGTGCAGACACCCAGCAGTAGAATCCAGAAGAGGATCATGACTCGTCCCGCATCAGGCGCGCGGCGCGCAGTGTGTCGATGACTTCCTGTAGCAGTATCGCCAGTGAATCCAGGCTGGCCTCCTCGCTCGTGCCGATCCCCGTCCGGAGGCGGTCTTCCATCTGTGCAGCCTCATGTGCCAGTTTGACGGCGCCTACCTCGCGCGCAGCACCTTTGAGAGAGTGGGCATGGCGGTGCAATGCCTTGGCGTCGCCTTCCTGCAGTGCCTGGCGAGCCTGCTCAAGCAGCAGTGGCGTGCTCTGGTTGAAGAGGGCGACGAATCCGTCGATGGTGAACTCATCATCGATCGCTTCCAGTTCCCGCAACTCCTCCAGGGGTCCCGGATCCAGTACCGGGAGATCTACTTCGGCCACCGGTACCGGGTCGACCGTCGTTGCCGGTTGGTCGGACGACATGACGCGATGGATCGTCTGACGCAATGCATCGCGCCGGATCGGCTTGCTGACGAAATCGTCCATCCCTGCTGCCAGGCACCGATCCCGATCCTCCTGCATGGCATGGGCCGTGAGCGCGATGATGGGGACTCGGGACGAAGATGCAGACCGTTCCAACTCACGAATGGCGGCGGTGGCGCTGAAGCCATCCATCTCCGGCATCTGTATATCCATCAGGATCAGATCGAAGGGCTGCTGTTGGCTGACTTCAACACCCAATCGGCCATTCTCGGCTTCGATGATCTGGTGTTCATCGGTGGCCAGCAGGGCGCGCGCGACACGACGATTGAGCACGTTGTCCTCGACGAGCAACACCTGGAGACCCCGGACAATCTGCGTCTCCTCGACAACTGCCGCGGGGACGGCCAGAGCAGGAGCCTGGGTTGTGGGATCGAAGGGAATGAACAGATGGAAGGTGCTGCCCTGTCCCTCCGAGCTGGTGAGATCGATTCGGCCACCCATCATCTGAGCCAGGCGCCGACAGATCGACAGGCCCAGGCCCGTGCCGCCAAATCGTCGTGTCGTGGATGAATCCGCCTGGGCGAAGGCTTCGAAGATGGCTGCTTGCCGCTCCGGTGGGATGCCGATGCCGGTGTCGCTGACTTCGATGTGCAGTTCCTGGGCATTCTCCGGGGTTGTACACACGTGCACGCCGATGCGGCCCTGTTCAGTGAACTTCACGGCATTCGACAACAGATTCAGCAGGATTTGGCGCAGTCGTCCTGCATCCCCATCCAGACTTGGGGGCAGTGTCGGTGAGATCTCGACGTCGAGTGTCAGGCCGCGGTCACGGACCCTGGGTTCGATCGTGCGACACACCTGTTCGAAGAGTTCGGCGGGCGCAAAGGGCCGTGTCTCCAATTCCAGCTGTCCTGCCTCGATCTTCGACAGATCGAGGATATCGTCGACGACGCGGACCAACCCTTCAGATGCCTGCATCAGGGTCTTCACCTCGTCAGTCTGCTCAGGATTCAATTCGCTATCGGCCAGGATCTGTGCCATCCCGAGGATCGCATTCAGCGGCGTGCGGATCTCATGGCTCGTGTTGGCCAGAAAGGCACTCTTGGACTGGCTGGCGGCCTCGGCGATTTCGTGCGCCTGGCGCAATTCGGCTTCGGCCAGTTCGCGGCGGGAGATCTCTTCCTCCAGCTCATCGTTGCGGGATTGCAGCCTTCGGACATCCTCGAAACGGCGGAAGGCCTGGCTCAGCAGATCTGCGAAAACCTGCAGAGAAGCCAGGTCCTGTTCACCAAAGGCACTGGGTTCGCTGGCATTGACCGCCAGGGTGCCGTGAGAGAAGGGGATGTCGACGACGGATCGAACGGGGTTGTCGAAGAGACGGTCGAAGACCTCGCGCTCGCCGAACTCGTCTTCAGACTGAAGATCGCTTCGGTAGAGGACACGTTCCTCCAGCCACGAGCGCAAGATGATGCGGACGCCCTCTGCCTCGGCCTGCTGCCAGCTGCCACCGGCTTCCATGCTGTGGGCGCGGACGATGGGTGGACTGACCGTGTCATCCACATGGTTGATACCGCAGGCCGCGAAGGGGATATCCAGTTCGAGGAGGGCCGCCCGAATGGCTGCCAGGATGGCGGACAGGTCCTGCTCGGTCCGCATGGACCAGAGTTGGTCACTGATCCCCCCTGCCAGGCGACGTTCATGCCGGCGACGGTAGTCTTCGGTGATATCCCGGCCCACTGCATAGACCAAGCCGTCTTCCAGGTGAGGCCAGGCTGACCAGGCGATGCGGCGGTAGGCGCCACTCTTGCAGCGGTAGCGGACCTCGAGCGAGCTGGTCGGTGCCCCGCGGGCCTGGCGGACGAATTCTCTCACGGCCCGGCGGCGGTCATCCGGGTGAACCAGGTCGAGGAACTTAATCGTCTGCATCTCGCTCTCGGTATAGCCGAGAACGCTCTGGGCGGCGGCATTGACGCGCCGAAACAGCCCATTCATATCGCCGATGCAGAACAGATCGACGGCCAGCTCGAAGTAACGCTGCAGCTGCGAATCAGGGATGTGGAGTGGCGCAGGCTTCGTCATGCCAACCGTCTATCGAAGGGTGGCAGAACATACCCGGCCACGGGTCATGGGGCAAAGGGCCCACGCGGTTATATTGTGCCGGCGCCCTGCGACTCCAACGCCTCTGGGAGCTTGATGAGAGATGAATCGCCCGCCTGAAGAATTCCGTCGTGTCGATGAGATGCGCCTGATTCGATTTATCACCGAGTGTTTCTGCCGGTCGGGGCTCGACGAGGAACACGCCCAGCTCATCAGTCGACTGCTGGTCAACAACGACCTGCGAGGCGTCCGTTCCCATGCTTCTCGATCCGCCGGAGGCTACTGCAATGGCTTCGTGGAGGGACATCTGAATCCGCAACCGGATCTGCGGATCGTGGTGGAAACGGATGCGCTGGCCGTATTCGATGGAGATGGTACCCTGGGGTATCTGCCGATGGTTCGTGCTGCCGAAGCGGCTGTCGCCAAAGCTCGGGTTCAAGGCATCGGCGCTGGTCTCGTACGGCATATCGGCCACTATGGCTCCTCCGGTCACTACACACGCATCTGCGTGGAAGCCGATTGTGTGGGGTACTCGGTGCAGGGGTATCGAGGCGAAGCTGAGCCCAAAAGCCCGCCGCGCAGCGCAGCCGACTCAGGCAATCCACCGGTCAGTTTCGCCATCCCCGCCGGCGATGAATCACCCATCGTCCTGGATGCGGGTGCCGCCTTTGATTCGCCCTTCCCGGTGGAGGGCTTCGAAGAGATGGCCCACCGACATCCGGCGCCATTCTTCAAGAGCATGGGTATGATCGCCGTTTCGACCATGATCGGCGGCACGCTGACCGGATTTCTCGGTCCGGAGGGTGACCGCATCGCCGCCCAATGGCCAGGGGCGCGGATGGGGGGTACGATCATCGCCCTGGATCCCCAACGACTGGGTTGCGCCGACGAGTTCCGAGCGGATGTCGATCGTTATGTGCGTGACATCCGCCAGGGTCACACGCCGCTGCCCGGGACGGATCGAGCGCTTCTGCCAGGCGCGATCGAGGCTGAACGATTCCGGCAGTATCGCCAGGCGGGCATTCCCTTGGGCGATCGGGAACAGGTATCGATGCGATCCATGAGTGAACGATTCGATGTGCCCCTGCCCTGGGATGAGGAAGGATCATGAGCCGCGACTTGCCCTACTACCTGCAGAGACTGCAGGATCACCGCTGGTTGCCCCAACTCGAAGCCGACGAGCCTCGCGGCGTGATGGACTCGAGTCTCAACCAGCGACACGGTATCCGCGACTGCAACTTTTTCCTGCGGGAAGAGACCGCGGCAGATGGCCGTTTGTGGAAGGTTCTCGTCGACTATGACGGACCCGGGTGTCTGACGCGATTCTGGACGGCGGGAGACTTCGACGGTGAACTCGAAATCTTCCTCGATGGTGGTGATGAGCCCTGGTTGCGCACGACGCTGCGGCAATTCTTCTCCGGCGACCTCGAACCCTTTGTCAAACCCCTCGTCATGGACTGTCCTGACTCGAGCATGGGACGCGTCAGTTACCTGCCCATCCCCTTTGGCCGCAGCTGCAAGGTGCGCGCCATCAGTGACACGGGCAGCTTCTACTGGCAGATCAATGCGCTGCGCTACGACGCTGCCAGCCGCGTGACTACACCTCACCTGCCGCTGGACGAAGAGGCGAGCCAGTTGTTGCGGCGTGTCTGCCAGGGCTGGCAGGAGCAGTGTGGTTATGCACCGGCGGCGGGTGATGGTGAGGCAGCTGGTGAGATCGATGTGCCGGCTCGTGATGGCATCGATTTCTGGACGCATGATGGTGGTGGTACGCTGTTGGAGCTGGTCATTGCCGCCCATGAGGACGCCGACTTGCGGCGCATTGTCTTGCAGGCCTACTGGGATGGAGAGGAGGAGCCCTCCGTGTCGGCGCCATTGGCACACCTGGTTTGCCAGGGTGGCAGGCGCCGCGATTTCCACTCCCTGGTGGTCCGGCGCGAGGCTGACGAGATCGGGGTGGCCTGGCCAATGCCCTTCCAGCGAGGTGCGCGCCTCCGACTTCTCAACCCATCGACGCATCCAGTGCGATTCAGCTGGCGTGTGCGCACCCAGGCTGAGGTGGATGTACACGATATGCATTTCCACTGCCGCTACGAGTCTCGGCCACTGGCCTATGGAGTCATCTACGACCTGCTGCGAACTGAGGGCCGTGGTCGCTTCGTCGGGTTGGCCCAGGTCAGTCGCCAGATCGGGCCATCACAAGCCGGCTGCTTCCAACAGGAAGGCAACGAGTATGCTTTCGTCGATGGCGAGCGGGATCCTTCCTGGCTGGGCACAGGCACGGAAGACTACTTCAACTGCGCCTACTTCTATCAGCTCGGTGAAGTCGACACGCCGACTCACGGATGCCTCGACCAGACGTATTCGGCCGATGGGCTAACCCCTCAGGGACTGGTCTCCGCCTACCGGTGGCATCTACTCGACAGCATCCCCTTCCATGAAGAGTTGCTGTTCGTGCAGGAAGCCGGTTGTCCGCGCAAAGGTGCTCGGGCGGGGATCAATGGCATTGAGCAGTTACACTATGAGTGGGTTTGCTGCTGGTACCAGGCCGAATCGGCCGCAGGGAGCGGCGAAATCGCAGGAAACAACCGTGCGAAACCTGTCACTATTTGACCCCCTTGCAGAGGTCGGGCATCTTACCACTCGGGTACGCGAAGTTTCCACGTAGCCTCCAGGAGGACAGATGCCGGTTCGCATTGATGCCAAGGGCTCGAAACTCTCCGAATCCACCAAAGACCATATCGAAGAGTGTTGCGCAAAGCTGAATCAGTTCTTCGACAAGATCACCGACATCGAGGTCATCCTCGATACGCAGGATAAACACAAACACGCGACAACGGTCGAAATCATCGTCAGAGTGCCAGGCCAACGCCTGGCCGGGACCGGCGAGACCTCAGATGACAATCTCTTCAGAGCCATCGATGAGGCGATTTCCAAGACCGAGACCCAACTGAGGAAGTACCACGACAAGCTCGTAGATCACCGTTAGACGGGCATCGGCAGGCTGGCCTGTGCCGGCTTTCAGCGGGTGGCGGACGCGGACAGGGAGGGCACCATGATCATCGGAGTACCTGAAGAATCGTTTGATGGAGAGCGCCGTGTGGCGCTGGTTCCCGATGTCGTCCACACCCTCGTGGATAAGGGCCTCGATGTCCTGATTCAGACCGGTGCTGGTGTGGCTGCCGGATTCGGCGATGAACTCTACCAGAATCGTGGCGCCGAAATCGTGTCGGCGCAGGCCCTGTTCGAACGGGCCGACGTGATTCTTCAAGTCCGCACGTACGGCGCCAATCCGGCCGGTGCGGCCGAGCTGGAGCGTCTGCGTCCGAATCAGACCGTGATCGGTTTCACCGACGCGTTGGATCGCAGCGATCGTCTTGCGCCCCTGGCAGCGACCGGTGTCAATCTGCTATCGATGGAGCTCATGCCCCGTATCACACGGGCGCAGAGCATGGACGCCCTGTCGTCGATGGCGACGATCGCTGGCTACAAGGCCGTGTTGATGGCGGCCGATCGATTTCCCCGCATCTTCCCACTGCTGATGACGGCTGCCGGCACACTGGCGCCGGCTCGTGTCCTGGTCCTGGGGGCCGGTGTTGCCGGGTTACAGGCGATCGCCACGGCGAAGCGACTCGGGGCTCGGGTCTCTGCTTTTGACGTGCGTGCGGCAGTGAAAGAACAGATCAACAGCCTCGGGGCAGACTTCGTCGAGTTGGAGATCGACGCCGGGGACAGCGAGGATGCAGGTGGCTATGCCACCGTGCAGGACGAGGCCTTCTATGAGCGGCAGCGCGCGGCGCTGGCCGAGGTCATCGCTGGGATCGACATCGTGATCACCACTGCCGCTATCCCTGGCAGGGCAGCACCACTGCTGGTCACCGAGGCTGCCGTGGACGGCATGGCGGCGGGGTCGGTCATCATCGACCTGGCTGCTGAGCGCGGTGGCAATTGCGCGTTGACACAACCGGGCCAGGACATTCAGGTCGATGGGGTCACGATCTGTGGTCCACTGAATCTGGCTTCGACCATTCCGGCTCATGCCAGCCAGATGTATGCCCACAATATTGCCACGTTCCTGCAGCATCTGCTCGACGATGAGGGCCAATTGAGTCTGGATCTGGAAGATGAGATCACGGCCGGCACACTCGTGGCACGGGAGGGTGCAATCGTACACGAACGCACCTTGCAGGCACAGGGCCTGGCACCCGAATCGACTCCCGATTCCACCAACTGAGGATTGGACGAGAGATGGAACAACTGGTTGCGGCGCTGACGGTCTTCGTCCTGGCTATCTTCATTGGCTTTGAGATCATCACAAAGATTCCGCCAACGCTGCATACGCCGCTGATGTCCGGCTCCAATGCGATCTCTGGCATTGCGCTTATCGGCGCCCTGCTGTCTGCCGGCGCGCAGCAAAGCGAACTGACGACCTGGCTCGGTTTTGCCGCCGTCGTGTTCGCGACGATCAATGTGGTGGGGGGCTTCATGGTCACCCACCGCATGCTCGACATGTTCCGTCGCAAGGACTGACCGTCCGTGCGCGGCGAACAAACCTCGTGTATTGAGATTCCGCTGTGGCTGGGGAGGGTATGGGTGTGAATGCAACGCTGATCAATGTCGCCTATCTGGTGGCGTCCGTCCTCTTCATCTTCGGCCTGAAAGGGCTGACGCATCCGCGTACCGCGGTCCGGGGCAATACCCACGGAGCGCTGGCGATGCTGATCGCCATCGTGGCCACGCTCCTCGACCAGCGGATCATCAGTTTCGAGATCATCCTGGCCGGGGTCGTGGTGGGCTCCCTCATCGGTGCCCTGCTGGCGACGAAGATCGAGATGACGGACATGCCGCAGCTGGTGGCCATCTTCAATGGCTTTGGCGGTGGCGCTTCGGTCCTGGTGGCAGGTGCGGCGTTGATGGAGAGCCAGCTGAGTGCTGGCACCCCGAGCCACACCTTCACCGTTTCCACAGGTGTTTCGGGTCTGATCGGCGCTGTCACCTTCTGTGGCAGTCTCATCGCCTTCGCCAAATTGCAGGAACTGTTATCCGGATCACCCGTATTGTTCCCGGGGCAGCAGGCGATCAATCTGCTGTTGTCGCTGGCCTGCCTGGGTGCGATCGGCTGGATCGTGGTGGATCCGGGATCGATGCAGCCCTACTGGGTGCTGGCCGCCGCTGCGGCCTTGCTGGGAATCCTCGCTGTGATCCCGATCGGCGGGGCCGATATGCCTGTCGTGATCGCCTTCCTCAACTCCTGTTCGGGGCTGGCGGCGGCGGCGACGGGATTCGTCCTCGAGAATACCATCCTCATCATCGCCGGATCTCTGGTTGGCGCCTCGGGTCTGATCCTGACGCAGATCATGTGCAAGGCGATGAATCGATCGCTGCTCAATGTCTTCATTGGCGGCGTGGGCAGTACGACGGCAGCTGTCGGGGCCGGCGATGAGATCTATGAAGGCAAGGTGAAGTCGACGTCGGCTGACGAAGTGGCCATGCTCTTCGATACGGCACGTCGCGTCGTGGTCGTGCCGGGATACGGCATGGCCGTGGCCCAGGCGCAACACGCTGTGCGTGACATGGCCAATCTGCTGGAGGCCCGCGGTATCGAGGTGGCGTATGCGATTCATCCGGTGGCAGGCCGCATGCCTGGTCACATGAATGTGTTGCTGGCCGAGGCCGAGGTGCCCTACGAGCAGTTGCTGGAGATGGACCACGTGAACCCGACCTTTGAGCAGACCGATGTGGCACTCGTGATCGGTGCCAACGACGTGGTGAATCCGCTGGCTCGTGTAGATGACGGCGGCCCGATCGCGGGCATGCCGATCCTCGATGTCGACAAGGCACGAACCGTCGTCATCATCAAGCGATCTCTGAGTCCGGGTTTTGCGGGCATCGCCAATCCACTGTTCGCCGCGGACAATGCCTTGATGTACTTCGGCAGTGCCAAGGAAGCGATTCTCGATCTGGTGACGGCGATCAAGGACAACTGATCGCCCGATCGGCACGTGCCTGACCGAGACCCAGGAGGGGTGCCTATCCGTTTCGTCGCCCTGGATCGGTCCTCGTAAGGACAGCTGCAGCTGTCGACCGGATTGTGCCTGACCAAGAGCCCAGGAGGGGTGCCTATCCGCTTCGTCGCCCTGGATCTGTCCTCGTCGACACCGCGTCAGGAGATCCGCGCTGGTGTGACGACTTTCCTGACGATGGCCTACATCATCGTCGTGAACCCCGCCACGTTGTCTCAGGCGGGCATGCCCGCCGACGGCGTGATGGTCGCCACCTGTCTGGCGGCGGCTCTCGGCAGTGCGTTGATGGGGATCTTCACCAACTATCCCTTCGCGCTGGCCCCGGGCATGGGGCTGAATGCCTTTTTCGTCTTCAGTGTCGTTCTCGGCATGGGTGTTCCCTGGCCCACGGCCCTGGCTGCCGTCTTCGTCTCCGGTCTGCTGTTCCTGCTGCTGACACTGACGCGAGCCCGGGAGGCGATCGTCAATGCCATTCCTCTGCCGCTGAAACATGCGATCGGCGTCGGCATCGGTCTCTTCATTGCCTTGATCGGTCTCAAGAGTGCCGGCCTCATCGTCCACCATCCGGGCACCGGATCCCTGGGGCTGATCGAGGCACGGTATTTCGAAGATCCTACGCTGACCCATCTCCTGCCACCAGGTACCACCATGGCCAGCATCGGCCTGGCCCTGGCTGGACTGCTGCTGACGGCGCTACTGGTGGCGGGCCGGGTGCGGGGTGCCCTGCTACTGGGCATCGGTGCCACGACGTTGCTGGGCGTGCCCCTTGGAGTGAGCGCACTCCCCGGTGGTTTAACCGCCTGGCCCACCGGTCTCGGGCAGACGCTGCTGGCACTGGATCTGTCAGCGATCTGGACGAATCCCGATCTCTGGACCGTCGTGCTGACCTTCGCCTTCGTCGATCTGTTCGACACGGCAGGTACCCTGGTCGGTGTGGCGGACAAGGCGGGCATGCTGGACGAAGAGGGACACCTGCCACGCGCGCGGGGGGCATTGCTGGCTGACTCGGTGGCAACCTGTGTTGGGGCGTTGCTGGGGACGAGCACGACCACGACCTATGCGGAAAGTGCGACGGGTGTCGCCGAGGGGGGGCGCACGGGCTTCACGAGTCTCACAGTGGCCGCCCTGTTCCTGCTGGCCTTGTTCTTTGGTCCTCTGGTGCAGATGGTGCCGGCGGCGGCCACGGCACCGGCTCTTGTTCTGGTCGGGGCCTTCATGATGGAGCCGATTCGACACATCAACTTCGCCGATCCCACGGCTGGCATTCCCGCCTTCCTGACGATTGCCGTGATGCCCATGGCCTTCTCCATCACCGAGGGCATCGCCGTGGGTATCCTCGCCTATACCACGCTGGGCCTGCTGAAGGGCAGGAGGCGTGTGAAGCCGGCCCTGCTGATACTCAGTGCGTTGTTTCTGTCGCGTTATCTGTGGTAGTCGATTCACCCTCGCCCACAAAGATCGCTTCATCCGGCCACCCCTCCCTCAGGTAGGCGCCATCCATGTTGACGGTGGGCAGATAGTTACGCTCCCGGCGGATTGCGCTCAACACCCGCATCGTTCGCAGCTCCAGGATGGAGTCCTCCCCGTGGTTCTTCTTGAGGGAGGGGATGATCTTGCCCTGCAGGCTGTCGATGACATGGGAATCCGATTCACCCTCCAGCACCATCACCAGGGACACATGCCCATCCAGCTCCGCCATGTAGCTGTCGCGGATGAGTTCGGCGAAGACATTGGCCACATTCGGTTCGGAGCGGATCTCCTCCTCTACCTGGGCCCTGGTGATGCCCAGGCGGAATTTGATGATGATCATGTGCTGCGTCGCGGCACTTGGATCGCGTGTGTCGAGGGCGGTGTAGTAGCGCAATCGGCCCGAGGCCTCCAACTGCTTGCGCTTGCGTCGCACCGTTCTCACCGGTACGCCAGTGTCAGCGGAGACACTGTTATCTGATCGGCGTGGATGCCGAATCAGGGCCCGTACGATGGCCCGCTCCTGGGGATCGAGTGTGTCCATGTGCCTCTTTGGTACCTCATTGGGAGTAGATTCGTACTAATTCGGCCACAACATTCGATTGTGGAAGCCTATATAATGCAGTCATAGTGCCTGAAATGGCAAGACCGTGTTTGACATTGTGGCACTGCCTTTTATATTGTCCTCTTCGTCTCTCACCGAACCGAGGTGCCGCACCCATAGATTCGCGCCAGCGTATCATGGCTGCCCGGTTTCATGAACCGGCCCCAGGCACCGGCGAACGGCGCTGGTAACGCGCCGCGCTGCGGATCGATGGTTGACGATTTCATCCGCCCAGTGCCCTTCTCGAGTGAGGGTGGCGGACCGGGACGTATCGATCCAGAAATACTGGCTGCCTGTGATTCAGTTGCCGCAGCGGACCGAGGATCCCGGCTTCCCCTGGCAAGACCGGAGTGACAATGAAGTATCCCGCAGCCTTTCCCAAGCCCCAGGGACTCTACCATCCCCGGCACGAACGCGATGCCTGCGGCATCGGCTTCGTCGCCCATATCAAGGGGCAGCGCTCCCACAGCATCGTGCGGGACGCCCTCGAGATCCTGGTCTGTCTCGACCATCGTGGTGCCCGCGGGGCCGAGGCCAACACCGGCGATGGCGCCGGCATTCTGATCCAGATACCGGATGCCTTCCTCCGGGCTGAGATGGCGGCACAGGGCGTGAATCTGCCGCCGGCTGGCGAATATGGCGTGGGTATGGTCTTTCTACCCCGCCCCCACGTGGGGCACCGCCACTTCTGCGAGAGTGCCTTCGAATCCATCGTGCGCGAACGGGGCCAGAAGGTCCTCGGGTGGCGTGATGTGCCCACCGACAACAGCACCCTTGGCAACTGGGCCAAGTCCCACGAACCCTTCATGCGCCAGGTCTTCATCGGCAAGGGGGAGGGCAGCACCGATACGATGGACTTCGAGCGCCAGCTCTACGTCATCGGCAAGCGGGCGGCTCACGACATCCGGCACAGTGAAGAGGAAGAGGGAGATGCCTTCTATCTGGCCAGCCTCTCCTGTCGCACGATCTGCTACAAAGGCATGCTGGCACCCGAACAGGTGGAGGCCTATTTCGTCGACCTGGCCGACGAACGCTTCGACGCCTCGATCGGGCTGGTCCACTCGCGTTTCAGCACGAACACCTTTCCCAGTTGGGAACTTGCCCACCCCTTCCGCTACGTCATCCACAATGGCGAGATCAACACGCTGCGGGGGAACGTCAACTGGATGAAGGTCCGCGAGAAACTGCTCGCATCGGATCTGTTCGGCGAGGATCTGCAGAAGCTGCTGCCCATCATCGAGGAAGATGGTTCGGACTCGGCCAAGTTCGACAACTGTCTGGAGTTCCTCCATCTGAGCGGCCGATCTCTGCCGCATGCGTTGATGATGATGATCCCGGAGCCCTGGGAGCGTCACGAGGCGATGGATGATGCGCGCAAAGCCTTCTACGAATACCACAGTTGTCTGATGGAACCGTGGGACGGTCCTGCTTCGATCGGCTTCACGGATGGCACGATTGTGGGGGCCACGCTGGATCGCAATGGCCTGCGTCCTTCCCGCTACTATGTCACCAAAGACGACCGCGTCATCATGGGGTCGGAAGTCGGCGTGCTCGAAGTCGATCCGGCCAACGTCCTGCACAAGGGTCGCCTGCAACCGGGTCGCATGTTCCTCGTCGATACGGCAGCGGGTCGGATCATCGCCGACGAAGAGCTCAAGGAAGAGGTCGCTTCCGAACATCCTTACCGTCAGTGGCTGGACGAGAACCTCGTCGATCTGCACAAGCAGCCCGATCCGGGTCTCCGGCCACCAGAGCGGACCCACGAAGAGATCCTGCAACGCCAGCAGGCCTTCGGCTTTTCCTTCGAGGATCTGCGTGTGCACCTGCGCCCCATGGCGACGGACGCCCTCTGGCCGATTGGCTCGATGGGCAATGACGCGCCGCTGGCGGTTCTCTCAGATCGACCGCAACTGCTCTACAACTACTTCAAGCAGTTGTTCGCTCAGGTCACGAATCCGCCGATCGACCCGATCCGCGAAGAACTGGTGACGGCGACGGAGACCACGCTGGGCCCCGAGCACAACCTGCTGGTCGCCAATCCGATGGCTTGCCAGCAGATCGGACTCGAGTCACCGATTCTCAACGATGTGCAGATGGCGCAGCTCAAGGGGCTCAATGTTCCCGGGTTTGATGTGCGTGTGCTGCCCATGCTCTTCGACATCTCGCAGGGTGAAGCAGGTCTACGCCAGGGTCTCGACGATCTGTTTGCCGCGGCCGATGCGGCGATCGAAGAGGGGGCGAATGTCCTGATCCTGTCGGACCGCGCTGTCGACGCCGGGCGAGCACCGATCCCGGCGCTGCTGGCCTCGGCCGGACTGCACCACTATCTGATTCGCCACGGTCGGCGAGGCAAGGCCGGTCTCGTGCTGGAGTCGGGTGAGCCGCGAGAGGTCCACCACTTCTGCCTGTTGCTGGGATATGGCATGAGTGCCATCAATCCCTACATGGTCTATGAGTCCCTCGGGGATATGATCGGCGAGCGCATGCTCACCGACATCGCCCTCGACGAGGCCGTGACGAACTACAACAAGGCGGTGATCAAGGGTGTGGTGAAGGTGATGTCGAAGATGGGCATCTCCACCTTCAACTCCTATCGCGGCGCGCAGATCTTTGAGGCCATCGGCATCAGTCATTCGGTGATCGATGAGTTCTTCACCTGGACCGACTCTCGCATCGAGGGGATCGATCTGGCCGTGATCGCCGAGGAATCGCGTCGCCGTCATCTGGTGGCATTCCCATCGATCCCTGCCGATGGTCGCACGCTCGAGGCGGGTGGTGACTATCAGTGGCGCAGCAATGGTGAGCATCACCTGTTCAACCCCAAGACCGTGCATCTGCTGCAGCGCTCGGTGCGCACCGATGACTTTGAGGCCTATCGCGAATACGCCGATCTGATCAACGACCAGACACAACAGATGGCGACGTTGCGGGGTCTGCTCGAGTTCAACATCGATGAGAGCCAGAGTATTCCTCTGGATGAAGTGGAGTCCGTCGAGGCGATCACGAAACGCTTCAAGAGTGGCGCCATGTCCTATGGTTCGATCTCGAAGGAAGCGCACGAGACGCTGGCCATCGCCATGAATCGGCTCGGTGGGCGCTCCAATACCGGCGAAGGTGGCGAAGATCCGGCGCGCTACACGCTCGAGCCGAATGGTGACTCGAAGAACAGCGCCATCAAGCAGGTCGCCTCCGGTCGCTTCGGTGTGACCAGCAATTACCTGGTCCACGCCAAAGAGTTGCAGATCAAGATGGCCCAGGGCGCCAAGCCCGGGGAAGGTGGCGAGTTGCCCGGCAGCAAGGTCTACCCCTGGATTGCCGACGTGCGGCAGTCGACACCGGGTGTGGGTCTGATCTCACCGCCGCCGCACCACGACATCTACTCGATCGAGGATCTGGCTGAACTGGTCCACGATCTGAAAAATGCCAACCGCGATGCGCGCATCAATGTCAAACTCGTGTCCGAAGTCGGTGTCGGCATCGTTGCAGCCGGCGTGGCCAAGGGCAAGGCAGATGTTGTGCTCATCTCCGGCCACGATGGGGGCACGGGCGCCTCACCGCAGACCAGCATCAAACACGCGGGCTTGCCCTGGGAGCTGGGGCTGGCCGATACGCACCAGACGCTGGTCCTCAACCATCTGCGCGACCGGATCGTGGTGGAAACCGATGGCCAGCTGAAGACCGGCAAGGACGTGGCCATCGCCGCCTTGCTGGGAGCCGAGGAATTCGGCTTTGCTACCACGGCCCTGGTGGCGATGGGTTGCATCATGATGCGTGTCTGTCACCTCGATACATGCCCGGTGGGTGTGGCGACGCAGAATCCAGAATTGCGCAAGAAGTTCATGGGCGGCCCTGAACATGTCGTCAACTTCCTGCTGTTCATCGCCGAGGATCTGCGTCAGATCATGGCCCAACTTGGCTTCCGCACGATCGACGAGATGGTGGGTCGCGCCGACCGGCTGCGGCAGCGTGAGACGGATCACTGGAAGGCCAAGGGGGTGGATCTGTCAAAGCTCCTCCACATGCCCGAAGTGGAGGGCGAGGTCGGTCGCTATTGCACGATCGGCCAGGATCACGGTCTGAAGGATTCCCTCGATGTGCAGAAGTTGCTGCCCATGTGCGCGCCGGCGATCGAGCGCGGCGAACAGGTGCGCGGCGAATTGCCGATCGTCAACACAAATCGTGTGGTTGGCACCATCACGGGAAGCGAAATCACCAAGCGGTATGGCCCCGATGGTCTGCCCGAGAACACGGTGCGGGTGAAATTCCATGGCTCAGCGGGCCAGTCCTTCGGTGCCTTCGTGCCGCCGGGTATGACACTGGAACTGGCCGGTGATGCCAACGATTACTTTGGTAAAGGCCTGTCGGGTGGCAAGCTCCTGCTGTATCCGCCAGCGGGGTCCACCTTCACGCCCCGCGATGAGATTATTGCGGGCAATGTCGCCTTCTACGGCGCCACGCGTGGCGAGGCGTACATCCGTGGCATGGCAGGCGAACGCTTCTGTGTGCGCAATTCCGGCGTCAAGGCCGTCGTCGAGTCCGTGGGGGACCACGGTTGTGAATACATGACCGGTGGCTGCGTCGTCGTCCTCGGACGCACGGGCCGCAATTTCGCTGCGGGCATGTCCGGCGGCGTCGCCTACGTGTATGACGAATTCGAAGACTTTGCCGGTCACTGCAATACAGAGATGGTTGACCTGCTGCCCCTGACGGATGAAGAAGACATTCAACTGGTGCGCGGCATGATCAAGCGCCACGTTCACTACACCGCTTCGGTTCTAGGTCATGAGATCCTCCATGACTGGGACTCGGTTGCAGCGCGCTTCGTCAAGGTCTATCCACGAGACTACAGGCGCATGCAGGAGTCGCTCGAGCGGGCGCAAGCGTCTGGCCTGACAGGAGACGAAGCGGTGATGGAAGCTTTCATGGAGAACGTCGCCAATGGGTAAGCCGACCGGATTTCTGGAGCACGACCGACAGTTGCCAGCCGACCGGGACCCGACCGAACGCGTCGGCGACTACGACGAGTTCCACCTGCGCCTGGATGAGGCGGCGTTGCAGGATCAGGGTGCCCGTTGCATGGATTGCGGGATCCCCTTCTGTCACACGGGACAGACGTTGCCGACGAATTCGCCCTTCGCCTCCGGCTGCCCGATCAATAACCTGATCCCCGAGTGGAATGACCTGGTCTATCGCGGTCTGTGGAAGCAGGCCCTGGACCGTTTGCACAAGACCAATAATTTCCCCGAGTTCACCGGTCGTGTCTGTCCGGCGCCCTGCGAAGGGTCCTGCGTTCTGGGCATGAATGAACCGGCGGTGACGATCAAGAATATCGAAGTGTCGATCGTGGATCGCGGCTGGGACGAGGGTTGGATCACGCCGCAACCGCCCGGCAGACGCACGGGCAAGACCGTCGCGGTTGTGGGCTCAGGGCCGGCGGGTCTGAGTGCGGCGGCGCAGCTGAACAAGGCCGGTCACCGAGTGACGGTGTACGAACGCTCCGATCGTATCGGTGGTCTGTTGATGTATGGCATTCCAAACATGAAGCTCGATAAGTCCATGATCGAGCGGCGCGTCGATCTGATGACGGCGGAAGGCATCACTTTCGTCACCAACACCGAGATCGGCACCGACCTTCCCGCTCAGCAACTCATCGATGAATTCGATGCCGTCGTGTTGTGTATCGGGGCGCTCAAGCCGCGAGATTTGCCGGTGCCCGGGCGGCAGCACAAGGGTGTGTATCAGGCGTTGGACTTCCTCCACGCCAATACGAAATCGTTACTGGATTCGCAGTTGGCGGACGGCGAGTATGTTTCGGCGAAGGACAAGAATGTCATCGTCCTGGGTGGCGGTGACACGGGCACAGATTGCGTGGCGACCTCATTGCGCCACGGCTGCAAGAGTCTGTTTCAGTTCGATATCATTCCCGAGCCACCGGTCGAACGCTCACCAGGCAATCCGTGGCCGGAATGGCCCAAGGTGTACAAGCTCGACTACGGACAGGAAGAGGCGGCGGCCATCTTCGGTGATGATCCGCGCAAGTATCTGTTGAGCACGATGCGTTTTCTCGACGATGGCGCTGGCAACCTGACGGGCCTCGTCACTCAGCAGGTCGAATGGGTGAAGGCGGATGACGGACGCCCCTTCCGCGAAGTGCCGGGAACTGAAAGAGAGTGGCCTGCTGAGTTGGTCCTGCTGTCCATGGGTTGGCTCGGCCCGCAGGACACGATCCCCGAACAACTCGGGTTGGAGCGGGATGCCCGTTCGAATGTGAAAGCGGACGAGACCGACTACGCCACGAGCATTCCCGGGGTTTTCGCGGCCGGTGATGTGCGTCGCGGCATGAGTCTGGTCGTGTGGGCCTTCAAGGAAGGTCGGGCCGTGGCCCGCGAGGTGGATCGTTTCCTGATGGGGGCGACGCAGCTGCCCTGATCCATCCACCAGGACTGATCAACAGCCAAGGCCCTTGGATCGTGAGTATCCGAGGGCCATTGTTGTATACGAACGCGCACGATACGAAAGGGTTCACATCCTATGAAAATTACCGACGTCCAGGCCTGCGTTGTGGGCCGCAACGAGCCACATTCCGGCGGCAGTGTCTGGACCTTTGTGCGGATCTATACCGACGAGGGGATCACCGGCACGGGAGAGTGCAACTCGGCCGGGACCTTCACTTCGGGTTTTGCCACCAAGGAGACGGTGTTGACCCTGAAGAGTCTGCTGATCGGGGAAGATCCGAGTAATATTGGCCCACTCTACGAGACGATGCGGCGTCGTGGCCGATACGGTGGCGGCAGCAGTGCGCCTTTCACCTTTGCCCTGACAGGGATCGAAAACGCTCTGTTCGACATCGTCGGCAAGGCGCTCGGTGTCCCTGTGTATAAACTGCTTGGTGGGCAGTTCCGGGATCGTATTCGCTTGTATGCCGATTGCCATGCCGGTGAGACGAATGACCCGGCTGCGTACGCGGCCAAAGCACAGGAGGTGGTGGCCGAAGGTTACACGGCCGTGAAATTCGATGTCGATCACAAGGCAGAGGCCAAGCTCGATCGTTATAACTGGACTGCTGGTGCGGCGGAGATGACCCACATCATCGATCTGATCGCGGCCACGCGCGAAGGCATCGGTTACGACATTGATCTGGCCATCGACTGCCATGGTCAGTTCGATCTGCCCTCGGCGATCACGCTGGCCAAGGCGGTTGAGGATCTGCGATTGTTGTGGCTGGAAGAGCCCCTGCCGGCGGAGAACATCGATGCGCTGGCTCAGGTGCGGGCATCGACGAGCACCGTCATCTGTACAGGCGAGAATCACTACACGAGGTATGACTTCCTCGAATTGCTGCGGCAGCAGGCGGTCGATGTGATCATGCCTGACCTGGCCAAGGCCGGCGGGATTCTCGAGGCCAAGCGCATCGCTGACCTGGCTGATGTTCATTACATCCCTGTCGCTCCTCACAATGTATCCTCGCCCCTGGGCATGATGGCCGCCTGCCACGTATTGGCATCGATTCCCAACTTCCTCGTGCTTGAGTTCCACGGCCGTGATGTGGCATGGTGGGAGGATCTGTGCACGGGAGACAAGCCATTTATTGACGCCGGCTGGATGGAAGTGTCACAAGCACCCGGCATTGGTGTTGAACTGGATGACGATGTTGCCCGGTCAATGCTGTGGGGGGGAGATACGTATTTCTCCGCGCCTTGAGTGGCACGTTCTGGTCCGAGTCGCCCGGGTCGACTGATCGGTGGATGCCGATCTTCGAGATCAGGAGAACTAAACAGGGTTTACCGCGTCTACACCGATGGTTGACACTGTCCACCTCCCACGGTTAACATCGTTCACATGGATCGACGTGATATTTTCAACCGGGCCTGTGAGCTGTATGTCACCGGTGGAGCTGAGGCGCTGTCCATGCGCCGGCTGGCCAGCGACCTGGGGGTCACGGCACCGGCCCTCTATCGGCACTATGCCTCCAAGGAGCAGTTGCTGCTGGATGTGGTGATGGAGGCTTTCCACCGTTTTTCCTCCTACCTCACCAAGGCGCTGGAGGGCAGCACACCGGCCGAGCGACTCTACCTGTCGGGCGAGGGGCACCTCAACTTCGCTCTGCAGCACCCCATGCTCTACGAGATGCTCTACATCCCCGCCCATGCGCTGGGGTTGGAGTCCTATCCCGAACAACTGACGTCACGGGTGACGAGTCTCTCCCAGTTCTACGCTGATCGAGTCCGTGAATGCATGGAGGCGGGTCTGCTCACAATGCAGGATCCGTGTGAAGTATCCTTCACCCTGTGGGGTCACGCCCACGGCATGGTGTCCATCTACCTGAGAGGTTGTCATCCCATGGAAGAGGAGCAGTTCCGCGCCGCCTACTGGGCCTCCTGCCGACGTGTCATGCAGGGCATCGCGACCGAGGCCTATACGACGGCGATGAATGAAATTGTCGCACAGACTTCTGTGGTGGCCCCGGCGGTGTCTCCATGAGGGATCTCAAACTGGGTGTGAGTATCTCGGCCCTCCTTCTCGGCGCGCTGGTGCTCCCCATGGCGGCCACAGCTGAAGGGGAGGCGTCAGGTGACCCGACGCCAGTCGATCCTTCACAGGAACTCATCCTCAGTGTGGATGACGCCGTCCGGCTGGCTCTGGAAAGCAGCCGGGATTTGCGTGATGCGCAGCTGGCGATGGAGCAGGCCGATGAACAGGTCGCCGAGGTCTGGGGTCGCGTCTTCCCCCAGATAGACTTCAACGCCAGCTACGTTCGCAATATCTCCCCTGCAGTCTCCTTTGTGCCGGCACGGGTCTTTGACCCCACCGCCCCGGAGGGGGAGTTCATCTCACTGCAATTCGGTGCTGACAACTCCTGGCAGAGCTCGATCAGCGTCGAGCAGCCCCTCTTTGATCCGGCCTTGCTGGTGGGACTGGGTGCGGCACAACGCTTCCGGCAGATGCAGGCTGAACTGGTGCGAGGGCGTGCTCAACAGGTGGCCGTGCGGGTTCGCCTGATCTGCTACGATCTGCTGCTGCGGGCCGAGGAGGTCCGTCTGACACAGCGCTCGCTGGAACGCGTGCACCAGGCCCTGGCCGAGACCGAGGCGCGCCGGCGTGCCGGCATGGCAACCGACTACGACGTGTTACGTCTGCAGGTCGAACTGGCCAATCTTGAACCGAATCTGCTGCGGGCACGCAACGACCTGTCCGCCGCCCGTCGGCAACTGGCCGTCGAACTGGCCGTGGGTGATCCGAAGCGCCTCACCCTGAAACCCTCGCTGGATCTGGGTGATACGACGTGGACGATACCGGCCATCCTGGTGAGTGAAGACTCGACTCGTGCCCTCATTCAGGCAGCCAAACGCCAGCGCTCCGATCTGCGGCAGGTGCAGGATCTGATCGACCTGCGCCACACCGAGGTGAAGCTTCAGAAGGTCGAATACCTGCCAACGGTCTCCCTCTTCGGCAGTTGGGATGTGCAAGCGCAGCAAAATGGATCACCCAACTTCTTTGGTGACAGCCGCTCCCGGGCCACCAGTAAGCTGGCTGGCGTGCGCCTCAACCTGCCCATCTTCACCGGGCTCCAGCGGAATGCCCGCATCGATCAACGCCAGGCCGTTCTGCGGCAGGCCCGGACCCAGGCGCAGCTGATGCAGGATCAGGCAGCGGCACAGGTGCGCGACCTGCTGGCTCGACACACCGAAAATGCAGCTCGTGTGCAGGCACAACGTCTGGCCATCGGCCAGGCCGAACTCGGTTTCCAGATCACCCTTGCCCGCTACCGGCGTGGCGTCGGATCTCAACTGGAGATTACCGATGCCGAGGTGGCCCTGCGACAGAGCGAATTCAATCACGCCCAGGCTGCCCACGATCTGATGGCAATCCAGACCCAACTCGAGCTGGCGCTCGGACGCGTGACACCCGTCGATGACGAGATGGAGAGATGAAGATGTCCCGATACCTGACCCCGCAACGCCTGTTCACCCTCGGGGCCCTCGTGGTGGCCATCGGCGCCACGGGTTGTGGCGAAGATGCGGACGCCGTCGACACGTCGCCGCCGGATGGCGCGGACAGCCGCCGAATCATCAATGTCCGTGTCGAGCGTCTGGCCTCACGTCCATTCACAGATGTGATCCGTCTGACGGGGACCGTCATCGCCGATCGATCCGTTATCGTTGCCGCCGAAGAGGGGGGCAAGGTGGCGGAGGTCATCATCGACAAGGGGCAGTTCGTGCGCGCCGGGCAGCCGATCGCTCAACTGGACGATGAACTGCTGCGGGCGCAACGGGACGAGGCGCAGGCGAGCCTGAGTCTGGCGTACCAGTTGTGGGAGAGAACGCGCCGGCTCTTTGACGAAGATGGCATTGGCACCGAGAACGAGTATCTGCAGGCCCGCTTCACCTGCGACCAGGCACGAGCTCGCCTGCAGCTGATCGAGGCCCGCCTGGCCCGCACGAAGATCCGGGCCCCCTTCGATGGCGTACTTGATGCCCGCCATGTTGAGGTGGGATCCATCGTGGCCCCCGGTACGCCGATTGCCACACTCGTGGATCTGTCGCCACTGAAGGTGACTGCCGGGGTCCCCGAACGGTATGCGGCTGATGTGGAAGCTGGCGCGCAGGCGAAGGTCATCTTTCCCGCCCTGGCTGACACGAGTGATGCAATCGTCGAATTCGTCGGGGCTGCCGTGCACCCGGGCAATCGCACCTTCCCCGTTGAACTCTCACTACAGTCGGCCACCCGGAGCGTGAAGCCGGAGATGGTCGTTGACGTGGTCCTGGAACGTCACCATCTGGAGAACGTCGTCGTTGTGCCGCGTCAGGCACTGGTGCGCACCGAAGATGGGTTCTGCGCCTTCGTCGCCGTGATGGCGGAGGGCGAGGAAGCGGTGGCTGAGGTTCGCAATCTGACCCTGGGTGCTTCGGCCAACGACCAGGTTGTGATCCTGTCCGGCCTGTCGTCCGATGATCGGCTCGTCGTACTCGGCCAGACTCAGATCGCTGATGGAGACCGATTGCGGATCGTGAGCGCCCGATGAACGAACGCACTGACAGGTCGACGAATGGGGACGGTACATCTCGTGTGCCGGACGATGTCGATGACTACAAGGAATTGGGGATTACCTCCTGGGCCGTAAATCACGGGACGGCGGTCCTCATCCTTTTCTTCATCATCATGCTGGCCGGGACCCTGGCCTATCGATCCATCCCGAAGGAATCCTTTCCCGAGATCGAAGTACCCATGATCGCGGTGAATACGATCTATCCGGGTGTGTCGCCGCGTGACATCGAGTCCCTCGTCACCCGTATTCTGGAACAAGAGTTGAATACGGTGCCAGATCTCGAAGAGCTGACCTCCACGTCCGTGGAGGGTTACTCGAGTATCGTCGCCGAATTCTCCACGGCTGTCGACATGGAAGACGCGCTGGAGCGGGTGCGGGAGAAGGTGGATCTGGCCAAACCGGATCTGCCCGCCGATGCCGAAGAGCCGGCGATCTACGAGTTCGATTTCCAGGAAGTCCCCATCATGCAGGTGAACCTGTCCGGTGAATACGGACTGGTCCGCCTCAAGGAACTGGGAGAAGAGCTGGAGGATCGACTCGAACAGATTCCTACGGTGCTGCGCGTCGATCTGCGCGGTGGTCGTGAACGGGAAGTGAAAGTCGACGTCTCGCTGCCCCGTCTGCAGTACTACGGCCTGTCACTGGATGACGTGGTCGACGCGGTGCGGGATGAGAATGTCAATATCCCTGGTGGCTCCATCGATGTGGGGCAGGTGAAGTTCCTCGTCCGAGTCGATGGCGAGCTCGATGATCCGTTGCAGATTCAGGATCTGGTGGTGGCCACCCGCGATCGACGCCCGATCTATGTGCGCGACGTGGCCACAGTCGACTTTGGCTTTGCTGAGCGCGAGAGCTTCGCGCGACTCGATCAACGCACCGTTGTGACGCTGGATATCGTGAAGCGGTCGGGCGAGAACATCATCGAGACGGCCAACGAAGTGCGCCGGGTCATCGACGAGATGCAGCCCCTGCTGCCACCGACGACGGTTGTGAAGATCACCTCCGATATGTCGAAGGACATTCGCATGATGGTCAGCAGTCTGGAGAACAACATCGTCTCCGGTCTGGTCCTCATCGTCGGCGTACTGCTCTTCTTTCTCGGCCTGCGCACATCCTTCTTCGTGGGTATCGCCATTCCCACCTCGATGCTGCTCTCCTTTCTCGTGCTGGCTGTGCTCGGTGTGACGATGAACATGGTCGTCCTGTTCTCACTCATCCTGGCCCTGGGGATGCTCGTCGACAATGCCATCGTTGTCGTGGAGAACACCTATCGCTATGTCGAGGAGGGCTGGGATCGGGCCACGGCGGCCCGCAAGGCGACAGGGGAAGTTGCCGTGCCCGTCATCGCGGCGACGGCCACGACATTGGCCGCCTTCGGTCCCATGCTCATGTGGCCGGGGATCATCGGTGAGTTCATGAGTTATCTGCCACTGACGCTCATTGTGACCCTGTCCAGTTCGCTCTTCGTGGCCCTTGTCATCGTACCGGTCCTGTGTGCCCGTTACCTGCGCCTGGAGGGTGAACCGGCGCCACCCATGCCGAAACGTGGCCGCATCGTCGCACTCATCGGTGCCGCTCTGTTACTGCTGATTCTGGCCAGTTCGAGTCCATTGACCATGGGCCTGCTGGTGGCGACGGGCTTGATCCTCTACCTGATCCACAACTTCGTGCTCGGCGGTGTGGCGGCTCGTTTCCAGGATCAGGGCCTGCCCTGGATCACCGATCGATACGAGGTCGTACTCGAATGGTCCCTGCGTCATCGTCCCACGACGGTGATCGGAACCTTCGCCATTCTCGTGGTGACGATCATCGCCTTTGGTCAGTTCAATCACGGCATCGAGTTGTTCCCGGAGGATATTCCGCCACGTCAGGTCTGGGTCGATGTGGAGACGCCGATCGGTACCCGCGTGGAATTCACCGATGAGATCGTCCGCGAAATGGAAGCGCAGACACTCGGCATCGAGGGGTACTCAGATGCTGAGTCGTCGGTGGCCACCGTGGGTGGCGGTGGTGGAAATATGTTGATGGGTGGGGCGTCCGGTCCGAACCGGGGCCGCGTGATGGTGAGCTTCATCGACTACCAGGACCGAACCTTCGACAGCTTCAAGACCCTGGCGCGCATGCAGGAAGTGATTGGCCGCCGCATTGCCGGCGCCCAGATCTCGGTAGACAAACCTCAGGAAGGGCCGCCCTCGGGTCCGCCGGTCAATATCGAGATCGTGGGTGAAGATTCCGAAGTGCTCAAGCAGCTGTCCGATCGAGTGCTGCAGATTCTCCGCAATGCGCCGGTCTACGCGCAGCTCACTGGTCTGGAGAGCAATCTGGATGAGGCACGCCCGGAGTTGTCGGTCTCCGTTGATCGAGAGCGAGCTGTCATGTACGGGCTGTCCACATCGAAGGTGGCAGGCGCCGTGCGCACCGCAGTACAGGGAACCGAAGCGACACAGTATCGCACAGGCAATGACGAGTACGACGTCATCGTCCGTCTCGCCGAGCCCTGGCGCCAGGATCTGGAATCGCTACGGGATCTCACGGTCAACAACGAAGCCGGTGAACAGATTCCACTGGTCTCGGTTGCAGACTGGCACGTAGGGGAAGGCCTGGGATCGATCCGCCGCAAAGACATGGACCGCGTGGCCACGATCGCCTCGGAGGTCAAGGCGGGCATCAATACCAATGCGGCCCTGGCCGATGTGAAACTGACACTGGCCAGTTTCGTCACCGACGAGTTACCCCCTGGCTACACCGTCCGGTACACGGGTCAGTCTGAAGACCAGGCGGAGACGGAGGCATTTCTCACGCGGGCCTTCCTGGCGGCGCTTGCTTTCATCGCCTTCATCCTGGTGACCCAGTTCAATTCGGTGATCAAACCCGTCATCATCCTCACGTCGGTGATTCTGTCGATTGCGGGTGTCCTGCTCGGACTGATGCTTTTCGAGATGCCCTTCGGTATCATCATGACCGGTGTGGGGATCATCTCGCTGGCAGGAATCGTCGTCAACAATGCGATCGTCCTCATCGACTATATCGATGTCCTGCGCCGGCGCGATGGCCTGGGCCGCCACGAAGCACTCGTGCGTGGTGGACGTACCCGTCTGCGGCCGGTGATCCTGACGGCCGTGACCACGGCGCTAGGGCTGGTGCCATTGGCCATCGGTCTCAACTTCGACTTCTTCGGCCTCTATGGCTCTCTCGACCCGGATCTGTTCTGGGGAGGTGAGGATGCGGCGTGGTGGGGGCCGATGGCGGTCGCGGTCATCGCGGGGATCATCTTTGCCACCTTCCTCACCCTGATCCTGGTGCCGGTTCTGTATTCACTCACCGAGGATTTCGCCAACTTCCTGCAGCGGCTCTTCGTCGGCCAGGAGCCAGCAGAGGTTGCTGCACCCAAGACCCAGCCCAGCGGCGAACCGGTCGCGTCCTGACCGGAGCACGACTGCCGCCTGACCGGTGACCTACAGTCTCAACAACTCCAGCGCGTCGCGCTCGATGACGGCCCCGATCCGGGCCTCATCGAGCCGCGGCAGCGCCGTGCCATCCAGCATCTGATTCAGCCCAACCAATCCCTCGATGGAAGCATCGACGGTGGTGAAGGGGTAGTCCGTCCCGAACAGCACCTTGTCCCACACGCCATACTCCTGCACCAGCATGAGGCTCTGATACAACTGGAAGGGCCGATAGTGGAGGGCGGACAGGTCCGTGTAGACGTGTGGATGTTTGCGCACGACGACGACACACTCGCCTTCATAGGGGTGGCCAATGTGTGCCATGATGATGCGAACATCGGGGAAGCGGGTCGCCACCGGATCCAGATGTCGCGGCAAGGTGCAGTCCAACGGCGCCTGGGCGACGAAGGTCGTGCCCGTGTGCAAGAGCACGGGCAGCTGATGTTGCGTGGCATATTCCCAGAGTGGATCGAGGCGCTCGTCATGGGGATAGAATCCGGCATACATGGACAGCAGCTTGATGCCGCGCATACCGAGCTCCTGGTGCCCGAATGCCATCTCCTCCTCCCAGCCGTCCTGGGTGGGGTCGACGGAGAGGAAGCCGATCAGCCGATCCGGGTCCTGGGCGACGTAGTTGGCAACGTACGCATCATCTACCCACAACCCTGACAATTTCGCCTTGCCACCGAAGACGATGGTGCGATCCGCCTTGTCACCACCCGAGGCGCGATAGGCGTCCAGTGTCACACTCAGGTCGAATTCGGTGCCCCCTTTGGCCCGCGCCGCCTGCTGGCGGAAGTCGTCGTTGAAGTGTCGCGGATACTCCCAGGCATGGCTGTGTACGTCGATGATCACGGTGTCGCTCCAGCGTCGTCTTGCAGGGCACGATCGAATGGGGTCGGTGCGATGAGGGAATCGAGAAATGTGGAGGCCGGGGGTGTGAGCCAGACGGCGCGGCGGGCGGCGACCAGTGCCTGAATCGCGGCACGCTGGTTGTGGACGAGCGTGCTGCCGGTGGTCGGATCTGCGCCGGCGACCCGAAGTTCATCCACGACACCCTCCTCGTCGGTGAGACGCAGACGCGTTGATGCGCTCCCCTCACTTGCTGGCTGTCGTGTGCTGGTGAGGCCGTCGACCCGGACCTTACGCAGGAAGCCGAGATAGGCGGCCACACTGCCACTGCGACAGCTGTCGATGCGTGTCCCCCGATGCAGCAACCACCGATACCGCTGGTCGGCGGTGGGTGGCATGGGGCCGGTCGTTTCGGGCCGCAGCGCTGCGACGCGTTGCAGTCGCCAGCCGCCCTCTCCCTCTACCTCGATCTCCACCAACGCACCCAGAGACAGGGATCGTGGCAACAAGTGCGGGTCGAGCATGGGTGGCCGGCCGCGCCCCACGACACTGATGGGATCGGCATGCAGATGCAGCACCGTGTCGGTGCCGGCGATTCGTGCGTAACTCTCGGTCCCGGCCGGGCCGGGCAGAGGACCGGCAAACTGCAGTTGCGTCAGTGGCGCCCCGCCACGGTCGTAGAGGTCGATCTGCAGTGTGGGTTGGGTCATCCCCGCGCTGCTGTGCAAGGCCGGATCACTCGTGTAAAGTGTGCCCTGGCTGCTGAGCGTCAGTTGCAGAAGACGCTCAAGGCGATCGGCATGGGCCACTGCATTGTGGTAGGCGGGAAACCGCCACAGATCGCCCTCGCGCACGAAGGCGTAGGCAAGGTCGGCGTCGAATTTCAGGTCCATGCGCCCCACACGCTCCGGCACGATCTGAGAATCGGCGACCAGCGGCATCAGTGTTGCATCCAGGCGCAATTGTTCAGCCTGATGCTGACGCAACCAACCATCGGTGATGGCCAGCAGCGCAAGGCAAGCAGCCAGAACCAGCAAGATCCGCCTCATGGGGTCGAACCTTTCGGGCCGGCCTGAGCGACCCTGTCATCGGGTGGTCGTCCCATCAGCTGCGCCTCATTCTGCGACGCCAACGCCACAGACCGAACAGGCCCAGTACACCCGGGCCCCAGCCGATGACGGCCAGGCGCCAGGCGATGCGTTCCGTCTCGAAGGGGGGCACGAAACCCCGCCGGCCGCCACCGGCACGGGCTTGCAGGGTGAGCATGTCATCGCCATACATGGCATCCGCTACGGCGTTGAGCAGCAGCTGATCGTGGGCGAAAGGTGCTTTGAGCAGATACGGATCTTTGAACATCTCCGAAGAGCCGATCAGCAGCAGTTGGGTGTCGGCCTGCGAGGGGGGGCCGGGGGTGAAGTGCCGATGGCCGGCGCTGTCTCGCACGGCCTGGATGGCAGGGAATCTGCCTCGCAGACGCAATACCAGCGGTTGCTGTCCGGGCAGGAATTCGACGGGTTCAAATGCTTCCGGTGGCAGCCAGCCGCCGCGCCAGTCGAAGGCCCATGCACGCTCAGATGTCGTCACCAGGGTATCCGCCTGCAGCGACGCAGAACCAATCTGCGTGAGGTCGAAGCGATTGCCCCAGATGAACAGCAGGTCTCCCAGCCGGCGGCTCAATTCGTCGTCGACCTGATGCTGGTGGGTCACCGTTCGCAACAGGAAGGGCAGGGCCACCTGCTGTGCATCGTATTCGCGCACAGCAGATCGATTGACCTGGGTTGCCAGCTGCAGCGCATGCTGCGAACGATCCATCAGGACTTCGCGGGGTTGGCTGACGCCGATCAACTCCAGATACCTGGAAAGGTCCTGGAATTGTGGCTGTGGCCAGTGCACGGTCGCAAAGCCGGCCCCCCGATACTGCCGTTGCTGGATGTTGAAGTGCTGGAGAGCGACGATCGCCGGTCGTCCCGATGCCAGATGTCGGCTGAGGGCTTCGGTGATCGGTGTCGCATCTCGTCGTGGCTGGAACCACAGGATCGCGTCGCTGTCGTCGGGAAATTGCGATTCACGCAGCGAGACGTGCTGGATCTGGTAGCCGTAATCCTGCAGCAGTTGCTTGGCTTGATGGTAGACGTCGACACCGCGCGGTGCACTCAGCCCCTTCTTCTGATAGTCCTCCAACGCCTCGGCCGGCGACAGGCGTGGCAGGTCAGATACGACGGTCAGGCGCGGGCTGCGACCGGTTTTCAGACGCTCCACGGCGGCGGTGAGAAGGAAATCCAGATGCGGCAGCGTCCGAGCGTCGAGGCGGGGTATCGCGGTCTGGCGATCACCACTGCGCAGGGACAGACCGGCGATGACCCGCCCGACGCGACTGGTGTCGTGGGCGACCCGTTCCACGTCGAAAGGCCGAATGCCGGATGCAGTCCATTGCTGTCGGGTGGCGGCCGACACGCTGGCCCCAAGTCGATGCGTCTCCCACTCGATGCTTGAACGAGAGAGGGCGGCCTGGACCTGTGCGACCACTCGTTTCATGTGAGGCGGCAATTGGGATGCCGGCGACACGACCAGTTCGCTACGCAGGTCGGGCAAAGACTGCAGGGCATCCAGCGTCGTACCGGTGAGGGTATGCACTCGATCGGCGGTCAGGTCGAGTCGGGGTCCGTCGATGTGGCCGGCGAGCAGACAGGCAATACAGATCAGTCCTGCTGGTGCCAGAATCGCCCGGAGGGACCGGGGCCGCACGCGGATCTGCCTGAACAGCTGTAGTCTGCGCAGGGCGACCAGCAGCCAGGCTGCTGGCAGCAATCCGATCAGGAGCAGTCGCCAGAACAGTCGTTCAACTGTCGTGATGGGTGGCAGGGCCGGGGCCAGGTGCCGATCCACGTCGATGCGCACGAGTTGATCGGCATTTGCCAGCGAACGCACCAGGTCACGGACGAAGATGGCATGACCATATCCCGGCTGGGACAGGGACGCATCAGCAAAGGGGGTGGGCGCCGCCAGCACCAGCACTTGCCCGGACCACGAGCTGGACCGGGGGTCTGCGGAGGAGAGCAGCACCATCAGATTCTGCTTGGGAACAGGCAGTCCTTCACCCAGAGACTCAATGGTGGTGGCCGTCTCAGGAACGTCGTGGACCCAGGCGAATTGAGTCGTGGTGGCCGCCACATGGGCCTGCCATCCGGCGGCCTGCACCCGCGATGGATCGATCTGCAGGGCACCGGCACCGGCGAAGGCCAGACCGCCGCGAGCCTGCACGGGCAAGGGGCGGAAGTCGCGGAAGGCGGGCAGATTTCGCAGATGGAATGGCGCCTGGATCGGCCGGGGGCCGTCCGGCAGGGACACGATGGCGGGACCACTGTTGCGATCCAGCAGCAGATCCGGGGTCGGTTGCAGGCCGAAGGGGCGCAACAGATCTGCCCAGGCGGGGCCGGTGCTGGTGCCGTGGAAGTGATGCTCGTCGTCGTAGATGAGACGATGCGGTGACCCGGCCAACACGACGCTGCGCCCGGAGGCGAGGAAGGCCTGCAATCGGGCGATGTGGGCGGCCGTCACCCGCTCGGGTTGGATCCACATGAACAGATCGGCATCCGGTGGTAACAGGGCGCCCCGGTCGAAATCGACATCGATCACCGGTCCGTGCTGGGCCAGGTGGCCGCCCAGTTGGGTGTAGCCCGGTGGCACATCGATGGCGAAACGTGGCGCACGAGGTGTCGCCTGCCGCAGATGGGCCAGAACCCAGCTCTGCAGATGGGGCAGGTGCTGCGGACCGATGCCCTGAATCAGCACATCCGGACTGCCCGGCCGCGACAGCACCAGGGAGGCCCAGATGGTCGCTTCACTGTCACGATCGTCGATGACCTGGCGCACACGCACGGGGGAGACGCGGCCCCGTGCAGCGTAGGCGGCCCCGGCCGGGACACTGAGATCCGGGTCGATGACACGCGTGCGCACCCGTCCCTGGCCTGCCGCTTCCATCGCTTCCAGCAACTGGCGGGTGGCGGGCCCGATCGACTTGAGGTGCGTCGGCAGCGAATCGTCCGTGGTCAGGAAGAGGGTCACCGTCAGGGGCGTGCGCAACTGTTCGATCCAGGCGCGCAATGCCGGCGACAGGGTCGACGGATGTCGTGCCCCCGCATCCACGATGGCACCGGGCATCAACACCTGCGCCACACGGGTCCCATAGGCGACGATCCCGAGGATGAGCATGAAGGCAGCAAGCGCCTGCCACGCGAAAAGCCGCTTCATCCGATTACAGGCGAACCCGCCGCAGCCCGATTTCGGTCAGCCACAGGAACAGGGCGACCATGCTGGCAAAGTAGAGGAGGGGGCCCACGCCGATGATGCCGGCCACAAAACTCTCGTAGTGGGGCACCACGGACAGGGAGGCGGCCAACCATGAGCCGGGTTCCCAGCCGGGGGCCAGGCCATCGATGATCTCTACCACCTGTGGATGGCCACTGAAGATGAAGAGACAGGCCAGCAGCGCGGCCAGGACGAAGGCGACGATCTGGTTGTGCGTCAGCGACGAGACGAACTGGCCGAAGGCGAGGAAGAAGGCACCCAGGCACATGGCACCCACATAACCAGTGAGGATCATTCCCACGTCTGCCGGTCCGAGTCGCAGCAGCATGACGAGGATCGGCAGAGAACCGGCGATCACGATGCCGTAGAAGAGGAGAGCCGCAATGAACTTGCCCACCACGATCTGCGCCGAACGCAGTGGCAGGGTCAGCAGGATTTCCACCGTGCCCTGCGCGTGTTCTTCCGCCCAGCTGCGCATGGTCATGGCGGGCGCGAAGAAGATCAGCAGATAGGGTAGACGCTCAAACCAGGAAGCCATGTCGAGGACGGCCTCGAGGAAGAAGGCATTCATGAAGGCCGATCCTGACGAGACAAGGAATACGGCAGCATAGATGTAGGCGATGGGCGAATCGAAGTAGGCCCGCAATTCGCGGCCGGCGACCAGTCGACAGGCATCGATCCATCCCAGGGCGTTGCGGCCCAGCGCGTCAGACACGGACACGTCGGATCCCTCCGTTTGGCGTCCCGGTGTTTCAGGCATCGACGACTCCCGCAGCGGATACGAGATGAGCGAACAGCGCTTCCAGAGAGGGCGACGCCAGACCGTGCTTGTCACACAGCGTCGGCAGGTCGCCATCGGCCAGCAATCGACCTTGATCGATGATGAGGACGCGGTCGCTGACGGCCTCCACATCGGCGATGATGTGGGTGGAGAACAGGATGGCACGATCCGCACGCAACCGCCTGAGCAGCTCACGGAAGGCCATCACCTGCAGTGGATCGAAGCCATGGGTGGGTTCGTCCAGCAGCAACACGGGCGGGTCGTGGACCAGGGCCGAGGCCAGTCCCACGCGCTGGCGATAGCCGGTTGAACATTGCCGGATAACCATGGGCAGAACCGGCCCGATGTCGCAGGTTTCGATCACCCGATCCAGCGCCGCGCTGGCTTGGGCCGCGCGCAATCCATGGGCTCCAGCGACGAAACGAAGCCAGTCGCCCACGACCATGTCCCGATACAACGGCGTGTCACCCGGCAGATAGCCGATCTGTCGTCGAACGGAGACGGGGTCCTCGAGGACAGAGACACCGCCCACGGTGATCGAACCTGCGCCGGGCGTCAGATAGGTGGCCAGCATCTTCAGCATCGTTGACTTGCCGGCGCCATTGGGGCCGACGAAGCCGACGATTTCATTCCGATCCACATGGAAGCTGACATCGTCGACGGCGACGAGGCGACCATAGGCCCGGGTAACATGTTCGACGTCGATCAAGCGGGTGCTCCTGGTGAGGCGTCGATCTGCAGCGTGCGCAGGCGATTGAGAGTGGCTGCCAATTCGAAACGGCGAAAGCTGGCTAGATTACCATCGTGACGACCGGGGCACAGGGCATCGAGTCCGGCGGCCTCCACCTCGTCGACGACGGTGCTGCAAATATCGGCCAGATCGCGCGTTCCATCGATGTGGTGATCGTGTGCATACAGCAAAGCTTGAGCAAGGGCCCGGGTCTGACTCGAATCGACCAACTGTGTGAGGGCCATGAGGTCGATGTGTTGCCGGCCAATCTCCACCACGTGAACACCCTTTGCTGTAGCCGAGCGTTCCCGCCGGCCTTTGCGCGGATCGATGCTGCTGGGGCCCGGGATGCGACAGGGTCGATTCGGCAGGGGATCGGTGGGTGCACGGGTCGGCGGGACCAGTTCGTGCGCCCGCGCCGATACATCGACCGGCCGATACTCGTCCATGGCGATGACGGTGTCCGCCACGCCCAGGTAGTCACTGCTGCCGCCCGTGACCAGGATCGTTGAGACGCCTTCGTCGGCCAGTTGCCGGGCACGATCGATGAATGGGGTAATCGGCTCGCGTTCAGGCGTGATCAACTGCCGCATCCGTGCATCGCGGATCATGAAGTTCGTCGCCGCCGTGTCCTCGTCGATCAGCAACAGTCGGCAATCCAGTTCGAGAGCTTCCACGATGGCCGCCGCCTGCGATGTGGCGCCAGAGGCATCGTCGCTGGTGAAATGGTCGGTGCTGCGATCGAAGGGCAGGGGACCAATGAAGGTGGACAGATCGACACCGCAGACGCTGCGGCTATCTTCGGCGCGGATGGCGACGGCCGTCGGGTCGGTGATCACCTGTTCCCGGCCATCACCGGGGACGTGGGCGTAGATGCCGAGGCGCAGCGCGTCCAGGAGGGTGGATTTGCCGTGGAAGCCGCCACCGACGATGGCCGTGATGCCACGACGCAGGCCCGTGCCTGTGATGGGGGCGCCATCGGCACATTTCAGCTCCACGCGCAGGGACGCAGGGGATTGCCAGGCGATGGTGTTCGCCGCCAGGGGGCGATCGTCGACGCCACTGTGCCGGGGTAACCGGCTGCCATCGGCGATGAAGGCGACCAGGTCGTGTTCGTCGAGTTGCTCGCGCAGGAGGTCGGCGTCGATCGCGGCAGTGGCCAGCGCGTCCAGGTGAGCCACGTCGAGATGGGTAGCGACGTGATGACTGGCGATGAGGGCTGCATCCACGATGGCCGGCAGGTGCTCACAGAGCAGCTCGGCCGCCTCCCTGCCCCGGATGCGCCGCCCGGCCGCGGGCAGGCTCGCCGTGAGCCGCACACACAGTTCGGTGTCATCCACCTGCACACAGGATCGTTGCAGGATCTGCTGACCCGGCCGGTCGATGTCTAGCGCCGTGTGGGGGCCTCGACTCGGGATCAATGCGTCAATGGCGGCGCCCACCGCCTGGGCCAGGCCGTGACACAAGCCGCGCTGCCGACTCGATCCATCGAGCAGCTGCGTGGGCAGGCCGGTCACGGACAGGGGCAGGCACAGGCGCAGACGAGACGGTCGCGCGTACGGGTCGGCCTGAACGTGATCGACGAACAGCTGGAATGGGTGGGGCTCCGCAAATTGATAGCCGCTATCCTCAGCCAATTCGGCATAGGCCTTGTAGCTGCGGCCGTCGAGGCGATGCAGCAGGTGTGCGAGGTCCTCGGCAGAGGCGGTCATCGTGGGGTCGGGTCCTGGGTCTGATATGTGGGTCTGATATGTGGGTCTGGTATCTGGGCCCGGGAGCAGTCGGACGCACCAGACGAACTCTATATTGTAGACCAGCACAACACCTCTCAACAGGGAGTCGCCCCGTGAGCACCGGCCCAGATGAGAATGCCGACGAGAATGCCGTCGAGAAAGCCGTCGAGAAAGCCGATGAGGATCTGAGTGGCCTGCAGTGGCTGAGCCGCCATCGTCCACAGGCCATGGAACACTTGATGGCCTTCTTTCGCGAGTCCGGCCAACATCTGGATCCCAAGACTCGATTCCTCATCTCTGTGGTGACGAAGGTCGTGAATTTCACGCCTCGTGGTCTGCGGCAATACATTCCCCGCGCCATGCGGGAGGGGGCCAGTCGCGACGAGATCCTGGACGCCATCCTGTGTGCCTATCCGGCGGCCGGGCTCACGAAGGTGGTGGATGCCATCGACATCCTGCGCTCGATTCCGGATCCATCTCCGGCACCGTCCTCCCACGAATCAGATGACGTGGCGCCCGATTCATCGGCAGCTGCTGGATCCGCGTGGCACCGGGTCGCGGCATTCGAGGATCTGTCCGAGGGGCGAGGACACATCGTCACCGTCGACGGCCGTCGAGTGGCCCTGTTCCGGGTGGGGCAGGTCGTGCACGCCACGTCCAATGCCTGTATCCACCTGGGGGGCGAACTGGGTGATGGTTACCTGTCCGGTACCACCGTGACCTGTCCATTGCACGGTTGGGACTTCGACGTGTCCGATGGGCGCTGTCTGACACATGAGCGTGAAGGCATCGAGGTCTACCCCACACAGATCCAGGATGGCGAGGTCAGGGTGCTTTTGTAGATACTGCTCTCAGGAGCTGATCAGTCCCGGATTCACCTCGCCCTGCTGCAGATAGTGATCGATGGCCACCAGAGAGCGCCGAAAGACCTCCAGAATCTCCGGGGGATATGCCGAGAGTGCCGCGCGTGGCAGATCTTCGATGGCGATGTCATCCCCCCTGCGGCAGCGGACCTTCACGTGATCTCGACGGCCATGAATCAGGTCAGCCAGATCGTGAAGAGTCACCTGTACGAATCCATCGACTTCGTCACTGCAGGACAACGCTTCGATCGACACCGGGGTGGGGTACAGCAGCAGATGCTCGATCACACGCCGGCAGGCCGCGCCTGGACGTTCCATCCGCATCGTTCCCAGTTCGATCAGATCCGCCGCGGGAATCTCCAGACCCACCTCTTCAGCCAGTTCACGCACGGCACACGCGGCCGGCGATTCGCCCGTACCCATGTGCCCTCCGGCCAGGGCGTCCACCTGTCCGGCAAAGGGGTCTGGCGGATGATCATCTGCCCGGCCACGCCGCTGCAGCATCATCATCACCTGGGTGCCCTCGACCCAGGCCGACCAGGTGAAGACCAATCCGTGCCAATCATCATCGGTGTGAACCTGGGCACGTGTCTTGACGCCGGTTACGGCGCCGGCGGCATCCAGCACATCAATGAGTTCATCTTCCGCCATCGAGGTTCTCCATGAATCGGGAGCAGACCATGAATCGTCTACAGGATCGTGTTGTCATCATCACAGGCGCCGGTGCCGGCATTGGCCGGGCGACGGCGCAACGGGCGGCCAGCGAGGGCGCCCGCGTCGTGGTTGCAGAGATCTCACAGGAGCGCGGCCAGGCCGTGGTCGAAGAGATCATCGCCGCGTCAGGTCGCGCCTTGTTCGTTCCCACTGACGTGGCCGAACCGGACCAGATCGAGGCACTCTACGATCGCACGCTGGCCGAATGGGGCCAGGTCGATGCCGTCATCAACAATGCCTACGGCCCCGTCGAAATGGTGCAGGCCGACGGTGATCTGACCGACGTGGAGGACGACACGTGGAACAGGGTGATGGAGACGACGCTGCGTAGCGTGTTCCTCTCGAGTCGGCGGGCAGCACGCGAAATGATCAAAGCGGGTCGTGGTGGGGCGATCGTCAATCTCGCCTCCGTCAACGGATTGTATGCCTATGGGCTGGTCGCCTACAGCACGGCCAAGGGCGGGATCGTGGCTCTCACCCGCTGTGCGGCCATGCAGTATGCCAGTCAGGGGATCCGGATCAATGCCATCGCCCCCGGTACGGTGTCCACAGAATCGACGCGCCCCTTCATGGAGAAGCCGGAGATCAAAAAGGAACTGGATGCCATGTATGGCCGTGGTTCTGTCGGGGAACCCGAAGAGATCGCGGCAGGCATCATCTTTCTGGCCTCGGATGATGCTAGCTTCGTCAATGGCGAAGTCCTCATCGTCGATGGCGGTCTCACGGTGGGTCCCACCCGATTTGGACTGACCGATGAGATCGCCGGCGATGGCTGAGTCTGACCCGATCAGACGCTGAACCCCAATCAGACGTTGAACAATGTCGCCATCGCCTGACGGAGAAAGGCAAACAACGTCAGCAGCAGGCAGGCGCCGGCCAGGGCATAACTGATCAGGTTGTCCCGATCGGCACCTTCGCGGGCGAAGAGCCAGGCGGTGGCATACCCACCGACGAAGCCACCCCCGTGGGCCCAGTTGTCGACCCCCGGGAAGACGAGTCCGAAGATGAAGAGGATGACCGCCCATTTCAAGAACTGCTGGGTGAACATGCTCGAGCCCATGCGACGACCATAGACGATGGCTGCCGCGAGCAGGCCGAAGATGCTGCCAGACGCACCGAGCGTGAAACCGGATCCCATGTAGGCGGAGGCGATGAAGCCGGTGATACCGGCGACGGTGAAGATGACGAAAAGCCGCATCGGGCTGTAGAGCTCTTCCACCACGGGTCCCAGCTGGCGCACCCACATCATATTGAAGCCGATGTGCAGCAGGCCACCGTGCAGGTAGATGGCGGTGATGACCGTCCACCAGCGGCCGAAGGCAAACACGGGATAGGCACCCGTCATGCCCACCTTGAAGCTGGCATCATTGCTGGGGGCGAGAAAGCTCATGCCGCGGAACTGGAAGATCGCACCCGGGTCCAGCAGCAAGGCCAGCACATACAGGCTGATGCAGGCGATCGTGATCAGATGAGGGAAATCCATCTGCACACCCAGCTTCCGGAACCAGGTGGTGAGCCCGAACATGCCGGGGCGCACCTGGCCGCAATGGATACAGCGCGGTTCCTCTGAACTGATGAGCTTGTTGCAACTGGGACACAGGATCGCTGGCATTACAGTCCGAGGCTTTCGTTGATGTCGGCCTGGTAGTCATTCAACTCGTCGTCGAAGACCTCCTGGAGGGTGACGGCGCGACCGGCGACCTGTGACTCCAACCAGGCATAGGCCATGGCGACCGAGCGAGCGCCCTGCACGCCATCGATTTCGGGGCGTCCAGCCTCGCCCTCGATGGCGGCGGCGAAGTCGCAGTATTCGACGGCCAGTAGTTTGGAGTCGGTGACGACAGGTTCATGGTTGTATTCGAAGAATCGTTCGCCGCCGAAGAGCTGGGCCGTCGGTTCGTCGAGCCGGAAATCGGGACAGCAATCAAACAGCGACGCATCGTCGATGATGTCGGCGCCCTCCCGCTGCAGGGACAAGCGTCGTCCCGAGCGGTCACCAGGCAGGTCCAGTGATCCTTCGCTGCCATAGATCGTCCGTTTCCACACGCCCTGGCCGCGCGCTGCATGGTCCTCGATATAGGAGGCCACTGCACCGGAGGCGAAGCCGATGGTGGCATACGCCGCATCATCGGCGGTGGCCTCGAACTCGGCCGGCATCTGGGTCTGCCAGCGTTCATAGACACCGGCCGACCCATCGGTGGCGACCTGTCTCCCGGCGAATCGGTTGCGCCGGATCGGTTCGTGCAGGCGGGTCTGGGCGTAGATGGTGGTCGCCGGGCCAAGATAGAATTCCAGGATGTCGGCGAAGTGCACACCCACATCCAGCAGCACGCCGGCGCCGTGCTTCTGGTGACGCCAGACGGAGATCAGCATGCTGTCGCCACCGCCTACCGTGTGATGGGTCATCAGTCGCGGTGTGCCGATCGCGCCGGCATCGACCAGTGCTCTGCCGAGACGATTGATTGGATCACGGCGGTAGTTCTCGGCCGTCGACAGGACGCAGCCGTGTTGTTGGGCGGCATTCATCATCAACTGGCAGGCACGCGCCGTGAGGCCGAGAGGCTTCTCACTCATCACGTGCCAGCCGCGCTCGAAAGCCTCCACGGCGATGGTGTGATGGAATCGTGGCGTCGTGGTCAGATCGATGGCGGCCACTTCGGTCGCGGCGGCCAGATCCTCTAGCGTGGCGGTTACGACGGGACGTGTGCCGCCAAGTCTGGCCACTGCCTCGTCGGCCAGTGAGTTGGCATTGCCCAGATCTGGATCACAGGCGCCCACCAGTCGGAAGGGTGTCAGCCCGGCCTGGGCGAGTTCGACGAATCCCCCGAGTCGGCGATGGCCCATCCCACCGCAACCGACGATGGCGAGGGGGATCGCGGCGGCCAGCGTGGCCTGTGCCATGGCAGCAACTCCTGAACGGTCGATGGGTGAGTGGGCTACAAATCCGACGGTGTCAGCTGCATCCCGGAGAAGCGCTCAACCCCCTCCGGATCCCACGCGACACCGAGACCGGAGCCTGTGGGAATCGTGAGATGTCCGTCTGCGTTGAGGGCAAAGGGATTCTCGAGTACGAGGTCCTCAATATACGGGGCGGGCGTGATGTATTCTACCCAGCGTGCCGTCGGTACGGCGGCGACCAACTGCAGATCGGCAGCCAGACCGACGGCCGTATTCCAGCCGTGGGGCACGAAGAGGATGGAGTGGTCGTAGGCGTGCATGGCGATGCGGAATTCCTCGGTCAGACCGCCCACTTTCGTCACGTCGGGCTGGATGTAGTCGACGGCCCGCTGCTCGATCCACGGCATGAAGGCCTGGCGTCGTGTGAGCACTTCGCAACTGGTGATCGGCAGCCGTGCGTGTTCGGTGAGCATGCGGTGACCTTCCAGATCATCCGGGCGCAGCGGCTCCTCGAACCAGGTGATGTCATAGTTGCACAACATCTCTGATGTGGTCAGCGCCCACTTGTAGCCGTGCGGCCAGAAGCGATCCGAACCGCCTGCATCGACCATCAGTTCGACATCGGGTCCCACCGTTTCGCGGGCAGTGCGCACGATCTGTTCATCGAGTTCTCCCGACACGCGACCGAAGGGACCCCACCCCATCTTGATGGCACGGAAGCCGCGCCCCACGGCGTCCTCCAGCCGTTGTCGAAGTAGATCCGGTTCGGCCATCAGCAGCGAGCCATAGGGCTTGATCGTTTCCCGATAGCGACCCCCCAGCAGCCGGCTGATGGGCTGGCCGGTGACCTTGCCGAACAGATCCCACATGGCGATGTCGATACCTGAGATCAGGTGGGTCACCGCGCCGCCCCGGCCCTGCCAGAAGGTCGACTGATGCAGCATCTCGCAGACACGGGCCGGTTCGATGGCACTTTCGCCCAGTGCCATCGGCTTGAGCAGTCCCAGTGCCCCCTCGCACAGTCCGGCTGATGTATAGACGGATCCCAGACCCGTCACCCCTTCGTCGGAGACGACTTCGACCAGCGTGTGCAGATTCTCACTCTCGTCGAATCCCTGATCCCAGCCGCCGTCGGCTGTGGCACCGGTGAGGGGGAGCAGGCGGATATCGGTGATCTTCATCTCATCCATTCCATCATGGGGTGGTCGATCATCAGGCGTGTCAGTGGAGACCGGCGCTTCGGGCGTGCTTCGGATTCCAGGCCACTTCCCACAGGAATCCTTCCGGGTCACAGAAATAACCAGCATATCCGCCCCACTCGGTCGAGTGGCCCGGTTGCAGGATCCTTCCACCGTGGTCGGCCACGTGCTTCAGCAGGGCATCCACCTCAGGTTGCTGAGAGACGTTGTGGGACAGTGAGAATCCGGAGAATCCCGTTGCCGGATCCGTGTCAGCCACGTCCAGACCGGCCGCAACGGCCAGCTGCTGGCGAGGATACAGCGCCAGCCGGATGGCACCCATCTGGAAGAACGAGACCTGCTCATTCGATGACGGCAGAATGGGCAGCTCGAGGGTGTCTCGATAGAAGATCGTTGCCCGCGGCAGATCCCGGACACCCAGGGTGATGTAGCTGATGCTGGCTTCCATGGCAGAGGATGATCGTCAACCCGATCCGGCCGCGCCACCGGGGGCTCGAAGTGTGAGCAGCAGATAGATCGCACCGAGGAGGGTGATGGTGATGCCGAACCACTCGAAGCCGACCTGATACGACCTGCCGGTCACGATGGCACCCATGGCCATGACGACGATGAGCCCGCCCACCTCCGACCCAAAACTCTTCACCGAGGAGGCCGTGGCGCGATGCTCGCTGGGAATGGCCGCCTGCAGACGGGCGTCGTAGATGATGTCGATCGCCTGAAGGACGAAGACGAAGATCAGGATCAGTCCCAGGGCGGCCACGTGCAAGGACCAGGCAGCGCCGAAGAGCAGCACACCACTGAAGGTGAAGGTGGCATAGATCGTACGGTCCGACAGATCGACGAATCGATGGGCGACCAGGCTGGCCACCGCCTGCGCACTCCACAGGATCGAGAGGAACAGACCCAGGGCGTAGGCGGGCATGTCCATCTCGGCGAGCAGGATGGGCCAGTATTCCTCCAGGGTGCCGCCCAGAGACATGGCCAGGGCGGCGAATAGAACGAGTCGTCGCACAAAGGGTCTGAGTACGACTTCGCCGATGCCAGCTCGCAGGGTGGCGGTGTAGGCTTTGAATCCGGTGGCGCCGATGGGGGCGACCGGCGCGACAGTGGGCAGACTCAACATCAGCAGACCGGCAACAATTGCGGCGGCACTGCTGGCGAAGAGGAGGACACCGTATCCCAAAGCGATGGCCCCGGCAGCGATGGCGCCGGAGACGACGACGCCCATCTGCCCCAGGCTGCGGCAACGTCCCACGACGCGGGCATACTCAGATTCGCGCCCGGCATGTTTGAGTTCATCATAGACGAGAGCCTCAAAGGCGCCGCTGCCCAGCGCCCCCTCGGTCCCCCACAAGACAAAGCCGGCGAGGAATCCCCAGAATCCGGGGAACAGGGCCCAGCAGGCATAACCAGCGGCACGCAGCACCGTGCCGAAAACCATCAGTGCCTTACGGGAGTGGCGGTCGGCCAGCACACCGGATGGCACTTCCAGGATCAGGGTGACTGCACACCAGACGGCAAGCAGTGTGGAGATCTCGATCGGCGACAAGCCGTGATCGACGAACATGACAGCATAGAACGGGTAGATGAGCATGAGCTCATCCACGAAGCAGTGGGCGTACAGACGCGGCAGGAAGGATGTCACCGGGAGGACCTCATCACGCGTGAAGGGTAGCGGATCGCGGGGTGGCTCGCGATGTGAATCCGCTTTGCGGCGGTTGGCGCCCTCAGCATGGATGCCGAACGCACAAACGAATACCTGACCTTCCTGAGGCGGTGCCCGGGCCTGGTACGGGCACCGACAGGAGGCGTGATATCCGCCGCTGTCGCGTAGATGAGGCAGTGAATCCCAGCTACCCTCTACATGTGAGACCGTTGCGCATGCAACCGCAACGAGGCAGGAACTGCCCACACACAACAAGAGGGTAAAGGTGATTCAGAGTCAGGTGAAGCCGCTGTAGTATTCCATACGGCAGCAGACGCGGCAGCCTGGCGTCCAGTTCCGCCGTGGCGTGTGGTCGCGTCAGCGGCTAGATTGGCTGCCCATGAAAGCAATCATCATCGGCGCCGGACGGGGGTCCCGGCTCAACGCCCTTACGGTCGATGCCCCCAAACCCTACGCCCCCATTGGGGACCGTCGAATTCTCGACTGGCTGCTGGCGTCGTTGCGAGAGGCGGGGCTGCAGGAGATCGTCTTCGTAGGGGGATACCAATACGACATGGTCCGGGCCGACTATCCGGACCTCACCTTCCGCCACAATCCGAACTGGGCCGAGACCAACATTCTGGCCTCTCTCATGTGTGCCGAAGACTGCATGGATGAAGGGTTCGTCTGCACCTATGCGGATATCCTCTATCGGCCCGAGGTGGTGTCACGCGCCCTGGAACATCCGGCCGATGCCGTGCTGTGTGTCGATACCCACTGGCGTACCCGGTATTCGGATCGCAGCCAGCACCCTGAAGATGACGCGGAGAAAGTGATCGCCGAGGGTGACCGGGTTCTGCGGGTTAATCGGACGATCTCATCGGAGGTCGCGCAGGGCGAGTATATCGGCGTGGCGCGCTTCAATGCCGCCGCCGCCGCCCGACTGCGCGAAACCTATCATGCTCTGAAGGGGCGGTTGGACAGGGTGCCCTGGAAAGACGGGGTCCCCTTCTCGCGTGCCTATCTCATCCACCTCTTCGAAGAGATGCTCGACACGGGTCACGATTTCCATATGGTGACGACGGACGGGCAGTATATGGAAGTGGATACGGAAGAGGATTTCACCCTGGCCAACGAACGCTGGCCCCGGGAATACGGCGACTGAGGCTCTGACTCATCTGTTCCTGTACAGACCGAAGAGCACCGCCAACCCTGAGTTCCCAACAGCTGACCTTTGAAGATGAGGAAGACGAATATTGTCCACCGTTGAGCGGTATGGCACCCTGTTTCCCACCGCCGTCGTCGGCTCCATGCCACGCCCGGAATTCGTACGTCAGATCGTGCTGGACGATGGCACGGCGGACCCGGCCGGTGATGCAACAAGACTGGATGCGGCCGTGGCCTACAATGCCGCGATGCAATCGGCAGCCGGTCTCGACATCATCACCGATGGCGAATGGCGACGCGCCTCGTATGTGGGAGTCATCGCGCAGCTGGCCCACGGGTTCGAACTGGGCACCAGTGACGACGGTCGCCCCTGGACCGTGGTCGTTGATCAGGTGGCTCCCGATCAGCTCGGCACGGTGGCTGCCGAGGTGCGCTCCTTGAAGGCGGTCAGTGACCGCCGCGTGAAGGTCTGCCTGCCGGCACCGGGTCTGCTGGGCGAACGAATGTGGGAGCCGGAGAAGTCCAGGGGTGCCTATGCGACGCGTCGGGCCTTCATCGAAGCGGTGACGCCGATCCTGAAGCAGGAAGCGCAGCTGTGCGTCGAAGCGGGTGCTGACATGGTGCAGGTCGATGATCCACACCTGTGTCTGCTGGTGGATGAAGAAGTGCGCCAGCAATATGAGACCGGTGAGGAACCCGGTGGCGCCGATGGCGAGGCGCAATTGTCGGTGGAGACGGACAACGAAGTCCTGGCTGGCGTCGGTGGCGGCGCGGTGCGTGCCGTGCATCTGTGCCGTCGGGCCGGGGCCCGGGTGCGGGGTGATTCAGCCCATGCCGGGGGATACGACCCGATCATCGCCTCGCTGAACCAGCTCGACACGGATCACCTGACACTCGAATTCACCAGCCCCGGTGCCGGCGATGTGAGTGTCCTGAAGCAATTGCGGGAGGATCTCGAGATCGGTCTGGGATGTGTAAGTGTGCATCCGGGTCAGGTCGATGATCCGGAGACGATTGCCGCTCGCGTCGAACAGGCGATGACGGCGATCGACAAGGAGCGGATTGTGCTGAATCCGGATTGCGGCTTCGCGCCGGGATCTGCAGCCCGTGTCGATCTGGACGAGGTCTACACCAAGATCAGCAATGAAGTGGCTGCGGCCCGACTGCTGCGGGAGCGCCACGGGTAGGCCTGGACTTTTCGGCTGACCATTCTACTGATGGGCTGCAGGAGACACCGGTGGCCGGGTACATCGGCCGATCACCGGGCAGATCGTAGGGGGGGTGAAAAGTCTACACTGTGTAGACTTTTCAGGATCGCACCGGAGGTGGATCTCCAGAAAATCATGTAAGTGACGTATTAACAATTATTTACGTAATCTATGTAAGAACAAGCTCCGGCCCCGCCTTGGCCCGCCACATCGATTCAGTCAAGCGGCAGCCGTTGCAGCCACACCCTGACCTGCTCGATCCTCGGCAGGGGTGCATCACTCTTCACACTCATTAATCGTTCGAGCACCAGCGCTGCGGTCAGCCTGCCCAGCTGCTGTCGCGACGTGATGCCTGCGGCGACCAGCCGATCACCGAATCCTGTCCCGATCCCCTGATGCATATACAGCTCGACCAGATCCTGCAGCCGCGACGTGGAGGCCGAATCGAGGCGAGTTGTCACCTGTTGCCATCGCCGGGCGCTGCCGTGACGGACCAACTCCGTCAGATGCTCCACCTCGAGAGCGGCCAGCACCTGTCGCTGATCCAGTGTCAGGGGGGCCACATCGACCACACGTGGCGTCGTTGATGTCACCGTCCAGCGCTGCATGCCCTCATACACCGCCAGAGATCCGACCAGGGCAATGAGACTGACACCAGCCAGCACCGCGGTAGAGCGTGCTGGGCCCTGCTGCAGGAAGGCCCCGAAAGGCGGGCAGAGCCGCGCCCAGACCAGCAGGCGATAGGTGCAGGCACACTCGACGGCAAAGGGCGGGAAGCCGAGAAAGCCGAGGAGGGGCATTTCGAAGAGTTTGAGCTCATCGAAGAAGGGGACGGTGTAGATCCACTTGGCACGGGCCCAGAAGTTGAAGAATTCCCAGCAGCCACCGGCGATGAATCCAGCCAGCAACAACCGCAGGGTGGGGCCCAGATCGCCGCGTTGCCACTGACGCAGCAGCCCATCGATCCCGAGGCGCTCATTCAGGGGGGCCAGGAGCAGGAAGGTGCCACCCCAGACGAGGGGATAGAAGTGGGTGGGATCTGTCATCCACAGGATGAAGAAGAGCACACCGCCCCCAATCATCCCCACACGCCGCGCCGTGGTCAGTTGCAGCGGCCGGATGTGCACCGGCTTGCTGAAGCCGGCTCGTTGGAGCCAGGTATCGATCCAGAAAATACCGGGGAATACCGTGCCGAAGGCGAGGAAGGTCGCCAGCAACCGCAGGCCAGGTTGGTCTTCGACGAGGACGTAGTACCAATTCTGCAGGCGGAAGTTGCATAACTCGTAGAAGAGCCAGCAGACGGCCGACCAGAAGAAGAGCTGCAGCATGCCGGTGGGACCCACGCCGCGCAGCATCGATGCCCCGCTCCGGCCGGCGATGAGGCGATCGAGGGTGAAGATCAGACCCGCCCAGGCGCACAGGTAAAAGTGAGTGGCGACGGGCTCCGCCCCTGCCGCCGCCAGGGCGTAGGTCACTGCCAGCCAGACCGGTCCGACCAGGAGAAGGAGGCGGTTCATCGCCAGCTACAGTGGGCCGCGGTTGGCATCCCGAATCGTTACGCCCGCGGCCAGACGCAGCAGGTCCGGTAGATCGAACTGACGCAGCAGACCGAAGCAGTACAGGGGGGCGTGAGTGGCGTAGCTCATGGGCTGATCGATGAGCCGATCGAGGCTGCCGAGATATCCACTCAGTTCGATATGGCCGATCTGTTTCGGTTCCAGGGCGGCCGCCAGCAGAGCGACGACGGGTGTCAGCGTCCCTGACGCGTGCAGATCCACCTTCTTCACTCGATATCGCTTCCGGGCCCACTCGATCAGACGCATCAGCTGCCTCGTCTGCAGCCCGAGAGGTCGAAGACCAGCGCAGGCGGCGACCATGTGATACTGATGGCTCAGGAGACACTCGCCCGTGCCCAGCAGGTCGATGACGAGGACCCGTCGGCCCTGGGCCAGGGCCCGGGCCGCGGCCGCCTGTGATCCGGCACGACCAGCATCGTTGAGGATGATCTCGACGCCCCCAGGACGCCGGGATGAGGTCGGCGCCGGCGTCAATTCGGTGACCGGCACACTCCAGCCGTCGATATGGAGACGCAGTTGGGTGACCCCGCCACCCGTAGCCGAGACGGTGTCGACGGCAATCGATCCATCCTTGCCGGCGGCGGTCGCGTCCAGGCGCAGCAACTGACGCAGCTGCCGGCGGGCGGCTGCCGGTGCCAGGGGCTTGCGGCGCTGGCGCTGACGACGGATCTGGTGCAGGTGGCCGAGAGCCAGCGACATGAGGGTGGCATTGTCTTCGGGCAGCCCCACCTCCAACTCGCTCTCCGTGCGCAATTCCTGCTCGAAGGGCAGATCGTCGTCAGGAGTCACGAGGCCGAAATGCTGATCGAGGAATCGATAGAGCTGGCGGCGACTGTCCCGTTCGTAGTTGTGGGTACCCGGATCGACGTTGTCGTACATGCTGATCTGATCGCCGACGCCGAGTTGTTCATAGACGGCACGGGCGGGGCGATAGATTGAGTGTTTCGTGCGGCGTGTCTGAAAACAGCAGTCATCTTCGTGGTTGTAGATCAGCAGGGCAGGCCGCGGGGCGAACATGGCTGTGAGCGTATCGTAGTCGAGGATCGTGCACAGATCGCTGGGACATTGCTCCAGATCGCCGATATCGGCCTGACAACCACGCCGCTGCCACACTGGAGAGTGTCCGGCGACGGGCACAATGTGAGTGATCCGCTCATCCAGGGCCGACAGCAAGGCCGTCTGCCAGCCGCCTCCCGACAGTCCGGTCATGGCGACGCGTTTCGGATCGGCGTGACGGTGGGCGAGCAAGGCATCCAGACCACGCTTCATCAGCAGATAGAAGATGCCGATGCCGGCCACACCGACTGCATCGAGCATGCCGATGCGCTGATGGTCGACGTCGGCCCGCAATTCACCCATGCCGATGAATTCCGTATTCAGGGCGATCATCCCGCGTCGGGCGAGATTGATGCAGCGCGCCTGCTTGTAGTCCATCGCCTTGCCACCGGCATGGTGACCATTCGGATTGAGCACCACCGGCATCCGGCCGCTGAGTTTCTCCGGCTCGTAGAGCAGGGCCGGCACCCACATGCCCGGGTATCCCTCATAACGCAGCTTGCGAATTCGGTACCCATCACCCTGGATGGTGCCTCGCCACTGAACGCGGGGGGCCTCATCCAGCAGGCCGGTGGGGTGACCCTCGAAGAACAGATCCAGCACCTGCTGGCGTGTACGCTGGACCCGGACATCCCAGCCGCGGATCGAGATCGGTGGCGTCAGGTGCGGCAGCAGTGGATCCAGCAGAGCACTGAGCTGGCCCAGCGTCTTGCCCTTGGGCAGTAGTTTGCGCTGCAGGGCGCGCTGACGACGGGTGTCCATGGTCGGTCTCCGGTCGGTTGAGTTTGAGCCGGACATGAGGAGCCTGTCCGAATATCCCACTACCCAGTCAGTTGTGTAGTATATCGGGTATGAAGACGACGATCTATTTGGTACGCCACGGCGAGGTCTACAATCCTGAGGGCATCATCTACGGGCGTCTGCCCGGCTACGGTCTGAGCCAGAAGGGGCAGGCACAGGTCGAGGCGGCGGCAGGCGCGTTGGCTGATCTGGCGCCTTTCGACGTGCTCTACAGCTCTCCCCTGCAGCGGGCGCAGGAGTCGGCGGCGCTGGTCTCAGCGCGACTGTCGATGCCGGTGCAGGTCGATGATCGCCTGGCAGAGACCGATATCGGCGGCTACCAGGGGCATCCCTTTGCCGATCTGCCCTCACCCTATATGACGGAGACGGGGGTGTCCGGCATCGAGTCGGCCGCCTCCATGCGGACCCGGCTTATGGCCTGGGCACAGGAGGCGACTGGGGTGCATCGGCGGATCATCGCCGTATCCCACCGTGATCCAATCGCCGTCGCCCTGCTGGCCTGGCAGGATCTGGGGCTGGAGACGCTGACCCAGATGGCCCTGCCCACGGCGACGGTGCAGGAGATCACCCTCGAAGAGGGCCGCGCGGAGGTCGTGTGTCGCTGGCCGCTCGTGGACGGTGCAGCGGGCTGAAAGCCAGTACACAAGAACGGGGAGTCCCACCCAGAGCGGGACTCCCCATTGTCTCGTGCAGCCGCGCCGTAACGCGCTGCCGTGTTCTATCTATTCTTTGTTCGCGCGCTTCAGCACGGGAAGACCGTTCTTGGTGACGGCGACTTCATAACCGTCCGGAACCGCGTCCAGAGCGTTCTCTTTCGCCTCCTTGGCGAAGTAGTAGATCGTCTGGTTGTTCCCATTCTTCAGGGTCGTCGTCTTGGAGTGCAGGATGTAACTCTGACCCTTGGGATTCGTGAAAGAAAACGGCATGGAGGGACTCCTTTCAATGGAGTGGTAGATCGCTGAAAATGAGCGAGGAAGGTTCGGTTGTCTCGAGTAGCGCTGAGGCAAGTATACCGAAGTCACCCAGATCCTGCCACGGAAAGTGAACCGATTTCTCAGAGGTTGTGGGATGACCCGGATCACATGAATTTCAGAAATCTCCCCATGCTGCCATCTTGACATGGCCTGTTTTCGGCGTCTTTTGTTGATAATTCTCTCCGGCGGCTTCATTCTGACCAGCAGGCAACCTTCATGAGCGTTCTGGCATCGACAGAAAATCCCTTTGGCGGTGTCATTCCGGCGCCTGATGGTCTGGACTCGGATCCAGAGATCTTTACGAAACAGTTGGCCGATTCGTTGCTGAAATGGCGTGATGACGGGTATCGGGTCGTCTGGCTGGAGATCTCTCTCGAGCGGGCACCGCTCATTCCCATCGCCGTCGCCGCCGGATTCCAGTTCCACCACACCGGCGTGGACTACCTCATGCTCACCTTCCAGTTGGAGGCGGGCGCCTTCGTCCCCGCCCATGCCTCGCACTATATCGGTGCCGGCGGCGTCGCCATCAACGAGCGGGATGAGCTGCTGGTCGTGAGCGAACGTTATCATCGGGACACCTCCAGACCGCCACGTTACAAGCTGCCCGGTGGCGCGTTGCACGAGGGGGAGCACCTGGCCGAGGCGGTGGTACGCGAGGTTCTCGAGGAGACGGGTGTAGAGACCGTCTTTGATGCCCTCGTCTGCTTTCGTCACTGGCACGGCTACAGATACGGCAAATCCGATATCTACTTCGTCTGCCGTCTGCGACCGACCAGTGAGAAGATCACGATTCAGGAGGAGGAGATCGCCGACAGCCGCTGGATGCCGGTGGAGGCGTATCTGGCCGATGAACACGTGAGCGATTTCAACAAGCAGATCGTCATGGCAGCCCAGCGGCACCCCGGTATCGTGCCCACCCCCCTGGAGGGGTATGGCGATCCGGCCCGCTTTGAGTTCTTCCTGCCACCGGATCAGACATGACACCCGGCGGGCGGCCCAATTTCCTGCTGTTGATGACCGATCAACAGCGGGCCGACGCCCTCGGGTGCAGTGGCGACTGGGTCCGCACGCCGCATCTGGACCGCCTGGCCGGTGAGGGTGTCCAGTTCAGCAACTGTGTTACCACATCTCCTGTCTGTATTCCGGCGCGGTTGAGTCTGGCCACGGGCCTGTATCCACACAATACGTGGGTCTGGGACAACCAGAATCACAGCCTGGATCCGCGCACTCCCACTTGGATGCAGGCAGTGCGGGCCGCCGGGTATCGGACGAGTCTGTTTGGCAAGACGCACCTGCATCCGCACGGTGGCGATCTGCGCGATCGGGAACACCTGATGCACGCCTATGGGCTGGATGATGTGGACGAGATCGGTGGCCCTCGGGCCAGCGCTCAGGTCCTGTCGCACATGACGGCACGGTGGCAGGATCTGGGTCTGTGGGATGCCTATCGCGAGGACATCGCTGATCGATTTGCGACCAAACCCCATGTGGCGCGGCCCTCGCCACTGCCTCTGGCCGAGTATGCAGACACCTACGTGGGTCAGCGAGCCGTCGAGTATCTGCGGGGGTATGATCGGGCGCAGCCGTGGTGCTGCTGGGTGAGTTTCGGTGGACCCCATGAGCCCTGGGACACGCCGGCCGAGTTCGCCGACCGCTACGATCCGGAGCAGATGCCCCTTCCGGCACCGCTCCCGCCATGGGCGACGGACAGCAGTGACCGACCTCGGGGGGCCCTCGACGACAAGCTGGTCGGCCGGCCGCAACTGGCACCCGAAGACGTGGCAGCCATGCGCGCCAACTACGCCGGCAATGTGGAACTCATTGACGATCAGATCGGCCAGATTCTGAACACGATCGAGGCCCGGGGTGAACTCGAGAACACGATCGTCATCTTCACTTCCGATCACGGGGAGATGAATGGAGACTTCGGCCTGATCTACAAGAGCCAGTTGCTCAACGGGGCCGTGCGCGTGCCACTGATCGTGCGCACACCCGAAACGGCTGCAGCGGCGAGCGCGACGGCGGGGACCATCAACGACTCACCCACAGAGTGGATCGATGTGGGCGCGACCCTGTGCGAGGCGGCCGGCGCCAAGGCGCCCGGTTTCTCCCGTTCGTTGTTGCCCGGTGTCGAGGATTCGACGCACCGGCATCGAGAGGGTGCGATCTCGGAGATGAATCGTGAAATCATGTGGCTGGACGGTGATCACAAGGCCGTGGTGAATGCCGCAGGCGAGATCTACCTGCTCTTCGATCGTGCGCAGGATCCATTGGAGCAGGACAATCTGGCGGGCCGCTCTCAGGCCGAAGCGCTGGAAACACAGATGCGTCTGCGGATCCTCGAACATCTCGTACAGACCCAGATCGGCCGGTGATGGCTGCCGCAGTATCGGGTCCGCCGGGTTCGGATTCCTCTGGACCAGACTCACCTGGTCCGGACGTACCTGATCACGACGCGCACGAACTGAGTTTGCGCACATGGGTCGGGATCGTCCTCGCAGCGGGATTGCTCGCCTATGCGGTGAGTGCGGGCAATGGGTTTCTGGCGGAGGATCTGCGAGCCATCGGCTCTCCCGTCGATGGACATGTAGAGAGTTATCAACAGCATGGGCCCGGCGGGCTGACGGGCTGGTTCCTGACGACGCAGGCCACCCTCTTTGGCCTGCGCCCGGTGCCCTTTCACGCCATGGGCCTGCTCCAGCACCTGGCCGCCAGTCTGCTGCTGCTGTGGGCATCGCGTCGTTGGACCGATCCGGTCACTGCCGGACTCGCTGCCGGGCTGTTCGCCGTGTGGCCGAGTGGGAGCCAGGCGGTCTTCAGCATTGCATCCGGTGGCGAACTGCTGTCGGCAGCCCTGCTGCTGCTGGCCATCCGGTTGGCCACCTGGCCGGGCCGTCCAGCGCTGCAGGCCGGGGCCATTGCCCTGGCGGGAATCGCGGCCCTGCAAGCATCGGTACAGGCCTTGAGCCTGCCCCTGCTGCTGTTGCTCATCCACCATCGTCAGCGTCATCGGCGTCTGGTGGGTCCGCATCTGGCGTCGCATCTGGTGGCCTACGGCATCGCGCTGGCCTGGCTTCTGTGGCATCTGCCCACGTGGTCGGCGTCGATGGCGTTGTTGGATCCGTTGACCAATCCTCTCGCGCTGCAGCCGACGACGTCGCGTATCCTGCTCGCGCTGGACGGGGGGTGGACCTATGCCCGGTTGAGTTTTTGGCCTGTTTCGTTGTCGGCGGACTACGGCTTCGGTGTCATCGATGCGGCCCCGTCCCTGGCCACCGGGGTATGGGCGGGGGTGCTGCTGGCCGGTCTGGTCACGATCGCCTGGCGCTATCACCGTCGGGGGGATCTGGTGTCGATGGGTCTGCTGTGGTGGGCGGCGGCGCTGTTGCCGATGAGCAATGTCGTGGTGCCGACGGCTCACGCGTTGTCGGAAGCGTCTCTGTATCTGCCGATGGCGGGTCTCTGCCTGAGTCTGGCAGCATGCGTGCAGGCCCTGGTCGCGTGGGTTACCCCGACCCTGTCCCGCGCCCCGGGTTCAGTGACTGGTCGAGTGACTGGTTGCGGGCCGAGCGGTGAGTCTGGCCACGCGTCTGGTCATGCGTCTGGTCACAGTCTTGGGGGATGGCGATCCCCCGTCTTGTGGATGGGTGCCACGCTGATGCTGCTGGCGGGATCCGCAACGGCTCGGCGCGGCGCCGACTGGCGTACGGACGAGACCCTGTGGGCATCAACACTGCTCGCAGCACCTACATCGGCGCGCGCCCATGGAGCGCTGGCGACGGCACTACACGCACGGGGGGTCGAGATCCCGGCCGAACAGCATTACCTGAAGGCGATCAGTCTCTATCCGCGTTATGTCACCGCCCACTACAATCTCGGTCTGACGCTCTATGCACAGGGCCGCTGGGGTGATGCGCTGGCACAATTCGACCGGACCTGCCAGTTGCAGCCACAACATGCGGCGGCGCACCTGAATCGGGGTGCGACCCTCTACCGCATGGGACAATGGATGCCGGCCGCGGATGCCTATCGACAGGCGGCTGAATTGCGGCCTGTGTGGTGGGTGCCGTGGCTGAATCTGGCCGACGCGTTGCGTGCGGCTGGTGACGAGGAGGCCGCTGCGGCGGCGATGCAGCAGGCCCGTGAGTTGGGTGCCGTTCTACCGTTTGACTGAGATGAACCCATGCGAGGGAAGGTGCACGGATGAGTGTTGATGTTGTGCAGTTGTCGGCGGCTGAATTCGAGGAAGGGATGGATTTCCTCAACGAGGTGTTCGGTGAACACCGCCCCCACAACTTTGCCACGTTGCTACCCGCCATCTACCAACCCACCGACGAACTGATGGCCTGCAATCGGGCCGTGCGCGTGGATGGTGTGATCAAGGCGATCGTCGGTCTGTTTCCCATGCAGTGGCACGTGGGGGACACGGTCCTGAAAGTCGGCGGCATCGGTGGCGTGTCGACGCACAAGTCTGCGCGGGGTGCCGGCTACATGTCGCTGCTGATGACTCACTGCGTGCAGGTCATGCGCGACGAAGGCCATCATCTCTCATGGCTGGGCGGACAACGACAGCGCTACGGTTATTTCGGCTACGAGAAGTGCGGGACCACGGTGGAGCTGAATCTCACCCCGGACAATCTTCGTCACGCCCTGCCCGAAACGGACATTCGTTTCCAGTCCATGGGGCCAGATGACACTGAATCGTTGCAGTTCGCCCACCGCCTGCACCAGGCACAACCCAGCCACTGTGAGCGATCGGCGGATATGTTCTATCGCAATCTGATCAGCTGGTATCACGAGCCGCATCTGGCGCGAAATGCCGACGGAGACCCGGTAGCATATCTGGTTGCCAACGAGGATGGGGGCCAGATCCTGGAACTGGTCGCCACAGATGACGAGGTGGCGCAGGAGGTGGCCGGCGCCTGGGTGCGACAGCGGGGGCAGGGCGCAAATTTCGTCATGGCCGACACGGCGACGGGGCTGCAACGGCGTTTGAGCGCGCTGGCCGAGGGCGTGCAGGTCTCGCCGTCAGGGAACTGGCAGATCTACGACTGGGCCAGGACGGTCGAGGCGTTGTTACGTCTGCGATCGCAGATGGTGGCGTTGTCAGACGGAGAAGTCGTCCTGGGGATCGAGGGATACGGCACGCTCGTGATCCGGGTCAGGGACTCTCAGGTCGACTGTCAACGAACGCAGGATTCGGCGCTTGTCACGTGGAGTCCCTTCGTGGCCATGCGCGCGTTGTTCGGCCCTCTGCCTCCCGAAGCGGTGGTCGAAGTGCCTCGGGAGGTGGCCGCCATCAATGGCTGGTGCCCGTTGCCCCTGGGATGGTCGCGTCAGGATGGGGTCTAGTTACTCGCGTGGGGCCAGATCCAGTTTCTCCAGGACTTCGCGATTCACGACGAATTCTGGTGTGCGTCCTTCCACCACGTCGATGATCGACTCGGTGGCGGCGATGGACATGCGCTTGCGGGCGGTCGAGGTCTTGGAGGCGCAGTGGGGGAGGGCGATGACATTGCCGAGGTCGACTAGTTCCTTCGACAGCCCGACGGGTGGTTCCGTGGCCTGGCAATCGAGGCCGGCGCCGGCGATGTGACCGGAGCGCAATGCCGAGATCAGGGCCGCCTCGTCCACGATGCCACCGCGGGCGGTGTTGATGAAGAAGGAGCCGGGTTTCATCGCTGCGATGAAGTCGGCATCGACCATGTCGACATTGTCGTCGGTCAGGGGCAGATGCAGGCTGATCACGTCCGCTTCGGCCAGCAGGCGGGCTCGGTCTACCGGTTCGGCACCCAGATCTCTGATCCGTTGTGGATCGACCCAGGGGTCTTCCACCAACACAGGCATCTTGAAGGCCCGGGCACGGCGCACGGTTTCGGCGCCGATGTGGCCGCAGCCAATCATGCCCAGGGTGAGGGAGGCGAGATCTTCGCCCATGGGCACGTCATATTCGTCGCCGGTCATGACATTTACGTTGCCGGTCACCAGGTGGCGGACCGTACCCAGCAACAAAGCCAGCGTGAGATCGGCCACGGCGTCTGCCATGGCGCCCGGTGTATTGGTGACGACGATGCCACGCTCGGTGCAATAGTCGAGGTCGACACGGTCGAAGCCGACCCCGTTGCGGGCGATGACACGCAGATCCCTTGCGTCGGCCATCGTGCTGGCATCCAGAAGCTCGGCGCCGGCCAGGATGCCGAATTTGTCGCGGATGTTGTCCCGGGTCTCATCATCGGGCCAACCGGGCGACCCTGGACTGTGGATGCACTCGAGACCGGCTGTTTCCAGCATGTCGCGTGCTGGTTGCTGGCCATAGAACTCGATGCCGACGGTGACGATGACGCGTCCGCGGCTCATGATGTCTCCTCGAAGCGGGTGTGTACGTATTCTGCAAAGGGCGTGTCGACACCGACCTCTGACGCGATCTGCTCCAGCGCGTCGCGGTGGCGATCAGAGATGGGGATGCCGTCGCGGGTGTATTCGATTTCAAGCCGCGCTTCGACATTGCCGGGTAGATCGGCGGTCGCCTGTCCGGGGAAAGGGTCGGCGGCCCGACACTCGGCGACGAAGCGATCCATTTCGGTCAGGAATTCCTCTTCCGGCACGAAGGCATCTACGGCGAAGGCGGCAAAGAAGCCGCCCTGATTCGATTCCCACTTGGAGGCCGGGGGCATGCGGTTCGTCTGCCAGATGCCGGCCAGGATTCCGCCCAGCACGTGTGCAGCGGCACCGAGGCCGAGTTGTTTAAAGTAGAGGAAGGGGGCCTTGTCGAACATTTGCTCATCCCAACCGATGAAGGATGAGGCCATATCCAGCACGAGAGGCGGTTGGTCACGCGACGGGAAGGCGATACTGATGGGGGAGGCACCATTTGCGGCGCTGAGGATCATGCCCTGCCGCTCCCATCGGTGGGAGGAGACGGAAATCCCCACACATCCGGCCTCGGCGGCAAGGCGGGAGTATTTCCCGGCGCCGCCGAAGTGAAAGTGGTTGCCCGTCGTGGCTGCGGCCAGGCCCTGTTCCTGTGCTGTGGCGGCGACGAATCGGGCCGCCTGGATGGAGGGCAGATGCCCCATGCCCCCATCACCATCGTAGACGCGAGTTGCACCACGTGAGGACGTGACCTGTATTTCAGGTTGTGGATTGACCCGCCCCTCGAGCATCATGCGCACGTAGCCCAGTGTCTGCTGGGTGCCGTGGCTGACCACGCCCCGCAGATCGGTGGCGACCAGCAACTGGGCCATCGTCAGTGCATCTTCGTCGCGCATGCCACCGCCGATGAAGAGTTGGTGCACCAGCTTCTGTAACACATCTGCCGGTACACGAATGCCGGCTTCAGGCGGTAGATTCCCCACGACGTCTCCTCAAGGTTTGCATCGAAGTGGACCTGAATGAAACTCGACCGACAAGGGTGTCAAGCGACGTGACCTGCGACCTGCTCCTCACCGGTGCCACCGTCATCGATCCCTCGCAAGAATTGGAGGGCGTACGGGATGTGGCGATTCGGGGCGACCGAATCGTGGAAGTTGCCGAAGGCATCCAGATGGAGGCGCGGCGGCGGATCGATCTGACGGGACGGATCCTGACGCCCGGTTTCATCGATATCCATGCCCATCTGTATGCGGGCTCAACCAGCTGGGGTATCCGCGCCGATGCGCTGTGCCTGGCCACCGGGGTGACCACGGTCGTGGATGCCGGTTCGTCAGGCTGGGCAAATTTCTGGGGCTACCAGGAACACATGGTTGTCCCGTCCCGCACACAGATGCTGGCCTTCGTGCACATTTCCGGCATTGGCCTGACCTACGGCCCCTTGGGCGAACTCGAGGATATTCGATACGCCTGCCCCGAACGGACGGCGGCCGTCATTCAGGCCTGGCCCGAAACCTGTGTGGGCGTGAAGATCCGCATGGGACGGTTCCAGCTGGGTGACAATGGCATCAAGCCACTCGAACTGGCTGTGGAAGCGGCAGAAGCGACCGGGACGCCGATCATGGCCCATCTGGGCCCTGGCATCGATCTGCCCGAGGTGCTGCGCACGCTGCGACCCGGTGACATCATCACCCACTGCTACCACGACAAGGGTGACGACATCTTCGGTGACGGCGAGACGATTCTGCCTGCTGTGTGGGAGGCGCGCGAACGGGGCATTCTGTTCGATGTGGGACACGGGGGCGGCTCCTTTGCCTTCGATACGGCGCGCCGGGCCCTGGCCCAGGACTTCGTCTCTGATGTGATCAGTACGGATCTGCATTGCGCCAGTCTCGAAGATCCGGTCATGTCCTTGCCGGAGACGGCGTCGAAGCTGCTGAATCTGGGGGTGCCCCTGACCGATGTCGTGCGTCAGTGTACGACGGCGCCGGCCGCCTCTATCGGCCGCAGCGACGAACTCGGGACTCTCCGCGAGGGCACGATCGCCGATCTGGCTGTCTTCGATTGCCAGGAGGGCGAATTTGAGTTCCGCGATATCCGCGATGTGCGTCTGGTCGGAGATCGGAGTCTGGTGCCATCGTTGACCGTGCGCTCAGGCACCGTCTATGACCCGTTGGAGCTGGCTGCTGAACGGGCCGCCGACCGACAGCGGGCCATGCGGATGAAGGCGCTCGTGAATGGCGATATCGACAAGTTCCTGCAGGGGTGAACCGACCCATGAGATCCGCCCCTCTTGTGCTGATGGCCTTGTGTCTGGTCTTGTGTCTGGCCTGTACCCCTGACGCCCTGCAGAAGCAGATTCGTTTTTCGCAGGCCGAATTGCAGGAGAAGGTCGACAAGGTCTTCCCCGTGGAAGAGAAGAAGTCCTTGCTCCAGGCTCGCTTCAGCGACCCCGAGATTCTGCTGCGCGACGGGGGCGATCGGATCGGTCTGGGGCTGGCCGTTTCCGTGCGGTTGCCCGGTGGCAAGAGACTGCATGGCACGTTGCAGATCGACAGCGGTCTACGCTACGTGCCCGAGCGCGGCGAGGTCGTGCTCGACGATCCGCAGCTGCAACACCTGGCGATGGATGGGGTGCCGGGTGGCCTCGACTCGATCCTTCGATCAGTGGCTGAAGTGGTGGCCAGGCGCCATGTAACGCAGATTCCCATCTATCGGCTCCACGCCGATGACTACCAGAAATCACTGACTCGACTGGTCCTGAAATCTGTCAGCGTGCAAGATGGTGACGTGATCGCCACCATCGGCCTCTGACGACACCTCGTGCCCGCACACTCGAAGGAACCCATGCTGCACACCACTGACGATCTACGCATCGCCGAACTGAGACCGCTGATCCCGCCGGCGATCCTCATGGAAGAATTGTCGACGACGGAGGACGCGTCGATCACCGTGAGTTCAGCTCGCAAACAGACGCGCGATGCCCTGGCCGGACGTGACGACCGACTCGTCGTCATCGCCGGTCCCTGCTCCATCCATGACACCGAGGCGGCCCACGATTACGCCCAGCGACTGAAAGGGGCCGCCGACACCTACGGGGATGATCTGATCCTCATCATGCGCATCTACTTCGAGAAACCGCGCACGACGGTGGGGTGGAAGGGCATGATCAACGACCCGAAGCTGGATGGCAGCTTCTCCATCAATGAGGGGCTGCGCCTGGCGCGCCGGTTGTTGCTGGACCTGGGCAAGCTTGGCCTGCCCACGGGTTCCGAATTCCTCGACACGATCATGCCGCAATTCATCGCCGACCTGGTGTCGTGGGGTGCCATCGGGGCGCGCACGACCGAATCGCAGGTGCACCGCGAGCTGGCCTCGGGCCTGTCCATGCCGGTGGGTTTCAAGAATGGCACCGGAGGCAGTACGCAGCTGGCGATCGATGCGGTCGGCGCGGCGCGCGGGGTCCATCACTTTCTCTCGGTTACCAAGCAGGGCATCTCAGCCATCGTCTCCACCACCGGGAACGACGACTGTCACATCATCCTGCGCGGCTCCAGTCAAGGTGGCAACTACGAGCGCAGCCATGTCGATCCCCTGGCTGAACAGCTCAAGCAGAAGGGTTTGCCGCATCGGCTCATGATCGATTTCAGCCACGGCAACAGCCAGAAGGACCACCAGCGTCAGGTGGAGGTCTGCAAGGACGTGGCTGAACAACTGACGGCAGGATCCGACAACATCTTCGGCGTGATGATGGAGAGCCACCTCGTCGAGGGTCGGCAGGACCTCGTGCAAGGCACGAAGCCGGTCTACGGCCAGTCGATCACCGATGCATGTATCTCGTGGGAGACGACCGAGCAATTGCTGGAAGAGCTGGCCCGAGCGGTGCAGGCACGCCGCCGGGCACGGAGCTAGTGCGTCACGTCGCCTCAGCCTGCGTGTTTGCCAGGTCGCTTGGGCCTGTTGGAGGTTCAGCATGCGCCAGGTAGGCCTCCTCTTCATTTGTGAGGCGCTGACGCGTACCTCGTCCATGATGGTGCTCATGTCGATGGCCCTTACCGGCCGGCGGCTGGCCCCGGATCCGTCGCTGGCCACATTGCCCCTGGCGCTGGTCCCGGTGGCGATGACGCTGACGACGATTCCGGCGGCACAGATGATGCGGCGTTTTGGGCGACGTGCTGGTTTTCGACTGGCGGCCCTCATCGGCGTAGTGGGCGCCGCGACCTGCGTCCTGGCCGTGCGGTGGGAGATGTTCGCCGTCCTGTGTCTCGGCGGATTCCTCATCGGCTCGGTCAATGGTTTCGCCACCTACTATCGATTTGCGGCCGGCGAAGCGGCGCCCATCGAATACAAGAGTCGAGCGATCTCGCTGGTCATGGCGGGGGGTGTGATCGCCGCCTTCGTGGGCGCAGCCCTGGCCACGGCGACCAAAGAGATCGTCCCCACCGCTTCCTTCCTCGGCACTTTTGCGGCGATCGCCTGCCTGCAGGCGTTGATCTTCCTCGTTGTCTCTTTCACGAAGTTGCCGAAGCCGGCGCCTGATCAAAAGCAGGGCGGGGGCAGACCTCTGTTGCAGTTGATGGCCCATCCGACCTTTGCCATGGCCGTGCTGGGTGCGGTGGCCAGTTGGGGATTGATGTCGCTGTTGATGAATGCGACGCCCCTGTCGATGGAACGTCATCACCATTCCTTCGGCGACACGGCATACGTGATCCAGTGGCACGTGCTGGGCATGTACGTGCCCGCCTTCTTTACCGGTTCACTGATTCGGCGAGTGGGCGAACGACCAATTCTGTTCCTCGGTCTCGGTCTCATCGGTCTGTCGACGGCGCTGAATCTGCTCGGTCTCGAGGTCATCCACTACATGGCGGGTCTGACCGTGCTGGGCATTGGCTGGAACTTCCTCTTTGTCTCGTGCACGACGCTGTTGACCGGCACCTATGAGGGCGAAGCGGAGAAGGCGAAGGTGCAATCGACGAATGACTTCCTCATCTTCGCCACCATGATCGTGTCGACCTTTTCAGCCGGTCCCCTGGAAGATCGGATCGGCTGGTTCGAGCTGAACCAGGCGGCGGCGGGTGTGACCATCGTCGTGGCGATCGCCCTGGCCGGTCTGGCCTGGCGCGAGAGACGTATGAGAAGCATGGTGGAAACAACAGCAATGGAGACGCAACGATGACGACGATTTGCCAGACGGCTGACCCGGTCGAGATGACGGAGGAGCAGAAGTTCCTCTTCGATCTAAAGGGTTGGATTCTCATCCCCGGCGTCCTGGAGCCGGATCTACTCGGGCAGCTGCGCGACCACGTGACCCGCCTGCGCCAGGACCCGGAGTCTCTGCCCGCTCATGAACGATATTCGCTGGCCGGACCAGCGCAGGAACTGGTCGACCACCCGGCCATCACGGGTGTGCTGCGTGAGATCCTGGCGCCGGATCCGAGTGAAGACAGCTGGGGATTCCGCTGCGAGAGCAGCTTCCCCATGATCCGTACCCTGGGCCAGGCCGGTTCGGCGCCCCACTGTGGGCCGATGGTGGGTCCTATGGCGTACCGCATGATCAATGGCCGGATCTGGTCGGGCCTGACACGCGTCGTATGGGAACTGGGCGAAGTGAAGAAGGGCGGCGGCACGCCGATCCTGTCCGGCTCACACAAGGCATCCTTTCCGGTGCCGGAGCGATTTCGCGAATATGATCCGAGTGTGTACGAAGGCTACGAATGCCCGCCCGGATCGGTCCTCATCTTCTCGGAGAGTTGCTGGCACGTGGGTGTCGAATGGAAGGATGCGACCCAGGATCGTCTGGCGATCTTCAACTGCTATTGCAGTTATCTGGCGCAGTGGCACAAGATGAATCTGCCCGCCGAAGTGGTGACAGCCATGCCGCCGAAGCGGCAGACCGCCTTCCGTGGCGTGTGGGGGCACAACTTCCGTGATCAGCAGCACAACGACTACTACGATGAGAGCAACCTGGGACACTAGCTGGAGCCGAGTGCCCAAACCCTACAACGAGTCCATCCTGACGAAAGCGTCAGCGACTCTTGATTCGTCCCCAGCTGAGTTCTATTACCCCTGGAGCATATCATGGATACGAAATCGCCTGAGTCGGTGGGTCTCTGCTCACAGCGCCTTGCTCGCATCCGCCCTGCCATGCAGCGCTACATCGACGATGGGCTCTATGCCGGAGTCAGCACGCTACTGGCCCGACACGGTGCTGTCGTGCACCAGGAGCAGGCAGGCTTTGCGGATCAGGAGGCGGGCACGTCGATGGCACCCGACACGCTCTTCCGTGTCTACTCGATGACGAAGCCGATCGCCGCCACGGCGCTCATGACGCTGCATGAAGAGGGACGCTTTCAACTCTTTGATCCCATCGCCAAGTACCTCCCGGATTTCGAGGGCGTGCAGGTGCTGGAAACCGATGCGGATGGCAATCAGCGACGTGTCGCGCCGGCGCGGCCCCCGACGATACGCGATCTGCTCACCCACACGGCGGGATTCACCTATCACTTCTGTGAGGGCACGCCGGTGGCACAGATGTATGGTGAGGGAGGCAATGTCATGGAGCACCAGCCCCTGGCCCAGGCCGTGGCCGACCTGGCGCGGTTACCGCTGGCATTCCATCCGGGATCGCGCTGGCACTACGGCGTCAACATCGATGTCGCTGCCGCCGTGGCGCAGAAACTGGCGGATCAGCCATTTGATGAGTTGCTACGCGATCGTCTACTGGTGCCGCTGGGCATGGTCGACACGCATTTCTGCGTGCCGGCGGCGAAACGGTCACGCGTCGCCACAACCTACGGCGTGGCTGACATTGCGGAGCCCGACTACTGCATGGCGAAGATCGTCGAGTTGTATGGCCAGTCAGATGCCCTGACAGCCCTCGATGTCGAGAGGAGCAGTCCGGTCAACCTTGAAGGGTTCGCCCGTGGCGGCCATGGGCTCATCATGTCGATCGGTGATTACGCACGTTTCGCACAGATGCTGCTCAATGGCGGAGAACTCGAAGGGGAGCGGGTGCTGGGACGCAAGACCGTCGAATTCATGCACAGCAACCACCTCGCCCAGGATCAGCTGCCGATGCAGATCACCGAGGAGATCGGGCTGCCCGGGTATGGCTTCGGTCTGGGTTCACGCGTGTGCATGGATCCGGCCGCGACCCAGGTCCCCAGCTCACCCGGTGAATTTGGTTGGGGGGGTGCAGCCAATACCTACTTCTGGGTGGATCCGGTGGAGGGCATGGTCGGCGTCTTCATGGCGCAGAAGATGACGCCACCGGAGACCCCGCAACTCGATTTCCAGGCATTGGCCTACCAGGCGCTGGTAGACGAGAGCCCTGTCTAGGAATCAGCATCGTGAAATGCTGGCTACGAGCCAGGATGGATCGGCGCCAGGACACAAGGACCATTCCCGACAGGGCACCAGGGCAGGCAGCGGGTGCCTGTGGCACCCGGAGCAGTTCCACCGAGTGGGGTGTGGGCCACTGGAAAGCGACGGTCTACTCGCTGGCCGAATGGCCACCAGAGAGTTCGTGGCGCAGTCGATCGATCAGACGATCCGGTGGATCCACAGGCAGGCACACCGGACGGCGTTCGAGGGCACTGACGTAGATGCCGAGAACGGTATTGAAGTCTGTGAGGGCTGATTCCAGATGCAGGGGATGGATGGAGTTATCCTCTTCCAGCCAGTCGAACATCGCCTCACTCATCCGTGCCTGACCCAGGATATCCTCCGCCGGGTACTCGTGCTGGCCAGCCTCGATGCGGCCGTCGATGCCGATCTCCCAGGACCACATGGTCCAGTGGATGTAGCCGCGCGTACCGTGAACGGCGACACGCTTGTGGGTGTGGATGCCCTCACGGCCAACCTTTGGTGCCGTCTCTCCGCTCTGCAGGTGCGCCTGCACCTGGTCATCGAAGCTGATCACGGCCTGGGCACTGTCAGGGGCGAAGTGCTTGCGGGGGGTATCGACCAGCCCCGAGGTCCCGCTCACCTGCCCGAAGACCTGCACCGGCCGGCGTCCCGGCAGAAAGGCGCCGATGGCCTGCAGCGAGTGGGTTCCCTGATAGGCCAGATTCATGCCGCAGCTCGCCTCGACGCTGAGCACATCACCGATCTGACCGTCCTGAACACGCTGCTGCAGTTCGAAGCGCCGTGGGTGGAAGTGCAGCTGGTGATTGATCGCCACTTTCAGGCTCGTCGTGGCGGCGAAGGCCGCCAACGCCCGATAGTCTTCACCTTCGATGGCCAGTGGCTTCTCGACGATGAGGGCGCCCACGCCGGCGTCCTGTGCAGCCTTCAGCACCTCGAGACGGACCGTCGGCGGTGTGTTGACGTGCACGAGATCCGGTTGTTCCCGTTCGAACATCTCGCGGTAGTCGACATACCTAGCCTCGACACCGAATTCATCTGCAAAGGCGGAGAGATGCTCCGCCGTGCGTGCCGAGACGGCGACCAGCCGACCGCGATCGATATGCTGATAGGCTTCAGCCAGTCCCCGCGCCCGGTTCGGTCCCACACCGATGATCGCACACTTGTACATGATTCAGATCCTCATGGCCTCAAAGGCCTGCGCGTAGAGCCAATGACCGAAGTCATTCGGGTGATTGATGTTGTTGCCCAGGAGCGAGGATGGGCTCTTGCGCCGCAGGACCATCTCCCACGTGCTCCACACGTCCACGTAACCACAGCCCGCTTCGGCTGCAGCCTGACGGGTGGCGTCGGCGAAGCGGTCCATCCGGTGGCTGCCGTAGTGCCAGTCGTCATTGGGCGGGAAGGCTGAGAAGAGGATGACATCGGCCCCCTTCTGCGCCCGGATCATCTTCACGATGGTCACCAGGTTCGCCTGAAACAATGCCGGCTCAGGGCCGCCGATGTTGTGGTCGTTCATCCCGAACCCCACCAGTGCGAGGTCCGGCTGATCGGCGGTTCCCATGTACCTGTCGAACCAGTCGATGCCCTGTTGTGACGAGTATCCTGAAATGGATACGTCCTGAACCTCCACCTTCACACCGGCGAACTGCTTCTCGAGGTAGTGGGCGAAGCGCTGCTGAAATCGATAACGGGGCTCGGAGGCTTCACCGCCCGCCGTGATACTGTCGCCGTAGGTGGCGACGCGGAAAGTTCCACCCGCTTCAAGCTTTCTGTGCGTGGCACCCATGGCCTGCGTCTGATCATTCGGCCTGGCCCAGGGTTGCCCGTTGGTCGTGGTGTAGTCAGCGAACACGAACCACGCGTGATTCGAGAAACCCGGGAATCTCTCGTGATCGAAGTCCTGCTGCCCATACAGCATGTTCGTCGAGAAGTCCGGTATGTGGGAGGCGGGTGTGCGGTGGATCGTTCCGGCGACGTGGTCGACGACGTAGTCGACTCCCTCCGTATAGACCACGCTGCCCTCTTTGTGGGCCGAAAATGTGGAGCGCAGGACCGGGGAGCCCTCCACGATCTGGTCGAAGCAGAGATTGGCCGGCTCACACTTCACCAGCACCAGGCTCTCGCCACACACGCGCATCGTCACCTCCACCACAGTTTCACTCGCCCCAGAACAGGGCGGCCGCCTCTTCGATCGCTTCCGGGGTCCGTGTCACGACAGGGCTCCTCCACCAGGGCGGAAATAGCTCGCGATACTCCTCACGACCGAAGCGGCGATCGATCAGCAACAGCAGGCCACGATCGCGTTCGGTGCGGATCACGCGTCCGGCCGCCTGCAGGACGCGATTCATGCCCGGATAGGTGTAGGCGTAGGCAAAGCCGGCTGACTCGCGTTCGTCGTAATAGCCGCGAATCAGGTCGCGCTCCAGGCAGATCTGCGGCAGTCCGACACCGACGACGATGGCACCCACGAGGCGTTCGCCGACCAGGTCGATGCCTTCGCCAAAGATGCCTCCCATGACGGCAAAACCCACGACGGTGTCTGGATTGTTGACGCGGAACACGTCGAGGAATTGCTCCTTCTGTGGCTCCGACATGCGGGGTACCTGGACCATGATCATGGTGCCATAGGGGGCAACCTTCTCAAAACGGCCCACGACCTCCTGCAGATACTTGTAGGAGGGGAAATAGACGATGTAGTTGCCACGGTGGTGTTTGACGGCCGCAGCGATGGCGGCGGCCACGTCGTCGTAGGAATGGGCCCGACCCTTGTAGGTGGTATCGATCTCGTCATCGACGAGGACGGCCAGATTCTCAGGGGGGAAGGGCGAGGGCAACTCGATGGTGTAGTCCGCCCGTTCCCCACCCAGCAACCGGCGGAAATAATCGACGGGGGTCAGTGTGGCAGAGAAGAAGGTCGCCGAACGCCCGCGCTTGAGCGCTTCACCCAGTCGTTGTGCCGGGTCGAGGCAATAGAGTCGCAGGCGCAGGTCGTGGCCCGCCTTCTCGCCATAGGTGACGTAGTGTTCGTCGTAGAGATCGGCGACGCGCTGGAAGGTGACGAAAGCGAAGAAGAGATCCAGCAGGTCCTCGCGCCACGGCGTAGGTCGATTGCGGGCCAGCACGGGCTCGACTTCGGCCTGGGCCCGCTGCAATAGGGGCAGCACATCTTCGGGCAGATCTCGATCGAGCCAACCGCGGCCGTCCCCTTCGTCGTCGACGCGCTGCAACTGGACTTTGAGGAAGGCATCAATCGTGTCCAGGGCGTGGGCGACGGCGGGTTCGGGCTCCTTCAGAGACTGGGCGACCCGCCGCACGTGCGTGCGAGACAATTGTGCCGAATACATATCCCGGGCCCGGTCGACGAGATTGTGCGCCTCGTCGATGAGGAAGGCATAGTCCCCGGTGCCATCCTGGAAATAGCGCTTGAGGAATGACTTGGGGTCGAAGACGTAGTTGTAGTCGCAGACGATGACATCGGACCAGTTCGACAGGTCCAGGCTCAATTCGAAGGGACAGACCGTATGCTTGCGCGCCGCCGCCTCGATGCACGTGCGTGTGAAGGCGTCGTTTGAGTGGAAGGTGTCCTCGATCGCATCGTTGGCGCGATCGTGATACCCGAGGGCGAATTCGCACAGGTCCGGATCACAGGCCTTGCCGTCCCGGGCATTGAAACAGATGCGATCCTTGGCGGTGAGTGTCACCGACTTGATGCGGGCCCCGGCTTCACGCAGATCGTCGAGTGCTTTCTCAGCGACGGTGCGCCCCGAGGTCTTGGCCGTCAGATAGAAGACCTTCTCCAGCCTGGTGCCCTCGCCTGACAGGGCCCGAACGGCTGGATACAGGGCTGACACGGTCTTGCCGATCCCAGTGGGTGCCTGGGCGAAGAGTCGGCCCTTCGATGACACGGTCTCGTAGACGGCGTCGGACATCTCTTCCTGGCCTGGGCGAAACTCGTCGAAGGGGAAACGCATCCGGTGCAGGGAGCGATCGCGGCGATCGCACCAGGTGTGCCAGATTCGTGCCCAGCTCAGGTAGCGGGTGACGGTGGCGATGAAGAACTCGGCCAGCTCGCCCCGTGACATGGTGCGCCGATCTTCGAGCAGCCGCTCCGTATCCAGCTGCACGTAGGTGAGCTGCACGTCCACTTCATCCAGTCCGCGTTGCTGGGCCAGGATGTAGGCATAGATCTTCGCCTGGGCCCAGTGTTCGGGGTTGTCGGCACGGTCCTCATTCAGCGCCGCATAGGTCGTCTTGATCTCTTCGACCAGCAGACGCCCCTTTTCCTCCAGCACACCGTCGGCGCGGCCACTGATGTCGAGACGCAGTGGGGCAATGGGCACGCCCTCCTCGTCTCTGCCCGGTGGCTCGGGGTCGTCGACCTGGAAGCGTATCGGTACTTCGCTCCGGTAATTCTCCGATCGCTGATCCTGGACGAATTGATGCCCGCGGGTGCCTTCAACGGCACGTGAGGCCGACATGAAGGCGGCGCCCAGATCACCGGAACGCAGCACGAATGAGATCAGTTCGCGCACTGCGATGCGCAGCAGCACGGGTTCCATGCTGGTTACGAGTGTGTTGTCAGACACGCTGGCGTCCGTCATGTGGCAAGGGGAAGGGGTGTAGCAAGACTCCATGGACCGTGCGAATATAGCGGGTTAGTATAACCGATGCGCTGCCCCATTTGGCGGCCTCGTGCACCCACCCACCCGATGTATCCGAACCACGGTCAGAGGAGTCCGAACGCCATGTCCCAACTGAGTCCAACCCCCGTCCGCCTGGGGGTGATTGGCGGTTCCGGTGTCTACCAGATGCAGGATGTGGAGGTCGTCGCTGAACATGATCTGACGACGCCTTTCGGCCGCCCGTCGGATCCGGTGGTGGAGACGAAGATCGGTGACCGGTCTGTCTTCTTCCTGCCCCGTCACGGCAAAGGACATCGCTACACACCGTCCGAGGTACCCTATCGGGCCAATGTGCACGTGCTCAAGCAACTGGGCGTCACCCATCTGTTGTCGGTGAGTGCCGTCGGCATCATGCAGCCCCACATCCGGCCCGGGGACATGGTGATTCCAGACCAGATCTTCGATCGCACCAAAGACACACGGCCCTCCACCTTCTTCGGCGATGGCATCGTTGGCCATGTGTCGCTGGCCGATCCTTTCTGCGATGATCTGCGCCAGGTTGTGGCGGCCGCGGCGCGCGCCTGTGGTGCGACTGTGCACGAGGGTGGCACGTATGTCTGCATGGAGGGCCCACAATTCTCGACCCGCGCCGAGTCGAACTTCTATCGCAGCAGCGTGGATGCTACCGTCATTGGCATGACGGCGATCCCGGAGGCCAAACTCGCCCGTGAAGCGGAGATGTGTTATGCCACGCTTGCCATGGGGACAGATTACGACTGCTGGCACGAAGAGGAAGAGGATGTTTCGGTAGAAGCGGTGATCGCGATCCTGAAGGCGAATGCCGAATTGGGCAATCGCGTCGTGCAGGATGTGGGGGTGCGGCTGCCGGCGGCGGCCGACTGTGCCTGCCATGCAGCGGCCCGCTTCGCCATCATCACGTCACCGGATGCCATCAGTGATGAGGCCAAACAACGCCTGTGTGTCCTCTACGGACACTACTTCGGTGAGTGACCTCACCAAGCAATGTCGAGAGGCTGAGAGGTGGAAGAAATGAATGAGCCTCTGCGGTTGGCCGTTGTCGGCGTCGGCCGGATCGGTCAGTTCCACGCCCAGCACTTCCAGGAACTTGCCGCTGAGCGAGGTGACTGCGAACTGGTCGCCGTTGCCGATCGCCACGCAGACACGGCGGCACGTGTCGCCACCCGCCTGCAGGCAGGTCAGGATGCCGCCATTGCTGCCTTCGACTCGACGGAGGCGCTCATTGCAGCGGGTGTGGCCGATGCCGTCCTGGTTGCGTCACGTACCGAAGACCATCAGCGTGACTCGATGGCGCTGGTCGAGGCCCGATTGCGGGTATTGCTGGAGAAACCGCTGGCAGATACGCTCGATGAGGCCCGAGACTTCGGTGCCTGGCTTGATGAGGATGAGACGCGCGCCCGTGCGGTGATGCTCGCCTTTCAGCGGCGTTACGATCCGGCCATGTTGCGTGCGCGGCAACTACTGCAGGACGGAGTCATCGGCGAACTGTTCAAGATCGTCTCCATCCTCGAAGATCCGGAGCCGCCGCCCAACGGTTACCAGAGTGCCGGATTGCTGACGGACATGGGAGTGCACAATGCCGATGAGATTCTCTGGCTCAGTGAGGCTGAGCCCACGGCGATCGCCGGGTTTGGGGCACGTCTACACAACCAACAGATCGCTGATGTCACGGCGGAGGACTTCGACGACGTCTTCGTGCAGATGTGGCTCGGTGAGTGCATGACGGCGCAGCTGCAGGTGAGTCGCAATCATGTGGCCGGCTACCGCAACGAGTGTCTGCTCTTCGGTCGTGAGGGCCGCATTCACGTGGGCCACTTCGACGACGATCCGCTACGGGTCTGGCTCGAGGTCTACGGCCGTGAACACAATGTGATCGAGAAGAGGGTGTACGATCTGCGAGACTACGAATGCCCCGTACCCGTCTTCATCCGTCGCTTCGGACTCGCCTACAAGGCAGAGGCGGCGGACTTCATCGATCGGTGTACAAAGAATGAGCCCTTCGCGGTAACCCACCAGGTTGGGCTCAGAGCGATGGAGATTGTGACGGCTGGCGCCCGTGCGCTCAAGACGGGGGACCAGGTCGCACCGATGTCCGGCGCCTGATCCCCCGACGGAACTGATCCTGAGATGCTGCGGAGCTGATGGACTTCGCTACCTCGAACTCCTTGTCCGCGACGCGCTCTTCCTCGCCGGGGTCTTCTTGCCTTCGTAGCGCCGCAGCGTATTGCCGTCCTTCACGGCTTCCCAGATCTCCTTGAACTTCTTCGAGCCATCGTCCTCCACTGGCAGCATCACCGAGCCGCGCTCACACACCGGCATGGCATGAGCAGGATACACGCGCTGCAACTCTTCCTTGCTGCAGCCGAAGTAGACGACTTCGCCTGAGGCGCGCGAGTAGCGGTAGACGTGGTGGGCCTTGTCGACCCAGTGATAGTCGACGGTCAGTTTCTTGATGGTTCGCTCGTCGAGATCGATGCCGAGACCTGGCTTGTCCGGTACCTGATGAAAACCGCCGCGCAACTGAATCTTCTTACTGATCAGCTGCTCCTTCCAGATGTTCATACACGTGATCGCGGGCCACTTGGCCGCTTTGTGCACGGCACCCAGGTGGGCGGCCCACGTCGTGGTGATGCCCGTGCCGACCAGCTGCAGCCAGTAGGGCTTGTTGGCCGCATCGGCGATCGCCGTCTGTTCGGCGATACTGCGGGCGCCGGCGCACACGACGAAACCATCGGTCACGTCTTGGGCCAGGGTCGTCATGATCGGTGGTGAGCCGTAGTGCATGGCGACGGCCTTGTTGATCCGTGAGCGGATCTGCTGCGATCCGGCCACATCACCCTGCGGGATCGGCGACTCGATCATGGCCACCTGCGGATAGGCTTCCATCTGCTTCAGGTGGGCGACGGCATTGGCCGCATTGTCGAGGGTGCCATTGTAGTCGAAGTCGAGATGGAAGTGGGCCGGAACGCGTTTGAGGACCGCCTCCACGGCACCGCGCACGTCCTGCCAGGTGCGAGCCTTGAGTTTGGCTGACGTATATCCCGCCTTGTGGGCATCGTAACACTGCTGGGCCCAATCGGCGGCGGGCATGTCCATGTTCCACCAGGAGAGGGGCACGTAGTCGCGCACCTTGTTTCCGAGCAACTGATAGGCGGGCACGTTCTCGTGTTTGCCCATGGCGTCGAAGATGGCCATCTGCACGCCGGCGCCGATGCCGTCATTCCACATGAGTGAGGCCGCCTCTTCACCCAGGATCTGGTCTTCGATGTCCTCGGGGACCTTCGACCACGTGTAGTTGGGGATCGTCTCCCCGATGCCGACGATGCCATTGTCCATCGTCAACCGGCAGATCTGGGTGATGTGCCAGTGGGGGAGCCAGTACTTCAGATGTTTGTCGGTGTGGGGCGTGAAGGGAACGTTGAGATAGGTGAGCTCGATCGATTTGATCTTCATGACGTAAGACTCTCCCCAGCAGGGTTGGAGGCGTTGGCGCGCGTCAATTTGAAGGACGGCACGACACGGATCAAGGCCTGGCCGAAGGCAGCAACTTCAGTGATCGGGCAAGCGTACGACGTATGTAGCCACTGGACGCCCATCGCCGGCCGAATCGGCGGGAGTTGCCCAGTTGCTGGCGAACAGGACGCGGCGACCATCCGGTGATGGCACGGCATGGGATTCGGCTTCGTAGTCGGTGCGTACGGCGTGGAGGTGGGCCAGACGCTTCACCATTCCCCCGGCCAGCGCTACGGCGACGATCTCATTCCAGTAAGGTGGAAATGTGGGACCGAGGTTCTGGTAGGTGACGAAGGCCCAACCGGGCAGGCCGACATTTCGTGTGGAAGCGTGACTGGCGTAGCCACCGTCGGTGAGGACGGTGACTCGCCCATCCCGCAGGCGTCGCATGATCACGCGTCCTTCATCCGGTGCTGACTTCGACACCCCGACGGCCACATCTTCGCCCTCTCCATCGAGGGTCAGGTCATAATGACTGGGTCGACCGTAGGATCTCCAGCGTGCACCCATGGGCTGACCCGCCAGATCATAGACCTGGGTCTGATCGTTGTGACCCTCCCAGTCACCATTGACGACGATATACTTCCCCGACGCCGAAGCGGAGGCCCAGTCGACGTCGACACCTGGCAAGAGAAGATCTGGGTGCTGGGTCTTGGAGTGCAGGTTGTAGGCGAAGGCGACAGTTTGCTGATCGTGGGTGCCAACCAGGACGATCATACGACCATCGGTGGACAGATTGCCCTCCCAGGGACCGATGTGCAGATCGGCATATCCATCGAAGACCTGCAAGGTGTCGATGGCATCGGTGCGGACATTCCACAGACCCAACGTGTTGTGGTGGATGAAGACCATGTGCGATGGCCGAGAGACATGCCATCGAGCCTCGGTGAAAGACGCACGGCGTCCGAAGACCGGTTCGTAGGTCTGCCCATCGAGGAACAACATGGGTGGTGTGCCCTTGTGGCGACCCAGCAACAGCAGCGATTGATCGCAGTTCCAGGGCGAGCGCTTCGAGTAGCCGTGGCGGGCGATATCGCTCCAGACACCCTCGAGACTTGGATTGGCCCCGATGATCGAGTCGCCAGGAACCCCCGTGATGCGGGTGATCGTGGTGCCGAAGGTTGGATCGAGGATGGACTCGAGGTAGCCGGGCACGGGAATCTCGGGTATCGATCTGAGTTGCAGATCCGTGACGGGATCCGCGGCCTCACAGGCGCTGACGGTCAGAAGGCTCACACACAGGACCCACCGACAAAGGCTGTGATTCAGGCGCACGCTTACCACGTCTGCAGCGCCTCACGTCGCGCGGGCAGCAACTCGGCTAACAAGTGTTCAAGCTGTTTGATCTTGGCGGCCAGGATCTGTGTCGTACCCGCGACGCCCATGTCCAGCCGCAGTCGCAAGTCGAGGAAGTCGAGGGTCTTGCCCCGCGTTTCCAGGAGTCTGAGCGCCGCTCGTGTCATGTCGAGTTCTTCGCTGGCCAGCTTCTGCATTCGATCCAGGTCGCGCAGATTCTCGACCAGATGGCCACTTCGCACCCAGCGTCGTGCAGAGAACTCGTCCACCGTGTTGCGCAGTCGCAGGAATTCTTCCACGCGTGCCGCCGACCGCCAGGTCCAGGTCAGCCACTGACTCAGGTCCAGTTCACGACGGTAGCGTGGCTGACAGGGGCCGGTCACGTGCGGGCTGGCCGCTTTCAGCGCCTGCAGGCCGGTCTCCCAATACCTGGCTTGAGCCTGCAATTCATCGAGGGCGACATCGTGCCCTTTGTTGGGGCCGCGTCGAGCGATGGCGCGGAAAAAGGGCTGGTAGTAGAAGAGCGGATCGTGCTGTACCAGGAATGTGGGGTCATCGGAGACCGAATTCTCCCAGTGCCAGTAGAAGGCACCGAAGAAGGCCGGGTCCAGATTTGCCGGTTCGATGCCCGGTGCTTTGCCAGCGCTGGCGTCGAGCACAAGAGGTTGTCCGGGGCCGATGAAGAAGGAACCCCTGTAGTAGTCGAGTTGCGGATGATGGCGGATGCCTTCAGAGAAACTCGCCCAGGCACGTCGCACATTTCTCCCCGCTGTCCGGCCGCCGAAATCGCGCTCGGCGATGGCTGTGAGGGTATGGTCGAGGTTGGCGAATTCGGTGCCTCGACCCCAGATCGACCAGTATCCGACTTCTTCTGATGGCGACTTGCACGAGCCATCGAACATCCAGCGGGAATGGATGGCGGCCGGCCGCAGCGACCGGGCATTGGCCCAGATACGCTGCTGATTCTCCAGCACGGGCAGGTAGGGCACATTGAGACACTCGATGGAGGTGTTGATCTCGAGCTTGGTGCTGAAGGGGAGACCTGCCTGGCGACACAATTGTCGTTGCCGGCGGCAGCGCTCACTCACCGTCACCTTGCTGAGGGAGTAATCCCAGCAATCCTTGGCATAACCTGCCTCGCGCCAGTCGACGGAGTCTTTGTCGACTTCGGTCTGGAAGATGACGTGATCCGGATCCAGTGCCGCGATGTAGTCGTCCTGGTCTCGATCGCCGGACCAGTGACCGGCTGAATAGGGCCAGGTGGTCAGGCGCGCCTCCGGTTGGGCCTGGCGGATGCGGCGGGCGATGCTGTTGACCAGTTCCGCTACCACTTCGGGGCCGTGGCGTTTGCCGCAGCGTGGGCAATCAGCGGCTTGCGTCGCCGACCGCATGAAGCAGTGGTAGAATCCTTCTCCCCCGGTGATGGCGATGATCCCACCCAGTTCAGGGATCTCCTCAAACAGGGAGGCCCAACTGTCGGCGATGAACTTCCGGGTCGCTGGATCACTCGTGCACAGGGGGCGAAAGGCGCCACCGGCCTGCAACGCCCCTCGTGACCTGGGTCGTTGGCGGAAGAAGGGATCTTCCGGGGTCAGCTTGGGGTTGTAGCCCATGAGCATGATGTGGATGCCGCGTCGTGCCGAGGCGCGGGCCAGTTGTTTGAGGCGTCGACGATTGGCCTTCGCATCCGGGTGTGCCAGTTGAGCGAAGGGACCCTCCACGGGCAACAGGTAGTCTTCCAGGACAGTCATGACGGGTGTCGCCGTCAGACCCATGCGGGCCAGTTCGATGAAGTTGTCGTCGCGCTCCCGCCCATGAGGCCAGGCCTGCGTCGTGGAGAATCCTCCCCACAGATCGGCGCCGATGTGCAGATCCACGGTGGCCCGAATACGACGGGTTCCCAATGGCAGATGCGCATTGCGCCGCAGAGACCAGTAGTTGGACAACCACAGGCAGGCGCGCAGCAGGGCAGGCTCATTGGGTGCGGTGACTGTGATTCCGTCGCGCTCGACGTCGAGCTGGAAGCGGCTGCACCAACGGTCAGCGGGGGTCCGCCCCGGGCGCACCTGGAGCACGAGGCACGGGCTTGGGTCACCCTCTAGTCTGGCCCGGCTCAGTCGGAGTTTCAGCCCGAGTCGTTTCTTCAGGAAATGCTGCAAGTCCTCGGCGCCGGCGGTGGCAGGGCCCTGGTCGGTCACCTCGCCGACCAGGCATATCATCCAATCGGGAGACAGGGCGACCTGGCCACGACGTGGCCGTTGAAGGGCGGGTTCGATTCGTGCGTAAGGTGGGGTGCTGACGTGCTGCCAGAAGTTGGAGGCGCGCACAGCACGAACCTTGGTTCGCCATTCGCGTTCGAAGGATGGATTCATGCCTCGTCTTCCACGCGCAGGCGCGCATAACCGAGGGCAGGTCCATTGATGGAGCCCACCAGGTCGATGATCGGTGAGGGTTTCGAGCCGCCCCGCACGGTGCTGGTGAGGAAGGTGCCGGCCATGGGACGCGTGAAGGGGACGTCGATCCATTCCACAGGATCGGCGAGCTCGTGACTGAGGGCAGCCAATCGGTAGAGCGTCGAGCTGCGTTCGTCCTCGTCGGTTTCGCTGAACTGAGCCAGGATCACCGCTCGACCGGGACTGATCTCGTGAAAGCGAGCCAGTAGTGGCTTCGGTGCCGATTCGCCCTCGCCCCACGAGGCCAGGGTCCGTCGACCGACGATCGCATCGTCGACGATGCAGGCATGCTCGAGGCTGTGGCGCACTTCGACGCCGGGGAAGAAGAGATTGCGGATGCGCGCATCCGTGGTGATCTCTACCCACATGACGTGCACACATCCCTGGCCGTCGACCCACAGATCGCAGTTGCGGGTGGCCCCGGCGGTGGCGTCCCGGTTGGCCAGTTCCAGCCAGCCACCAAAGGGTTCGCCACTGTCAGCGGCATCGGGCAGGGGTTGCGACGAGGCGTAGAACAGGCGGCGGAAGACGTAGTCCCAGTCGCGACCGGTGATCTTCTTCTTCGCCTCTCGCCAGGCTTCAACGGGTTCAATGATATCGCCTACGCCGAGAAAGTGGGCGATGCCCTGACGCAGCTGGATGTTCGGATAACACAACCGCAGAGGCTGTGGTTTGTCGCCGCTGTCACTGTAAGGCCAGCGGATGACACCGCGGGCCGACCACTGATCCTTGTGCAGGAAGGACAGGTGGGCGATTTCGTAGCCCTCGTTCTGCATATACAGCACCTGCCCCGTGGCGCCATCGGCGACGACAGATCGATAGGAATGCTCGCGGAAAGGTGCCTCGCCGTGCCAGGCAGGAAGTTCACCCACCGGTGCCACTTCCATATCGGCTGTGTCGAAGCGGAAGATGGTCGGTTCAGCGTCGCCGCCGTATTCGCCGGCCGGGGCCAGGGTCGGATTGGCAGACACCAACAGGTCGTCGCCGAGCAGGACGATGGGAGAGGGTTCGCGGGTGCGACCACTGTCCCGATAGATCTCATCCCAGGTGCCACTGTCGGGTCGATGGTAGAGCACCCAACGCGTGTTGTTCAGCGGCACGTGATCGGGCAACGTCTCGAGCCCGGCGGCAAAGACTTCATCATGATGACGGACGATGACGGTGGAACCGTGGCACCACAGCGGGCCGGCCCCATTCTCGGCCGGTTCATAGGTGGCGATGGACTCTTCGACTTCGACGTGGATGCGCAGGCTCATTGCGGTCTCCTCGACGCTGTGGCGTCAGTAGATGGGTATCCTGGATCAGGATGGCCCTTGGTCCTTACGGGGAAGATGTACGGTCTGACGCGTGGCGCCAATCGTGGTGGTGGGTAATCACTGGTGCTTGCGGTCCGCACCCGTGCCGTCTGGCGATGGATGATCCTCCATCTCATATCCCGACCCAACAGGACAAGTAGTCGTTGACAATGTGCCAACACTCGCTGCTGCTTAGGCGCACCCCTCAACCGCTTGAAAGAATCCTCCATGGCGCTGCGTCTTCGTCTGCTGAGTGTGATCCTCGTCCTGTTGACGCTGCCTCCAGCGCAGGCAACAGACTTCCCTGTCAGTGTGGTTCCTTCCGACGACCCGGAGTTGTCGTCCCCTACAGGGCGTGATACGCCGCTGACGACGGACCAGGTCTACGACATGACGGCGCGGGCACTGGCGTTGATCGGTGGCATGGAGTCGGTCGTTAAGGACACGGCCCGGCTGGTGGTGATCAAACCGAACATCTCGATCGCACGGGCTTCAGGCACCGGTATCGTCACCGATGCAAGGGTCGTGCGTGCTGTGGCACTGCTCGTGCACGAGGCGTCGCCACAAGCGCGGATTCTGATCGCCGAAGGCGCCGGCGGTTGGGTGTCTCCGGCGATGGCTGACTGCAGCTTCGTCCACCTGAATCGCGGCAGCGATCGCACGGAACGGCTGCAGGATGGGTTTGAGATCGCCGGGCACCGGGCGACGGTGGCTGAACTACAGGGCCTGGGGATCGACATCGATGTGCACGATCTGAACTTCGACCTCGCCTACAAGATGCAGGTCCCGGGGGGCGGCTTGTTGTGGGATGAATATGAACTGGCGTCGAGCATCATTGACGCGGATGTCTGGATCAATGTGCCTGTTGCCAAGACTCATGGTGCGAAGATCACGTGCTGTCTGAAGAATCACTTCGGGATCTTTCCTGGCAGGGTCTATGGCTGGAACAAGGCACGGGGTACAGAGACGCACGAGGGCATTCCGCACTGGCCGCGGTTGATGGATGAGTCGTGGGTCGATCTGGTGCTGATGTCGCAGGTGGATCTGAATGTCGTCGACATGCTGCAGGGTACCGAAGGGGGCGCCTTCGAGGGCACACCCAAACGATCGAACATCGTGCTGGCCGGGGCAGACCCGATCGCGACGGATCTGGTGGTGGCGCAGTTGATGGGTTTTAACCCCGATGACTTTGAGTTCGCCGATCTTGGCGCACAGCGTGGCATCGGACCCGGATCGATCGATGGTGTCGACACACGCGGTGGTGACCCGGCGGTGTTGAGCCATCGTTTCGCCAAGGCCAGTGCCGACTACGGTGGCGACTGGGGCGAACACGCTCAGTATGGCATGGGTCCCCGACGCTGGATCCTGCTGGGGCCGCTGGAGAAGGACCACGCTTTCACCGCACAACAGATCGCGGCACTGGCACCGACATCAGGTGAGAGCGACTGGTCAGAGGTCGTGTGGTTCGGTTTCGATAAGATCGATCTGGATACGCACTTCGATGATCCCGTGCAGGTCGCGGTCTATGCCTTCACCCACTTCACAATGGCCACGTCGGACTCGGTGCGTTTCTGGATCGGCTCTGATGAAGCGCTGACGGTCTGGATTGATGGAGAGCAGATCTACACCCATGAAGGGCGTCGACGTCACGATATGGGGGGCGACAAGATCCCCGGCTACGTGGAAGCCGGTGAGCATCGGCTGCTGATTCGTGCCGAGCAGGGCCGTGGCCGCTTCGACTTCTCCTTCAATGTCTGCGAGCCGATCGACGATCTGCGTTTCGCCGGCAATCGTTACCCCGGCGTCCGCTACTACCAGGCGGGTGGTGGCCCGCCCATGGGCAGCGTGCAGGTGCAGGCCAAGCAGGCGTGGTCGCCGTGGCGGGTCGGTGGGGTGGAACAGACCTTCACGCCCGATGAGGATCCCCTCACTACATCGCGACACGCACCGGATTCGTTGCTGATCGATGCACCTGTGGCTCGCTCCATTGCGTTGCTGGATGTCATCGCCACACAGATTCCGGGTATTCGGGTCTGGGCAGCCGATGACACGGTCACGCCGATCCTGTTCAGCGAGATCCCTTTTACGATGGGACACGTGGGGTTTGGCAAGGAGGGCTGGGAGGCGGAGTATGGCCTGCCGCTGGCCCGGTTGATGAAGTGGGCGGGCCTCTCGTACTGGCTGTCCATGGCTAATGGCGACGATGAGTCGACGAAGGTGGTCGCTGGTTGGCTGGCCCAGGGCCGAGTTCCGATCACGGGATTGCGCGGGGATGGTTGGACACAGCTGAATGGTTATCGCAAGGACGGCGAGGCCACACTTGTGCACAGCCTGCGACCGGATACGACCGTGTGGCACGAACTCAGCAGCGACGGCACCTGGGGCCCTCTACCTGGCAGAGACTGGCTGGAGTTGCCCGTGCTGGTCGTGGAGGCAACGAGTGACCCCTTGAGTTTCGATGATTGGGTCGATTCCACGGCGGCAGCGACTCTGGAGTTCGCTCGTCAAGCACGGACCGAATTCGACGAGACCTGGGGAAAACGTGGCAATCCATCTGGCCTGGCCGGATGGGATGCGTGGATGATCGAATGGGAGCGCCAGCCCTGGACGACCCAATGGGCCAGCTCGGATGAGTTGCGCAACTGGCTCGGGCGTATGGGGCGCGGTGACTACGAATCCAAATCGATCAAGCGAGGCTTCGCTGCCCAGATGTATGAACGGGCGGCACAAGGCAGTGGCGGCGAGCGCCAGCGACTGCTGTCCGAAGCGGCCGACGCCTACACAGATGGATCCGAGGTGATGGCGCAGATCCATGCGGGGTTACCGCGGGAGCGTTCGGGTGCACTGACCGAGGAGGATTCGCTGGCCTTGGCCAGCATTGCGACACTGCAACCCCTGGCGCGCCAGGTGCGTGCAGCTGAGCGTCGGGCGTTGGGTGCACTGGCTGAATTGCTGGGTCAGGCATCGCTGCCCGAGGCGCAGGAAGACCCACTGTTACGCCGGCACGACGGGCGTGTCCTGTATCGTTGGCAGACCTCCTTCAGCAAGGGTGTCTATGACCTGAGGCTGAAGAAGAAGAAATTCACCCGCACGCTGATCAACGGCCGCGATGTAAATGACGAGGTCATCGACGTCGAACGCGGCCCACGCCGTAGGAAGGGCTGGCAGGTCGCACTGGAAGTCGTAGCAGGTGGTGGCCGCTATCACATCGCCCAACGGCCCACAGCTGACAACGACTGGACCCTTATCATCCGTGTCGATGATGGATGGACGGACTACGACAATGCCACGAGTCTGGTCGTATGGGAGGTGCCGGCTCAGTAGGGGGAGCTCGGGCTGTTTGCCCCCTTTCGGAAGGTCTCGTTCAGTGCGGGTGTGATCGTGTCCTGTTTCACGGCACGCAGCAAAGTGACAAGGCCATCGATCTCGGCTTCCAGGATCGCCTTGCCCTTTTCCGCCGTCGCCTTGCTGGCATCACCCACATACATGTTCGGATACATGGCATACCAGTCCATGGGAGAATAGGCGCCGACCTTCTTCAGTTCGGCATTCCCCCGATTGCTGGTGAAAGGTTCGGGGATATCCGCCATCTTCACATGCTCGGGTTCCAGTGCCAGCATCAGACTCGTCTCGTACTCGCAGGCGTGCCCCCGCTCATCCGTCTCCATCAGATCCACCCAGGCATTGCTGCTTACCGGATTGGCGGCATAGACGAGGTAGTCGACATCTCGTTCGACGAGGGTCTGTACGAAGAGGGGGATGAGGTAACGATTGCCACCGTGCCCGGAGGTGATGACGATCTTCTTGCATCCGTGCCGCGCCATCTCATCACAGACATTCTGTAGCAACTGCAGCACGAGATCGCGCTGGACGACGATCGAGCCGGGCAGATGAGCGCCCTCGTGATTGATGCCCCAGGGATACTGCGGGAAAACGATGGCCGGTTCCTGTTCAGCAGCCTGCGAGGCGATGGTATGGGCGGCGAGCGTGTCCGTGCCCAGGGGCAGGTGGGCGCCGTGCGGTTCGATGACGCCCATGGGAATGATGCCGACACCATCACAGGCGTCGATGGCTTTCTCGAAGTCAGGGTAGGTGAGGTGTTCCCAGCGCATGGTGTGCCCTTTCGCGGATTTGTGTCATTCTCTACCGGTAGATTTCTCTCCGGTTGCCCACACGCACAACGAGAATCAGAAGCCGGTCGTCCTGCACGGTGTAGATGACACGGAAATCACCCACGCGGACTCGCCAGAGATCATCCACGCCCTTCAGCTTCTCAACGCCATGGGGCCTGGGCTCGATGGCCAGCGCATCGATCGCGCCGGCGACCCGACGGCGATCCCTCGGCTGAAGCCGAGTCATCTCGCGCACGACCGACGGCTTGAGCTCAATTCGGTACGAGGGATCAGAGCCCAAGCTGCTTCTTCACCTCATCCCACGATACGGAGTCGGTCTCGGTCAATGCCTTGCGGGCTGCGTCGAGATCGACGTGGTCCTCGAGCTGTCTCAGCAAGGCGAGATCCTCCATCGGCACCAGCGCGGCCACTTCCTTACCGCGTTTCTCCAGTATGATGCGTTCGCCGGTGTAGGCGACGCGATTGAGTGCATCGCCCAATTCCTGGCGCAGTGCACTGGTGGTCAGCTTGCCCATCAAGTGTACCTTTCGTACAAATTGTACAAGTCGTACGAATATCATATTAAGATCCCACCAGGTCAAACGGTCACCGGCTGTCAGAGGCTGGTGAATCCCGTAGCTTCACCACCATGGAAATCCGGGATCTGGCAGAACGTGTGCTCTTCGGCACGACCCTCGAGGAAAAGCTCGTCCAGGCCGGGCGGCTGGTGGACACGCAACCGGGCAAGGCGGTGACGACGCCAGACACCCCGGGCCGGCCACCGGAACTGGCACTGGGTCGATGGAATGAGTCGCAACGGGCCTCTTTCCCGGACGTGCGGGCCCTTGAGCGGGACCAGGAGCGGGGTCTGGTGCTCCACTTCTTTGCCAACCACGAACTGCTGGCGGCGGAGTTGATGGCACTCGTCCTGCTGAAATTTCCGGATGCGCCACCGAAGTTCCGCCGCGGTGTGGCGCAGACGATGAGAGACGAGCAGGAGCACGTGCGGCTCTATCTGGCTCGCATGGCGGTGGCCGGTGTGCACTTCGGGCAGATCCCCGTGAGCGATTTCTTCTGGAAGGCGATCGCGCCCATGCCCTCACCGATGGACTACGTGGCGCGTCTGTGTCTGACGCTGGAGCAGGCGAATCTCGATTACGCACCCCACTACCAGCAGTTGTTCGGCCAGGTCGGTGATCCAGACACGTCAGCCCTGCTCGGCCGTATCTACAGGGACGAAATTGGCCACGTGAAGTATGGCCTGAACTGGTTCAATACGTGGCGCGAGCCGACACGATCGGCCTTCGACTCCTTTGAGCAGGTCCTCGGATTCCCCCTGAGTCCGAGTCGCGCCAAGGGCATCGGCTTCAACCGCGAGGGTCGCCTGGCGGCCGGGTTCACGCCGGACTTCATCGACGAACTCGAGGTCTTCGCCCATTCCCATGGCCGCTGTCCGTATCTGTGGTGGTTCAATCCATTGTGTGATCTGGTCGCTGGACGGGATGCGTTGTTCACACCGCCCCAGACCCTGCTTCATCTGTCACGAGATCTGGCGATGGTGCCGGCGCTGCTGGCAGCCAATGACGACATCGTGCTCGTGCCCGAGCGGCCACCGGTGGCCTTCTTGAAAGAGTGGAAACACGCCGGACTGCCGCTGCCCGAGTTGATCGAATGGGATCCGTTGTCACCGGTGTTGCCCGAGGCAGATGTTGTCGGTCACCGGCCGCCACAGGCCCTGATCGGGCGTCGGCTGACGGGATTGTGTCCGTGGGGTTGGGCACCCGACAGTGTGCAGCGACTGGCCCCGCTGGCGGTGAATCTGCCCGAGGGGGAAGTGACGCCCCGGGCGCTGTGGTCGCCGGCGCGACGCGATCTGTATCGCAAGAGCTGGAGCGCACGTTGGCTCGGTGAGGTGATCGCGACGCTGCAGGCCGAAGAGGGTGAGTGGATCGGTGGGCCGGAGACGGTGGGTGCGCCGTACGAAAGCGTCGAGGCGGTCGAAGAGGGCCTGCGGGCGGGCTTCGCGGCAGGCTGGCGACAGGCGCTGATGAAGACGGACTTCGGCACGGCGGGCGGGCAGCTGATGCAGGTCGAGGCGCCTGGAGCTGGTGGCGGTGCCGGTGGCGATGCGGATGGCAGGAAAGAGGTTGAGGCCGGTGGTGATCCTGACAGTGATCGCGACGATGATGGTGCCCTTCTGCTGGATCACCAGCGCGGCTGGGTGCGTGGGCAGTTGCAGGATGCTGGTGCGATCGTGGTGGAGCCGTGGCTGGATCGCGTGCTGGATATATCGGCTCAATACGACGTCGAAGCCGATGGCTCGATCCGGCTGCTCGGCATTACACGATTCCTGACCGACACGCGGGGGCGATTCGAGGGGGTTTTCGTGCACAACACGGTGGCTGGTCTCGACAAGAGACTGTGTCGCTTCCTCTATGGTGATGGCCGCGATGGTCGCCGCCTGCAGCGGATCTTCGCCCGCCTGGGCGACCTGTTGCTGAAGCGCCTGCCAGCGGATTTCAGAGGGCCCGTCGGGATCGATGCGTTCATCTACCGGACGCAGAATGACGAACTGCGGCTCAAGCCGATCGTCGAGGTGAATCCACGTTACACGATGGGACGGGTTGGCGTGGCGCTGCGAAAACGCGTGCTGACCTCGCGCACGGCCGTGTGGCGCTTGCAGCGCCTGCGCGATTTGTCGATGGACGTTGACAAGTGGGCGGGGGATCTGCGCGCGCGTCTACCGCTGGAGATGACGGCGGATGGGCACCAGATCTCGGGCGGGGTCGTGTTCACGAACGACCCCACCACGGCGAAATCCTGTGTCGGCGTGCTGGTCGTTGCCAAAGGGATCGATCCGGCCATGTTCGGGGCGGCAGGCGGTGCAGAGACATCGCCCGAGCGCAGTCCGGATTGACCCAGGCGGGTGCCACAACACACCAGCAGGAGTTTCAGATCATGACGACGGCTATCACCAGGCGGTTGACCCACGTCAGTGTCCTGGGCCATGTGACGATGGGCTGTGTGATTCTGGTCTGCGCCATTCTGTCCGGTTGTGGCAGTCAGTCGTCGGGGAGGATGGCGCCGAGTTCTGTGACGGGTGACGAGCCCATCATCACCACTTACGAGGTCGATGAATCCATCTTCCCGAATCCTGAACGCGGCTTCTACAAGTACATGAATCTCCACGAGTTGGATCCAGAAATTGGTGCCCTGCGTGAGGCGGAGGGGATCACCCTGGTGTGGGGACGGATCCACATGGCCGCGTATCGGGAGGAAGAGTTTCTGCCAGCGGATTTCCTGGCCCATGTGGAGCGTGGATTCCAGATCGCCCGGGATCAGGGCATGAAAGTGATCGTGCGTGGTTCCTATGGGTCGCGCGGCCCCGGTGGCGACTACACGACCTATGCGGATCCGGCCGAGGCGATCATCCGCAACCACATCACACAACTGGCGCCCATCTTCGCGGCCCATGCAGATGTGATCGCCCTCTTCGAAGCGGGTTTCATCGGGCCCTGGGGAGAGTGGCACTCGACCGAGCTGGCCAATGACCCGGATCGCAGCCGGTCCTTCGTGCATTTCCTGCTCGAGCAGACACCAATGGACCGCATGATCGTGGTTCGTTACCCGCTCCTCAAGCAGCAGGTCTTTGCTGCCGCCGACGGTGGTTTTGAGCAGGTGAGCTCGACGAATGCCTACAGTGGGGAAGCGGTGGCGCGTGTCGGTCACCACAACGATTGCCTGCTGTCCTCAGAAGATGATGTGGGCACCTATGACCGGGGTGGGATGGATCGTGAAAGAGAGGTAACGTATCTGGCCCAGGAAACGTTGCACACGGTTTTCGGTGGTGAGAGTTGCGCCGACTACACGCTCAACGATTGCGCTCGGGCCATCGATGAACTGGAAATGTTGCATGCCACCTACCTCAACAGCGGCTGGCATCCGGATGTGCTGGCGAAGTGGACGCAGCAGGGCTGCATGGATGAGGTGCAGCAGCGTCTTGGGGCCCGGATCATTCTGCACGAAAGTCGGATCTCGAATCGCGCGCAGGCCGGCGGCGGATTGCGGGTGAGGCTGATCCTGGAAAATGCTGGATTTGCCGCGCTGTACAATGCCCGCCATGTGGACATTGTCCTGACAAATGATGCAACGGGGCAGGACGTGCGATTGCCGACGGGGATGGACCCGCGGCTGTGGAAGCCGCGTGAGCGCCACCAGTTGTGGCTGGTATTGCAACTGCCGGCCGATGTGCCGCCGGGTTCTTACACGGCGCACCTGCACCTGGCCGACGCGGCTCCGGCACTGCGTGAGGATCCGCGCTATGCGATCCGTGTGGCCAGTTCAGGTGTGTGGGATGAGATGACGGGCCTGAATCGGCTGGCGGCAGGCATCATCGTCGAGGCGGCGCCCTGACCCGAAGGCGCTACCAACAGCGCGGCACCTGGCAACGTCCTGCCTATCGCGGCAATGTCGCACTCACACAGCTGCCATCCTCTGCCTACAGGTCGATGGTCCGACCCGTGTCGATGGACGCCTCGATGCCCTCGATGATACGCTGGGCATCGATGGCGTCATCGAGATCTGACAATTGTGTGGCTCTACCGGCGACGACGTCGGCGAAGCGCTCGATCTCATGAATGATGGAACCGCGATAGGCCGTGTAGGTCTGCGAATGCACGACGGCGGGTTTGATTTCGACCCAGTCCCGATAACTGTAGCGCGTGGAGCCAGAGGTGCCGATGACCTTCACCATCATCGTCCAGGGATCGGCGCTGTGATCGTCGGCAGCGAAGCTGGCACACAGGTGGGCGAGGGCTCCATTCTCCATTGTCAGATTCACAGTGGCGATGTCTTCCTGCGGGATCTCGTCGTAGTGAAGGCGTGACTTCATGGCTGATACCTTCGCAGGGCGTCCAGCCAGATACAACAGGGTGTAGGCGTTGTGTGTAAGGATCTGCCGGATCACGCCGGGATATCGGGCAGCGACCTCTTCGGGGTGGTGGATGTGATACATGACGTAGATTGCCACCAGTTTGCCCAGGTCACCACCATCGATCAGTTCGCGGGATCGGATGATGCCCTCTTCGTGGATGAAGTTGTGCCCGGGCATACAGACGAGGCCCTTCTGCTCGGACAGGGCCTTCATGGCCTGGATCTCATCGATGGTGACCCCCACCGGCTTCTCCACGAGCACGTGTTTGCCTGCATTCAGCGCCATGGTGACGAAATCGATGTGGGTCTCCAGATTCGTCAGGACAAAGACGGCATCGACGGCCGGGTCCCCGAGCAACTGCTCGGGTGTGTCCCAGGTGCGGCAACCGAAGAGTTCAGCCTTGGTCTTCCCCTTTTCGGCCGTTCGATTCCACACACCGACCAGGTGGGCGTCACGGCATCGCCGTACCCCTTCCGCATGCAGGTCGGAGACATCACCCGTGCCGAGGAATGCGATGCCGAGAGATGGATTGGTCGTCATGACGAAAAGCCCTTTTCCTTACGTGCCGCCCATGCAGCGGCATCCGGTCGTATGATCTGCGTCCGGTCAGATAAGGTGACGAAGACGAAACAAGCAAGACTCCAAACAACGAGACCTGCCATGCGACTATGTGATCCACACTTTCATCTCTGGAATGTCCACGAGCGACCGAATCCGAATCTGGGTGGCGCCGTGGAAGAGCAGCAGCCCGTATATCTGCCGGCCGACTACCTCGGCGACATGGCGCGCTTGCCCGAACCGTTGCAATTGGCGTCGAGTGTACACGTGGAGACTGTGGTCGGGCAGGCCCCAGGTGGGGCCGTCATCGACACGGTGGGCGAAACGAGATTCGTCTGCGAGCAGATGGAGCCGACGGGGCACCCGATGGGTATCGTGGCGTACGTGCATCTGGCCCGAAGTGCGGAAGAGACAGGGAAGGTGCTGGACGACCATGCCGCGGCAGCCGGTGGTCGTCTGCGCGGTGTGCGCATGATTCTCAATCATCACCCCGACAACCCGGATCTGACGTGGCCCCAGGTAGAGCACGGGGACTTCCTGCGCGATCCGGTATTTGCTGAAAGCCTCCAACTGATGGGCGAACGGGGCCTGTCCTTTGATCTGCAGTGCAATCCACACCAGTTGATGGATGCGGCGGCCACCTTTGGCGCCCATCCGACGACACCCGTCATCATCGATCACCTCGCCTCCTTCCACGATGGCGAGGACGACGCCTATGCGGACATGTGGCGAGAAGGCTTACGAGCCGTAGCCGAACTGCCGCACGTGCATCTGAAGCTGTCGATGCTCTTCTTCGGTGCCGGGGCCTATCACTCGGATGCAACGCGGGAAGCGAAGGCGCGGGATCTGGTGCTGGAGGCGATCGAGATCTTCGGAGCAGATCGTTGCATGTTTGCCAGCAACTATCCAGTCGACCGAATTCAGGGCTTCGATGTTCCGACCCTCTATGGGCAGTTTCTGGATTGGACGAAGAATCTGTCCGAGGTGGATCGGGCCGCGCTCTTTCATGATTCGGCAGCACGAGTCTATCGGATGGTCTAGTGACCTGTCCTCCCACCGACGGGAGGGTTCGCTGACGGCCGTCTCTGTCTTAGGGTGAATGATTGCTGCCGGTGGGACACTCCGCTGTCGTGCCTCGACCAACTGCTGTCGAGCCACTGAGTGCTCAGATCCTGATTGGTGGCTTCGAGAGACGTCATGTCAGCTCTCTCCTCCCATCGGTGGGATGACGAGTGACGAGATCATTGATCTCCGGGAGAGAACTGCAAGTGACCATATGAGACACATGTTGACCGAATGGCTTGGGCGAGTATGACCTGGACACCACTGGAAGGCCCGGTCGAGTCGATTGCTGCGACATACGATGCACCGCTCATGGCCCTCGTCGAAGGCCGGGTGCCTGCCTTCGTGTTACGTGGCGCGTATCCGTCGGCACACTGTGCGGGATTGATGGAGCGCTTCAGGGAGCGAGGCCTTCTCTACGATCCGCGGCAGGAGGCTGAAGGGAAGCCTCATCGAGTCGATATCGGCACGAGTTTCGGGTCACACCGGGCGGACCGGGATGGGTTTCACGCGCACGCAGCCGAGACCATCGAGTTGTTCAGTCACCTGTTTGATGGCTACGACGACCCGGTGCGGACGATCTATGAGACGCTGGCTGCGCTTGCACCGAACAAGAAGGTGATGACGGCGCAGGAGCCGGATGGTCGGGAATATGGTCCGGCCATCTTCCGGATCTATCACGATGAGCTGGGCCATGGCCCGCACTATGACTCGGTGCGCAAACGCAGCAAGGCGGTGGAGTATGAGGTCGCCCACTTCGATCACCAGTTCGCCGCCGTGTTGTGCCTGCAGAACTCAGCCGATGCGGGAACCAGTGGCGAGCCAATTCTCTACAACTGTCCCTGGACGCCGGATCTGCAGGAACGCCTAAAGGACACGACCTTCGCGGCCCATGCCGGGAGGGAGCAGATCGAGCGGGTGCAGATTCACCTGGAACCAGGGGATCTCTACTTCTTCTTCTCGGAGAACTACCACGAGGTACCGGCCGTGACTGGTGATCGTCCACGGGCGGTGTTGGCGATCTTCTTCGCCTTGAGTGCGGATCGTGAAGAGATCTATGTGTGGTCGTGATGGATCACGCAGGAGCGCGCCAACCTGGTGGGGTGGGAACTGCCCAAGGTCAGCCAGTCAGGGAGTTGGTCAAAGATTCCTGGGCGTTGGTCCATCGACTGGCGAAGGTTACTTCCGCCGGGCGATGGTCGCCGTGTTTCGCGGCGGATAACTCGTCGGGGTTGTCTGCATAGGAGTCGACCGTCTTCTGCACCCACTCTTGAAGCGATGTCCGAAAGTCGAGGCCGATGTCGGCTTCTGCTTTGGCCGTCGACATGATCAGGGGGCAGTAGCTGAAGGGGGCGTAGGACCAATCCTCCCACGGTAGTTCCGTTGCCTGCTGCAGGATGGCAGATGGGACGGCCACGGTGTTCAGGGGTTTGCCAGCCGCATCGGCGATGACCTGCAGCCAGTTGGCCAGGGTTGGCAATTCCCGCTGAGCGTAGTTGTAGATGTTGCGCGTGGGTCCGTCCTCCAGCAGGCGGATGAGGAATCGTGCCAGATCCTCGGAGAACCCTACCTGGGTTGCATGGGCGCCGCCATCGGGCAGCAGGATCGGGTTGCCATCCTGGATTCTTGTCAGCCACCAGGCGAAGCGGCCCGACGGATCCAGAGGGCCGAGTGTGGCGGGCACGCGCACGGTGATCCAGGGCCAGTCATCGGGTGACTCGAGCATGACACGCTCGACGTGACGTTTGCCCTCGCCATACTCTGACAGATTCTCGCGGTATTCCCACGGATGATTTGCGTTGTCGAGATCGGTTTCGCGGACCGGCTCGAGGGGGCGATAGTCGACGGCGAAGCGCTCCTCGTCGGTGAGGGGCGCGCGAAGGGTGTGTCGTCCACTCGCGTGACCGCCTTCGCCGTAGACCGACACGGTGCTGGCCACGACGTAGCGGCCGACCCGCCCTCGCAGTGCTTCGATGACGCTGAGGGCTTCTTCGCGTTCGTAGCACTGGTTGTCGATGACGCCATCGAATTCGCGACCGGCCAGGACCTGAACCATGCCGGCGGCATCCTCGCGATCCCCCTTGATATGCTCGATGTCATTCCAGAAGGGTGGTCGCACGTTGCCGCGGCTGAAGATGGAGACCTTGTGACCGGCCCCCAGCAGTTGCTCGACGGCACAGCGCCCGAAGTAGCGGGTACCGCCGATGAGGAGAATGTTCATGGCTCAGCCCTTTGCCGGTGAGGTGCGTTGCCATTCCATCCAGGACGTCAGTTCGCGCTGGGTCTCATCGAAGCGAGTGCGAACCTCTGGTGGGAAGACGTAGTGGTTGATGTTGCCCTGATTGCCGGCGAGTAGTTCACGCATGGCTGGATTGTAGGTGGCGTCGATGTAGTTGAAGTAGAGATTGGTGCGACGACGTTGGCTGGTCTTGGGCATGCCGGTGTGGTAGAGCGTCTCGGAGAACATGACCACATCACCGGCCTGGCCACAGACTGGAATCATGCCGGGCAAACCCTTGCCAACGTAGTCCTCCCTGGGCAGCTCGATCTGTGACTTGTGGGCACCGGGCACGACAGCCAGGCAGCCATCATCTTCGTCGTTGTCGGTGAGCAGGTAGACGCAGTTGAGCATGCGCGTGCGCACCTTGCCATGGCGAACAGAATAGTCATCCGGATTCAGACCGCGATGCCAGCCACCCCATGGCGTGCCGATGGTCTTGTCGATGGCCCACGTGTTCACCAGTTGCGGCGCCTGCATCCACTCGCGCAGGCGATCCACGACGGGCTCAAAGCTGATGACATCATCGAAGGTGTCCGTCCACAGAGGCAGGCCGTTGACACGTCGCTGCCCTTCGGTGAGTTGAATGGTGGTCTGTCCCTTCACGCCGTCCTCATCGAGCCAGGCATCCTCGTAGTCGAGCTCGAAGAGGCGATCCAGTTCAGTCAGATAGCGCTGACAACGATCGGCATCGAAGACATTGCGCAGAACGATGAAGCCCTGCGCATCGAACTGGAAGGTGTCGGCAATCGGGACGTCGGCCACGAGTGGGCTCCTGCATTGCGAGGGTGGGTCGGGTTCGGGAATACTAGAGGGGATGATCGGCGGGGGCCAGCGCGGTTGTGTCCCGTGTCTTGGTCGCCTTCCCGTGGGGCCGACGACGAATATCCGACAATGGCTTGGAAGACAAGCCGCGATTGCGACCCGAAGATCTGTCTGTCATTGACCCTGATTGAAGTCGTGAAGAGTGTTCTTGCAGAGAGCAGTCAATTGCCCAATCCTCGCAGAATGGAAATCCCCATGACCAACATCGTCTTCATCATGACTGACAATCAGGGCGATTGGACGCTGGGTTGCTACGGCAACGAGGAGATCCGCACGCCGAATATCGATGCACTGGCGGCGGAAGGCGCGCGCTGTGCCCACGCCTATGCGGTGAATTCGGTCTGCTCCCCGTCGCGTGCGACGTTCTTCACGGGGCTCATTCCTTCACAGCACGGGGTGCATTGTTACCTGGGGGGCGAGCAACCGGATGCGCAGATGGGGGACGACGCGTATTGCACAGTGGGGGAGTTCGTGACGCTGCCGCAGATGCTGCACGATGCGGGGTATCGCTGCGGGTTGGCGGGCAAGTGGCATCTGGGCGATTCGTTGACACCGCAACAGGGCTTCGACTACTGGTTCACAAAGCCGAAGGGCCATACGCACACATTCTACAATGCCGAAGCGATCTGGCAGGGCGAGGTCTACGAGGAGCCGCGTTACGCAACGGATGCGATCACGGCGCACGCACTCAGCTTCCTTGATGAGGTCGCAGGGGAGGGAGCTGGCTCGGGGGCCGGCCAAGAGTCCGACGCAGAGGAGCCCTTCTTCCTCTTCGTCGGCTACAATGGCCCCTACGGTCTCGGTGAGCACATGACGTACACCCATGAAAACCGGCATACGTCGTACTACGCCGACAAGGAACTGACCTGTTTCCCGCGGGAGTCGGTGCATCCGTGGCTGCGACAGAATCGGGATTTCATCGACAATCCGATCAGCATGCGGGGGTATGCCAGTGCGGTCAGTGGTGTAGATGATGGGGTGGGGGCGATTCTGGCGTCACTGGAACAGAAGGGACTGACCCAGGACACGCTCGTCATCTTCACGGCGGATCAGGGTCTGTGCGGCGGCCATCACGGCATGTGGGGGATGGGAGACCACTCCCGACCGATGCACACCTTCGAAGAGACGATGCGAATCCCACTGATCTACCGGTATCCGGGTCACGTTGGGTCGGGCACGGTCTTCGACGGGCGCACGTGCAACTACGATTTCCTGCCGACGGTGAGTGACCTGCTGCACCTGGATGCCACACGTCCACCGAATCATCCGGAGTTGCCGGGAGTGAGTTACGCACAGCATCTGTGCGGGACGACGGACGATGAGTGGAATGAGGAGGAGTTCTTTCACGAGTTCGAGTCGGTTCGCACGGTTCGCACGGCGCAGTGGAAATACACGTGGCGCCATCCGGATGGGCCGGATGAACTCTACGACATGGTGGCGGATCCGGGGGAGCGCTGGAATCTTGTGCACGATCCAGCGTGCGCGGCCGTCGTCGAGGCGCATCGCGGGCGGATCGAGCGATTCTTCGCGCAGTATGCGGATCCGCGTTGGGATCTGTGGAATGAGGGTGGGTCAAAGGCGGGGCGGCTGAGCGGGTAGCTCGCCGTCGGCCTCTTGGCGGGAAGGCTCGAGAGGCCTCGCGTCTCTGCTGATGGTGCGTTGACGCTGGGAGGTGGAGTTGCCGCGCGGCGTGCCTCGACATACTGCGTCGAGGCACGGAGCAATGCGATCACTGACAGGGTTCCGAGAGACGCCATGCCCTCTCGCTCTTCCCGTCGAGGGGCCGACAGGGTGTCACACGCTCAGCTGAGTGGTACTATCCGACCCATGCGCACGGCCTCTGCCAACACGTGATTCAGGAGGGCTGCCTTTGCATGCCTTCGAAAATAGGCGACGTCGGCGATGACGATGAGTTTCCCTCTCGCTCTGGACAGGCTCACGTTGATGAGATTGCTCGCTGTGGAACCGGGGGTGTTGCCGGACAGCAGGATACCCGGGGCGAGGGGATCGGTATCGACGGTGTCGAAGATGACCATGTCTCTCTCACCGCCCTGGAAGCGGTGGACGGTGCGGCACTCGATGCGCCCAGCCGTGTCGGATGGCAGGAGTCGCCGGATGCGGCGGGATTGCTCGGCGTAGGGGGTGATGATGGCGACACAGAGCACGCCGTCTGCCAGTGCCCGGGTGGCCAGATCGACGCAGTGCTGGGCGGTGATCTCGTTGTAGCGTGAATAACCACCCTCCTGGGTGGCGCAGGTCGTGGCGCCGGCGGTGTCGACGACGATGATGGGTTCACCGGCAAAGGGCGCGCAGTCGGTGATGGTCTGGGTTTCACTGACCAGATCGCCGTGTTGCAATCGACCATCGTAGAAGAGGTTGCCCACCAGATCGCCAATCTGTCTGTGCATGCGATACTGGGTGTCGAGCATGACGACGAGATCGGACTGATGTGGCTCGGGCACGGTGACGGCGAAGATGCCACGACCCATGGCGCGGTGCACGTAGTCGTGATTCGACTGTACGATGGGTGGCAGTTGCTGCGGATCACCGACCATGATCGTGCGTTCACGGGCCAGGCAGGCACAGTAGAAGAGGGTCGGCAGGATCGCCATGCCGGCTTCTTCCACGATGACCGTGTCGAAGCGTTCCGTCTCCAGCAATCGATTGATGTAGACATTCGACATGGTGGCCAGCACGACGCGGGCGTCGCGGATGACTCGCGCTTCCTCGTGGCGCAGGTTGCGATTGCCGTCGGCAATGCGCTCGGCGAGTAAGGTCACGGTGCGTTCGAGTCGGGCCTGCCGCTGCCGGATGATGCGTTGTTGTTCCTCCGGGGTGCCCTGGGCTAGAATGCCGGTGTAGGTCTTGCCGAAGACCGCACTCAGCTGCCAGGGGCTGACCAGCGCTGGCGTCTCGGCACCAAAGAGCCCGAGTTGCGTGGGCTCGCCGGCGTTGTCGAGGGCCGTGATCAGGGGGCCGCACGCAGCGATCTGCTCTCGCATTCGGCTGCGACGATCCTGGAGTCGAGCCAGCTCAGACAGGGTCTGCGCATTGAGTCGCTCCACGACCTGGATGAGCGATGCCGGTGTCGGTTCACCCCCTGATCCCACGCGAACGATGTCACCCGCATCGACGGCCACTCGGGCGACGTCCAGCTCCATGAACTTGGTCAGCACCTGATCCACGGCGGCATTCGTCGTGGAGGTGATGAGGATGCGCTGATCCAGTTGGAGCAGGGCCGTGACGATGTGGCCCAGCGTCGTCGTCTTGCCCGTACCGGGTGGGCCCCACACGAAGGCGGGGGAGCACGTGCGACACAATTCGACGGCTTGATGCTGGCTGGCGTTGAGCTGGCCGGCGTCGGCCTGATCAGGTGGTCCGCCGATTGGCGCATCGGGATCTGCGGCGGGAACCTGGAAATCGATGGGTGATCGTTGGCCAAAGAGTCTGAGACCACTCTCGGGATGGAAGGATTCGTCTTCCACCAACGCACGCAGGACCAGGCGCAGCTTCTCGTACAGGAACCACGGATAGATGACCAGGGCTGGAGACGACTCGGTGAGATCGACGTCACGGTCGCAACCCAGCACGATCTGATCCCCCTGGAGGGACAGAATCGTGACGAGGGTTTCAGTGGCGCCGGTGACGAGGGTGCACTCGCCGTGCACGACGAGCTTGTCATTGGACTGCAAGACGCGATAGCTGTAGCGACGTCGGTCCTCCTCGTGCTCGAGGAGTTCACCATCGGCCAGAGGGACTTCGAAGGACCCCATGCGTTGTCGCATGGCCTCCATCTCGACGGTGACGGCCTTGATGAAACTGTCGATGAAACGCGGCAGGAGATCGGGCATTCTGGTGGATCGGGCCAGGTGTTCGGGTGCAGGCAGCGCGCGGGGAGGGGGGACAACGTCGATCAAGGGGGGGCGGCAGTCCAGCCAAGTGCCTGTCGGCTGGTGCGGTGTGTGACGTCGTCCACACATCCCCGGACATACACGGGCAAGTAGCAGTCAGGGATTCCAAGGGTTTGACCCGGCTCTGCCTGGCGCTCACTGTTCCAGGCAGCCGGGAAGATGTCTTCAGCGGAGGCCGTGGAACTCGCGGCCGCTGGAGGGCATCGTGAAGTGAAGCCGTCAAACCACCAACAGAGAGAAACGCATGAAGAAGTTCATGATTCTGCATTTTGGATTCGAGCAGCCCACGCCTGAAATCATGGAGGCCTGGGGGAAGTGGTTCGAGTCGATCGCAGACATCCAGGTAGATCAAGGCGGCTTCAGCGATGGACGGGAGATCTCGAAGAGTGGAACCCGGGAGCTGCCGTGGGACATGGAATGTATCACGGGCTACAACATCATCGAGGCCGAGGATCTGGATGCGGCAGAGAAGATCGCCCAGGGGAACCCCTTTATCGCCAGTATCAGGGTCTACGAACTCCGTCAGATGTAGGCTTAAGCAGCCAACCCGTGAGGAGTTGATTCGATGACATCGAGAATGGCTGGCGGGAGGACAGAGGCGTGAAGACGATCGGCGTGACTGAAACGGCGCTCTACGTGGATGATCTGGCCAGGTCCGCAACCTTCTACGAGTCGGCACTGGGCTTCAAGGTGGCATCACAGCACGGTGAACGACTCTGGGCATTGGACGTGACCGAACATCAGGTGCTCCTGCTGTTCAAGAAGGGGGCGTCAGTACAGGACACCGTAACACCCACCGGTGTCATACCGGCGACCGATGGCGACGGATCTCTTCACGTGGCCTTCGGTATCCCGGCCGGTGAGCTCGACACATGGCGGCAGCGGTTGACCGAGTCGGGTGTGGAGATCATCGACAAGTCATGGCCAGAGGGAGGGGAGAGCCTCTACTTCCGCGATCCGGATTCACATGTCATTGAACTGAAGACATCGAACTGGAGTGGTGATGCAATCGCGTGATGGCCTGCTCGTCATCGGTTCCGGAGGACGTGAGCATGCGCTCGTCTGGAAGCTCGCACAGTCACCGAGTGTAGAGAGAATCTGGTGCGCACCGGGGAATGCCGGCATTGGCGCCGAGCGCTGTGCCAGGACCGGAAACCAGGTCGAATGTCTGCCGATCTCTGCTGAGGACGTGCCGGCACTGGTCGCGCTGGCCCAGGAACTGCGACCAGATCTGACGGTTGTGGGCCCGGACAATCCGCTGGCCTTGGGGGTTGTGGACCGGCTCCAGGACGCAGGACACCGAGTCTGGGGCCCCAACCAGCGGGCGGCGCTGATCGAGTCGTCGAAGACGTTCTCCCAGAAGTTCATGGAAGATCACGGCGTGCCCACTGCAGCGGCAGGGGCTTTCACCGACCCTGGAGAGGCGAAGTCCTTCGCTGCTGGACTCGGTGGAAGGTGTGCGGTGAAGGCAGATGGACTGGCATTGGGCAAAGGGGTGACGATCTGCACAAGCCTCGAGGAAGCGGGTGAGGCGATCGATGCCATGCTGCTGGAGAAGGCCCTTGGCTCTGCGAGCCATCAGATCGTGATTCAGGAATTGCTGGAGGGTCCGGAGATCTCCCTCCACGCATTCTGTGATGGTGAGACCGTGAAGTTGTTTCCCACCTCGCAGGATCACAAGCGGGCCTTCGATGCAGACCTCGGACCCAATACTGGCGGAATGGGGGCCTATTGCCCGACGCCATTTCTTTCGGCTGCTGAACTTGAAGAGGTGGGAAGACAGGTCCTGGATCCCTGGCGGGCAGGTTGCGCCAGGGAGGACATCGACTTCCGCGGCTTGCTCTATCCTGGCGTGATCCTGACGCCATCCGGACCCAAAGTCTTTGAGTTCAATGCCCGCTTCGGTGACCCGGAGGCGCAGATCTATCTGCCGATGCTCGAGACGGATCTGCTCGAGATTCTCGAGGCCAGTGTGGATGGATGTCTGGACCAGGTGTCGGTGCGTTGGGCACCGGGTTTTGCTGTCTGTGTTGTCATGGCATCGGGTGGGTATCCCGGTTCGTACGAGACGGGTAAGGTGATCGAGGGACTGCAGGAGGCCGACGAACTACACAATACGAAGGTCTTCCACGCCGCCACGGTTGAGGTCGATGGGACTCTGAGAACCAACGGCGGCAGGGTGCTGGGAGTGACGGCCTGGCGGGACAGCTTGCAAGAAGCTCAGACGGCAGCATATGCCGCCGTGGATCGTATCCGATTCGATGGAGCATTCTGTCGACGGGACATTGCATCGAAAGCTCTGTAGTGGAGACGCCGACATGACGGCATCGAGGACTTTGCCGCGCACTGAAGACCGGAACTGGCGCATGGAAACTGAGGCAGGCAGGTGACGGCAGACTACGTTGACGCGCGAACCTTCATTGGACAGATGGTGACAGTGGAGATGGATCGGCCCATGGGTTCGAGACATCCGAAGGCGGGCTTCATCTATCCGGTGAATTACGGCTTTGTGCCGGGTGTGCCGGCACCGGATGGGGATGAGTTGGATGCGTATGTGCTGGGGGTCTTTGAGCCGCTGGCGTCCTTCACAGGTCGATGCATTGCCGTGATCCAGCGTGCCGATGATGACGACGACAAGCTCGTGATCGTGCCCGATGGGGTGGACTATTCCGACGAGCAGATCATGGCGCTGACCGAATTCCAAGAGCGGTTTTTCAGGCCTTCTGTGACGCGCACGTCGATGGAGGCGCGGTCATGACATTGAAGGCGATCGACATCGAGACGATTGATGTGGATCGCCTGGTGCCCCTGTTTGCTGACAATGTGCCGAATCGTGCCCTGCTCTATTCTGTTCTGGAAGGACAGAATCGGGCGAGCGTGATCGTCGATGACCTCTCGAATCCGTCGTCGTGTCTCCTGAGAACGAACTTCTGTGCGTTCACGTTCTGTGCAACGCAGGACGCGGGATTTCTCGCTGATGCGATCCAAGTTGTCTCGGTGTGAATGGCGGGATGAAATCGACGACACCTGCAATCCGCCGGTAGCGTTCCATCGGCGGAGCCCTGGTATCTGTCTCATGCGTGGCGACGAGATTCTCTGCCAGGCCTATGCCCCATGGTGGGGGCGCGGCGTGACGGAGATCGGTGCGGTCACGGCCGAGGCGCATCGTCGCAAGGGTTACGCGAAGATGACATGCGGGTATCTGGCCCGAGACTGCGAAGCTCTGGGATTCACAACACACTGGACCTGTCACGCGAGCAATGCGGGATCTGTAAAGGTTGCACAGGCGCTTGGGTTCCGGAGCGAACGGCCCTATGAATTGATTGAGTACACCAAGACGGATTGATGGCGGGAACGACACATGGAAACACACACTAATTCACACTGGGCAGATGGCCTCACTCGTCACTGCCACATCGACTCCCACTTCGGCGATTTCAATGAGGTCTACGCACACTTCGATGCCCAGTCGACGGCCGACACCATTGCCGGTGCCAGTTTCCAGACGGCCACGTTCTTCGCCAAGTGCTGGGCTGGTTACTCCTATTACCCGACGGAGATCGGCACACCCCACCCGGGCCTAGCCTGTGACTTCACCGGCGAGCTTGCCGGGGCGCTGCAGCAACGCGGGGTGCGGCGCATGGTCTACTTCAACCTGGGCCAGGAGCGCCGCCTGCATCGTCAACATCCAGAGTGGATCGTCAACCGCGACCCCGCCGGTGTCGTGGCCGACACCGCGTCGCTGGGGGAGGTGGCCTCCATGTGTCAGCGCTCTGCCTACCTGGATAAATCCGGAATCCCGCAGATGCTGGAGATCATCGAGCGCTTCGACGTGGATGGCTTCTTCGTCGACATCTTCATGCACCAGACGCTGGAGGGGATCTGCTACTGTCCGAGCTGTGCGGAGGCTTTCGGTAACGATACTGGCATGGAGCTGCCCCGGCAGGACAGTGATGCTTCAGCCTTTGCCTATCGTCGCTGGGCGAATGACACCCTGGCGGCGGTGGTGGAGCGCACGCACCGGGCCCTGACGGCACGCAAGCCGGATGTGCTGCTGCTGATCAACTGGGGCTATATGGCGCGATTTCCCGTCACGCCACCGTCCTACATCCGCCAGCTCACGTGGGATACGCCGGTACCGAAGGTGGGCAACTTCGCCTGGAACTTCTCCTTCGAGTCGCGTTATCTGTCGAGCCTGCGGGATGTGACCTGGAGTGTGATGAATACACGCGGTAACACGTGGATGGAGTATTCGCTGCGCGAGCCGGAAGCGTTGCTGCAGGAGTGTGCGACGGCTGTGGCCGCTGGCGGTGGCACCTATCTGGCAGATGTCGGCCACCCCTCGGGACAACTGGAACCAGCGGTCTACGATCTGTTCACCCGCGTCAACGACCGCAGTCGCGAGTTGGAGCCATGGACACGTGACGTGGAACCGGTGCCTGATGTGCTGGTCCTGCACTCGGCAGATTCGGTGTGGTCGAAGACGCCGTGCAAGCCGTGCCCAGTATGGACGCCGGGCCCGGGTTACTGGTCGGTATGCGGCGCCCACAAGGCACTGACTGAGGCGCATGTGCAGATGATGATCTGCAACAGCGATCGACTACCCGATCTACTGGGTGAATCTCGGGCGCTGGTGCTGCCCGACCAGGTCATTCTGAGCCAGCGTGAAGCCGACGCCATCCGACAGTTTGTCGAGCAGGGGGGCGCGCTGTTGGCTTTTGCCAACACCGGCGTTCGTGGTGCCGACAATCAACCCCTGGACGATTCGATACTTGCCGACGTGCTCGGAGTGCGGTGCCATGGCCTCACACCGTATTCCACAGCGTACCTGCGGGTACCGGTGGATTCTGGCATACCGGGCGTTCCGGCGATGGACGTGCCGGTTGTGGGCCCCTCCGTTCGGGTGGAAACAGCAGGGGCGCATCAGATTTTCGAGTATATCCCGCCCTACGAACACATTGTCGGCGTCTCACCCTATGGCGGCATGGCGGCTGGTACCCCGCCGCCGGCTTTGGAGGCGGAGGGACCTGCGGTCACCTTCCACACCTACGGCAAGGGGGCGGTTGTGCATTGCGCCCTCGATCTGTGCTCGGCCGTATACACAGAGGCCAATCCGATGCTACGTCGGTTGATGATCGACCTGCTGGATCGAGTGCATCCGCGATCCCAACGAACGATCCTCACAGACCAGGCGCCCATGAATGTCGAGATCTTCTACAATCGTCGGGGTCGTGAGCGCTTCGTTCACCTGGTCAACTACGCCGGCGACAAGCGCGAAACTGGAACACCACAGACTCAGGACCTGCAGCCGTACCACGACATCGGCATCTCTCTGGCTCTCGGAACACAGGGGCGCGTGACTGAATTGCCCGGGGGACGAGAGGTAGCCGCTGAGATGATCGATGGCCGGTTGTGTTTCAAGGCCGCTGTAATCGGTGCGCACTCGGTGTATCGAATTGAGACCTGATGGGGGCTCGGTGGCTGGCCGTCACGACGGTGAGGGAGGGTATGCGGGAGAGGTTAGCTCTTCACGCATTGTGTAATTGTTTTTAATAAGGTATTATGAACGATAATGTGGCACATTCTCGAACATCACGATATTGGCAAAGCCTGCCGGAAAGCCCCTCCACAGGTACTGAAGAAGTATGAGCTGTGGAAGGACATTGTCTTCAGGCACGGTCCAGCGAAGCTGAAGGAATTCCCCGGGTTCGGCGACGAGCAGCTCATCGGGAACCGTGAAGGGCAGCGTGCATCCCGCCTCAGTCTGCAGTACCGGGTGATCTACACGGTTGAAGCGGATGTCGTGTCGGTCTACGTGCTCGAACTGACTGCGCATAACTATTGAAAGGGAGTCAGTATGAAGAGTGAGGAGTTTTCACCCGCCAGAAAGCGCGCTACCGTCTCGACGGGTGAGGCGATCCGAATGCTGCGCGATCTGAAAGGCTGGACGCAGGAAGAGCTTGCCCGACGGTCCGGTGTCAACGCCAAGAACATCAGTCTGCTCGAGAACGACAGGGTCGATATCGGCAAGCGCCGGGCCGAGAAACTCGCGAAGGTCTTCAAGATTCATCCTGCTGTCATCATGTTTCCCGAATACGAGGCAGACCTGATCCAGTCGGCAGCGTGAGTCGAAGGCTCGGTATCCGGGTCATCCCGAATTGCGAGAGTTGAATTGGATCTGAACATGAGCACCATTCTGGATCCTGCAGGGCCGGAAATCGGTTCGACACCAGTGAGCTCTGGTTGCAGAGCTAAAAAAGGCGATGGGGAAGATGGCGAAAGAAGTGATGCAGGTAGCTTCAGTTGAAGCTCTGTACGAGGCGGTGGCGACGGCTCGGCGGCTTCGAGGTGAACAGCCGAATTTGGCGATTGATATCGAGCTCCAGGCGGGGCTCTATCGGCTGGAGCGGTCTTTGGAACTGGGCGCTCAGGATTCTGGCACGGCTTCAGGCCCGCTGCGGATTCGGGCTGCGGATGGGGCTGAAGTTGTGTTCACGGGGTCGAGGGATCTGGGTCCCAGTCTACTCGGTGAGATCTCGTCGCCGGATGTCCTGAACCAGCTGAACGACAAGCAGAGAGAGCACCTTGTCGAAATCTCAATGGAGGCGGCGGGCATCCCACCCGTGGAGGAGATCGAGCAACGGGGTCCGCCACCGATAGAGTTGTTCTTTCAGGGTCAGCGGTTGCCGCTGTCGCGCTTTCCGAAACAGGACTGGTTGCAGATCGAGGATGTGCCGCAGGATGGTCCCGAGTTGCTGCACGAGGGGCTGGATCGGGAGAAGCGTTACCACGATGTGCCCGTTGGCCGTCACTATGGGCGCTTTGTCTATCCCGGCGATCGGCCCAAGGCCTGGGGGTTCCACAACGAAATCCTCGCGCACGGCTACTGGACCTGGGACTGGAGTGATTCGGTGCAGACAGTGGCGCGCATCGATACCGCGGAGCGCTGTGTCATTCTGGCTGAGCCGCATCACAACTACGGGTACACGACGCAGCAGCGGTTCGCCTTCTGCAATGCGTTGGAAGAGGTCGATGGGCCGGGGTCATGGTGCTTCCATCGTCGCACCGGTCGGATCTATCTGTGGCCGCCGGAGGGCAGTGGTGAACCGTCTGCTGATCTGACGGTGTCGGTGCTGCGTGAGCCGCTGCTCCGCGTGCGCGAGGCGTCTCACTTGTGCATTGAGGGCATTGTCTTCTGCGAGTCGCTGGGCTCGGGCGTGGTGATCGAGGCGTCCGAGGATGTCTGCGTCTCGGGTTGCACCTTCACGCGGCTGGGCAATACGGCGGTCGAGGTGGAGGGCACACGGAACCGCGTGAATTCCTGCGACTTCCAGGACCTGTCGTTGGGTGCGATCTATGTGGATGGCGGGGATCGGGCGACGATCACGCCGGGCGACAATCACATCGACAACAACCACATCCACCATTTCAGCAAATGGATTCGGACCTATCAGTATGCGGTGAGTGTGAGTGGCGTGGGCCAGCGTATCACGCACAACCTGGTGCATGACGCGCCGCAGGAGGCGATGCGTTTTGGTGGCAATGAACATCTCTTCGAGTTCAATGAGATCCACAGCATCGTCAAGGAGACGGGGGACTCGGGGGCGATCCATACAGGGCGCGACTGGACCTGGCGTGGCACGGTGCTGCGATACAATCTGATCCACGGGCTCGCCGGTGAAGGGCTGCATGGCGCCATGGGCATCTATTTGGATGACTTCATGAGCGACACGGTGATCGAGGGTAACATCCTCTGCAATGCAGGGCGGGCGGCATTCCTGGGTGGCGGCCGCGACAACAGGGTGGAGAACAATCTCTTCATCGCCTGTAAGGCATCTGTCCACCTGGATGCGCGCGGCACGAGCTGGGCGGCCTACTACTTCGATGGCACATTTCCGTGGTGTTTCGATGCGATGGAGGCGATGAACTACAGCAAGCCGCCATACTCAGAGAAGTATCCGAAGCTGCTGGAGCTCTATGATGACGAACCCGCCCAACCGAAGAACAACGTCGTGCGTCGCAATGTCTCTTTTGGTGGTCTGTGGATCGAGTTCAGGGACCAGGTGCGGATCACGGACGTGACACACGAGCTGAACTACGTTGCGGATGACATTCTGAGTGAGCAGCTGAAGGAAGAGCTGGATGTGGATCCGTATTTCCTCAACATCGATGGGGCCGAACCCTACGATCGGCTCGAGTCGTCGGGCGAACCGAGCGAGGCATTCATGAAGGGTGGGAACGTGGTGGCCCACGGGGCCGTGCCGGCGCCGGGATGGAAGGAGCGGGACTTCACGGTTGATAAGGAAGTGGCCGAGCAGATCGGGTTTGTGCAGATCCCGTTCGAGAAGATCGGGTTGTATCTGGATGCGTGGCGGGATGAGTTGGTGGAAGGAGATAGACTGTGAAGATCAGCGTCATCTGCCACGGCAATATTGCCAGGAGTCAGATACTCCATCACTACCTGGATGACTATGCCGCCAAGGCGTCCTTGAGCATTGATCTGTTCTCGTGTGGCACTGCCCCCCTGGAGGCCTATCCGGATTCGGATGACCTGTTGGCCGACGTCCAGAGTGAGTTGAAAAGAAGAGGCCTGAATGCGTCTGTGAAGCGCAATGTCCTCGATGAAGAGGCGCAGCAACACCTGGTGGATTCAGACGTCGTGTTGGTAGCGGATGTCAATCGGAAGCAGGAAGTACTCTCCTTGCTCGCTGGAAAGATTCAGGCTCAGAGAGTCATGTTGTTCTATGAGTTCATCGAAGAGGGACCGAAGGATTTCGTCGACACCTATGATGCAGAAAAGGGCGCGCAGGACCCGGCGAGGTTCGCTCGTTGTTTCGACGAACTTGAGAGAATCGCGAAGCTTGCAGTGGACCGGATTCGGAGAACCGGGTAGGGTGCGGCGGAACACAATTGCCGTTTGATCCACTCTCCAGGACTCTCGTTATCCTCCGTAAGGGCTCTGCCGACTGAGCAGAGCTTCTGTTGGACGAGTGACATCGTAGAGACAAGGAGTGGCCATCATGCGCGCCGAACTCAGAGACAGCCTCGAATTCCTCTACGCCGATTCGACGATCGGCAAGCGGCCCTGCTCCTCTACCGCCGTCGATACGCCTCGCAATGTGGTGGCCAGTGTCCACGTGCTCCTCAACGATGTGCCCGTCGACAAGCGGATTCGTCTCTGGGTCGTCAGCAAGGGACGCACGGTTCAGCAGGCGGCCTGGTTTCGCTTGATCGACGTCCCCGTCGAGACCAACACGGGCACGGTCGGCTTCATCGAGAGAGATGGAGACGTCAACCCGCACGTGGCGCGCCGCGCGCCCTTCCGTGTCTTCGATGCGATGGAACCGATCGGCTCGTCCGTGAAAGCTGCGGCGCCGATCACTGCGCTGCGTCTTCACCTGCCGGCCACTGGCCGTCCCGGCGAGCGTGAGTACACCATCGCCATTGAGGTTGGCGGCGAGTGCTGCGAGCTCACGGTCACCGTCCGGGCCCATTTCGCAGTCGTGCCACCGGTCGGTGAAGGGAGCTTTCCTTACACCAACTGGTTCACGCTGGACCTGATGGCGGAGCGTCACGGGTTGGAGAGGTGGAGTTCCGGCCACTGGCGGATGATTCGCAGATACGCCGACCTCATGGCGCACGGCCGCCAGAATACCTTCTGGGTCCCGCTCCAGTACATCTTCCATATGGAGAACGGGCTGCCCGTCCTCGATCGGCAGCGTCTGCGCCGCATCGTCAAATTGTTCACCGATGCGGGCATGTACTACATCGAAGGGGGCCACGTCGCCGGTCGTACCGGTGGCGAGTGGTCGGCCACCACCTTCGATATCTCTCTGGCCAGCGGGGTGCGCGCCACGTCCCCAGAGGGGAACGCCATGCTCGCCGCCATCGGTCGGCAGCTGGTCAACGAGATCGATCGCCAGGGCTGGCGCGACCGCTGGATTCAGCACGTCACCGACGAGCCGGCGGCCACCAACGCCGATGACTACCGCATTCTCTGCGGTATGGTCCGGCGTCACATGCCCGGCCTGCCCACCCTCGACGCGACCGAAGATCCCACCATGGCCGGATCAGTCGACATCTGGTGCCCCCAGGTCCAGGAGTATCAGAAACACCGCGACCTGTTCGACGCCGCCCGCGCCACCGGTGACCGGATCTGGTTCTATACCTGCTGCTTCCCGGGGGGACCCTGGCTCAACCGCCTGCTCGATGAAGAGTTGCTGCGCCCGACCCTCTTCGGCTGGGCGGCAGCCCTCTACGATCTGCACGGCTATCTCCACTGGGGTCTCAATCACTACAAGTCGTTCCAGGACCCCTTTGAGCAGTCCGTCGTCGATCACGGCGGCAGCAACTGCCTGCCCCCGGGCGACACGCACATCGTCTACCCGGGGACCAACGGTCCCTGGTCCAGCCTCCGTCTCGAAGCCCAACGCGAAGGCTGCGAGGACTACGAACTGCTGCAACGCCTCAAAGGGCGGGATCCAAAGAAGGCGCGTGCCATCACACGCCGCGCCATTCGTGGCTTCGATGAGTACACGAAGAAGGCGAGCACACTGCGCGCCGCTCGACGGGCCCTGCTCGAAGCGCTGGGGTAGTGGCGGAGACGCGGTTGAGGTGGTGAGGAGAAGCTACCCGACGCACGGGTAAATGGTCGGAGTACCGAAGTCACGATCCTTGACCCACGGTCGGCGACGCTATTTCCTGTCCAGCCCCTGCCTGTCCAGGACAGACCTCCTCCTCATCGATCGCAGCCATGGTCATTCGACAGTGGCACCTTCCAGCTATCCTGTGGGTAGTGGCCTGCCTTGTGCTAACCGGCTCCCGGGCGTCGGCGCACAATGGTGCGAATGCCATTGCCGCGCCTGCCGGTGTGATCACCGTGGATGGGGATCTGGGTGACTGGCCTTCGACGACGAGTTGGTTGCCTATCGAAGTCGTCGGTTATGGTGAGTCGCCAAAGAGCCCTGCAGATCTCTCGGCGATGTTTGCCGCCGCCCACGATGCCACGGACAGGGTCCTCTATGTGGCCGTCCGGGTCACGGACGAATCAGTTGCTGTGGATACGTCGGCGTCTGCCCATGAGCAGAAGTGGAATGGCCAGGATGGATGTGAGATCTACCTGGACGTCCTGCATCGCCGTGACCAGTCACCTGGTATCCTGCATGCGCTATATGGTGATACGCAGGCAAATCTGTTGTCGTCTGGTGGCGTATTCCCTGACAGTTGGGATGAGACCGTGGTCCGTGTTCAGCGGCGAGATGGCCAGCAGACATATGAGTGGCGGATCCCTCTGGACACAGACCGTGTAGACCCCGGTGTCGCCCGGTCGATCGGTCTGGATATCGCCATCTGCGATCGTGACGATGATGGATCTTTCACCTGGCTGTCGTGGGGCAGGGGGGCGGTCAAGATCCGTTCTGCCCACCGCCGCGGTGACCTGGTGCTCACTGAATCGACCGCAGTGGCCGGTAGACTGGATATCTCACTCGTGAGAGAGACGTCCGGTGACCCCGAGCCGCATCAGGTTGTCCGCCTGCAATCCAGGAGCTCGGATGAACTGTGGCTGGTGGGCGAGACAGACGAACGTGGCCATTTCACTGCCACGCTGCCTGTCGGCGAATACCAGGTCGCTCTTCAGGGCAGTACGGTCGTCTATCCCGTGATCATCACAGGTGGCGGCCAGATGGCACTGTCACTGGTGTATCCGCGGCCTCAGGGGGATTCGCTACCAGCGGCCTGCTGGCAGCAGGCGCCTGCTGGCAGCGGCATGCGTTCGGAGCGATGGCACCAGCTGGGCATGGCGGATGGCCTGAGCGGATCAGACGTCCGAAGCATGTATCAGGACAGCAGGGGATACATCTGGTTCGGAACGGTTGGTGGCATCTGTCGCTATGACGGGCGTGTCTTCATGGCGCTCGATACGGGCGATGAGGTCCATGCCGTCATGGGGATCGCCGAAGATCGTCGCGGTCATCTCTGGTTCGGTTTCTATGGCGGCGGTGTCGTCCGTTTCGATGGTACTGATCTGACGCGGTTCACGACCCAGCACGGTCTGGCCGACAATCAGGTGTCGGACCTGCTGACCGATCGCCGCGGTGATGTATGGATCTCCACGATGGGTGGGGGCGTGAGCCGCTTCGATGGCTCCTACTTCAACAACTACACTGCGCGGGACGGGCTGGCTAGCAACGCGGTCTGGGCTATGGCGGAGGAAAAGGACGGTGACATCTGGTTCGGTACGCTGGATGGTGGTGCCAGCCGCTTTGACGGTGAAAGCTTCAAGACTTTCACCACGGCTGACGGGTTGGCTCACAATCGCATTCAGGCCGTGCACGTTGACCGGGATACCAATGTCTGGTTTGCCACTGCCGGCGCCGGTGTGAGCCGTTACGACGGTGAGACATTCGTGACCCTGAACAAGACATCGGGCCTGGCCGGGGACGACGTCCAGTCTGTCCAGGAGGACTCCGAGGGAACGCTCTGGTTCGGCACCGAAACGGGTCTGAGTCGCTACAACGGGGTCGGTTTCGATGACGCCGCCAAGAACGATGGTCTGGCCGATGGGGTGATCCGAAGTCTGCTGGTGGATCGTGAACAGAACCTGTGGGTCGGTACCGGGGGGCGTGGTGTGGCTCGGTCGTACGGGCGGCCGTTCGAAACTATGGCGCTGCCTGAGCCTTTCGAAGGTGCCAACGTCGTAGTGCCGGAAGATGGTGATCGACTTCTGTTCGGGGGCGAGGGTGGCCTACTTCGCTATGACAGAAAACGGGCCCACTTCGAGAAGCTGAGCGACGAGCCCGTCATGAGTGGTTTCCGCAGCCGTGATGGTGACATCTGGATCGGCACGCACACCAGCGTTCTGCGATACGCAGACGGCCACCTGAATGAAGTGGACGCGCTGTCGGCATACAGTCGTCGTCAGATTGCGGCCGCCGGGCAGAGCTTTGCTAAGGCAATCGGTGAGGATGGTGCCGGGAATCTGTGGATCGGGACACCCAGTGGCCTGCTTCGATTTGATGGAGAAGATCTGGAACTGTTCACGACGGAGCAGGGCCTGGCAAACAACAGCGTGACGGCTATCGCACAGGGCCATTCAGGTGACATGTGGTTCGGCACCGCAGCGGGGTTGAGTCATTTCGACGGTGCGGATTTCACCAATACGACAACTGGCGGTCTGGCAGGCAAACGTGTGACGGCCCTTGAGGTCGACGATGAGGGCATCGTGTGGATCGGCACCGTGGACGGTCTCAGCAGTTTCTCCGGCGATGGCTTCACGACGTACGGTAAGGGAGGGTTGCCGAATGGCAGTGTCATCAGCATCATGGCAGATGGCCCCCTCCTGTGGCTGGGGACGCTGGGCGGTGTCAGTCGCTTCGATGGAGACCTGTTTCAGAGCATGACGCAGGCCGACGGGCTGCACGGTTCGGCTGTGTACGACATGCACCGGGATGATGATGGTGATCTGTGGTTCGTCGATCCGCACGGGATCACGCGATTCCGCCAACAAGCGGCGCCACCTCTAGTGCATCTCACCAACGTGATCGGCGACAAGCCCCATGGCCCCGTCGGTGAGGTCAGCCTGTCGGCGGCCACAGACTACCTGGCCTTCGAATTTGTCGGCCTCAGCTACAAGACACGAGCTGAATCGATGGTCTATCGCTACCGGCTTCGTGGATTTGAGAATGAGTGGCAGAACACACATGTGGCGCGCGTTGAGTACATCGACCTGCCGATCGGTGACTATACCTTCGAGGTCATCGCCGTCGACCGGGATCTCGATGTTTCCGCCGTCGCCGCCACAGTCCAGGTCCACATTCGCCCCCCTTATGAACGCATCGCCTGGGTGGTGGGCCTGGGGCTCTCGGGTCTCTTTATCGCCTGGCAGACTCGCCACATCGTTCGTGGCAATCGCCAGTTGCGATCTGCCAACCAACTGCTGCAGACGCGCACCGAGGATCTCGAGCAGGCGAATGCAGAAGCCCTTGAGGCGACCCAGGCGAAGAGTGTCTTCCTGGCCAATATGTCCCACGAATTGCGGACGCCCCTGCACTCCATCATCGATTTCACCTCGCTGATCCGGGATGACATGTATGGTGAGATTTCGCCGAAGCTGCGAGATGCAGTAGGTGAAATCGATCAGAACAGTGATCGTCTGCTGCAACTGGTGAACGACGTGCTGGAAATCGCCAGAGGCGAGGGCGATACCATAGAATTGCAACTGAGTGCCTGCACCGCGGAGGCCTGCATCGACGTGGCCGCCGCGTCGCTGGAGTACCGTGCGGCGGCCAAAGACCTTGAGTTGGTGCGTGAAGTCGCCGCCGATCTCCCACCACTGTGGGCTGATGAACGTCGCCTGACTGAACAGGTGCTGGTTAATCTGCTGAAGAATGCCATCAACTACACCGAGGTAGGGCGAGTGACCATCAGCGCTCAACACGAGGGTGATGACGTCCTGTTTCGGGTGACCGACACCGGTGTAGGGATTGCCCCTCAGGAGCTGTCTCGCGTCTTCGACACGTTCTATCAGATCGACAGTTCGTTGACTCGCAAGACGCAGGGGACAGGCCTGGGGTTGGCCATCGCACGGCAGTTTGTCGAGGGCCACAAGGGACGAATCTGGGCCGAGAGTGAAGTAGGCAAGGGTTCGGCCTTCTGCGTTGCCATTCCCATCGTGAGGCCATCATGACCCAACCGCCAGACAGGGCGACGATTCTCGTCGTCGATGACAACCCCTCGCACACCAAAGCCCTGGAGGTGCGCCTCAGCGCCGCCGGCTACGATGTTCTGAAAGCGCACGATGGCTCGTCGGCCCTGGCCATTGTGACGAGCCACCAACCGGATCTGGTTCTGCTCGATCTCATGATGCCGGGCATGGACGGCTACGAAACCTGTCGTCGCATCAAGGAACAGCAGGGTGATGACTTTGTCCCCGTCATCCTCGTGACTGCCTCTGCCGAGGGAGATGCAGTCGTCAAAGGTCTCGAGCAGGGCGCTGACGAGTACGTCATCAAGCCATTCAATCCGCTCGAACTGATGGCCCGGGTGCACTCGATGTTGCGCATTCGTCGCATGTATCTGGAGGCGGTCCATCTGCGGCGCGAGATCGCCGGACGGCATCGATTCGATCAGATCATCGGTCAGAGTCCGGCCATGGATGAGCTCTACGACATCCTGCCCAAGGTGACCGAAAGCAATGTCAGTGTGATGCTGTCTGGTGAATCCGGAACCGGCAAGGAGGCTGTGGCTCGTTCCATTCACTACAACAGCCGCCGTCGGAGCCACCGCTTCGTGGCCGTCAACTGTGGGGCACTGGCTGCCGGATTGTTGGAGAGCGAACTGTTCGGCCACGCCAAGGGTGCCTTCACGGGAGCAACCGAAGATCGCCCGGGCCTGGTGGAATCGGCACACCTTGGCACCCTCTTCCTGGACGAGATCGGCGAAACAGCACCGGACATGCAGGTCAAACTCCTGCGGGTGCTTCAGGAAGGGGCGGTGACGCGCGTCGGCGAGAATGAGCCTCGACGTGTCGATGCCCGCATCATTGCTGCCACGAACCGATCACTGGAGGCCGACGTAAAGGAAGGTCGCTTCCGCGAGGATCTCTTCTACCGTCTCAATGTGTTCCCGATTGCGCTCCCGCCTTTACGACAACGCACCGAAGATGTCGCGTTGTTGGCCGACCACTTCCTGAAGCGTCACGGGGAGGCGGTGCAGAAGAAGGTGACCGGCTTCACGCCGGAGGCGATGGATGCTCTGTCGCGTTTCGACTGGCCGGGCAATGTGCGAGAGCTTGAGAATGAAATCGAACGGGCCATCGTCCTGACGCCCCAAGGGGGTGTCATCGATACGGCCATGCTCTCGGAGCGACTCCGCCCAGCGGTTCATATGGCGCGTAGTTGGCGTCGAGACGGCCGCCTCAAGGACGTGATCGCAGAGGTCGAGGCTGACCTGATCCAACAGGCCTTCCGAACCCACGAGGGTAACAAGACTCGCATGTCCGAGGATCTGGGCATCAGTCGTTATACGCTGCTGCAGAAGATGAAGGCGTACGGCATCGAGTAGGCTGTCAATCTGACGCCTCCCGCCTCGCCCGAGGCGGTGTACAATCATCTATCACTAGTCGCTGATAGATGATCTGTCACCCATTAGGTGTCCCAATAACAACGCGTTATCCCAGATGATGTCCGTCTGGCCAGACCTTCTGATAGATGTTCAGACATCTATATCCTCTATGAGAGATGCGGCGCCTGCGCTGCGTGATTGTTCCTAAAGCCCTTAGGAACAACAAATTGCGCGAAGTGGCCCGAGCCCCTCTCGGAACTGGCGCGGCTCTTGCATAGCGGGAACTGACCCGTTGTGTCGGCCCCAGTGACCGATCCGTGCACACACACAGGGAATAATCGTCGCATGAAACATGGACACTTGCTCGTGAAGTGGCAGGCCGTGCTGGCCGCACTGACCCTGGCCGTTGTAGTCGGCGGCCAGGTTCAAGCTGACCCGCAGCCTGAATGGCATGAAGGTGATGTCTTTCTCGCCGTTGGGGATGGCAGTTACCACGTCTTCGACCGCGGTGGAACCTTCAAGCAGAGCCTGCAGCAGGATGGGGGCGGCTACACGACCGACTGTGGATTCAGCCCAGGACTCGACAAGCTGTATACGGTGAACTACACGCGGTCCAAGGTTGTGGTCTACGACAGCGGCACAGCCCACGGGATTGTGCAGACCATCGACCCACGTGAGGCCTCTCCAGAGGCTCATAGTGGGGCCATCGTTTTTGCCGCCGACGGGAGCTTCTACGTAGGGCATCCCGATGGAAACCAGCTGATCCACAAGTACGACGATGCCGGCATGCTGCTGGGCACGTTCCAGGTGCAGACGGATGGACGACGCGGCACCAACTGGGTCGACCTGGCCGCCGATCAGCAGACGCTGTTCTACACGTCGGCGGGGCGCCTTATTCAGCGTTTCGACACCCAGGCCAGCGAGCAGCTGGACGACTTCGCCGAATTGCCGGGAGATGGGCACGCCGAAGCGATTCGCTTGCTGTCCCCTGGTGACGGCAGCGGCGGACTTTTGGTGGCTGATGGTGCTGACATCAAACGTCTCGATGAAACAGGGCGCGTGGTGAAGCGCTATGACGTCTCGGGTCAGAACGACTGGTTTGCCATCAATCTGGATCCCGATGGTCGGTCCTTCTGGGCCACGGACCAGGAGACGGATCAGGTGGCCCGCTTCGACATTGACACGGGTCGCATGAGGCAAGGTTTCCTCGCCGGCCCCGGTGGAACCGTCTTCGGAGTCTGTCTGAGGGGTGAACTGACGGCCGGTGTGCCGCAGATCGCAACGAATCTGCCGATGGCCTACCAGATCTCTCAGAACGTGCCCAACCCATTCAATCCTTCGACTGAGATCTCCTACCGCCTGCCCGAATCCGGGGCGGCGACGCTGGAGATCTTCAACCTGGCTGGTCAGCGGGTCACAACGCTGGTGCAGGGCGAACAGAAAGCCGGCACCTACACCGTGACATGGCGAGGCCGGGATGACCGCGGTAGAGAAGTCTCCAGCGGCGTGTACTTCTACCGGTTCACCGCAGGCGGAATGGCTGAGACTCACAGAATGCTGCTGCTGAAATAGAATGGGACACACGACATCAATGCCAGAATCCATCGACACCCACAGGACAGAGCCAATGAGACGTATCGCTCACTTGATCGGAATCAGCATTCTTGCCCTGTCGCTGGGCACTGTCTGGGCCGGCGACGACGATGACGACGACGATCGAAACGAACGACGGAAGAAAGATCGGAACCCGTGTTCGGATTTCGTCTCCGACGGCAACACGATCTATGCCTGTGTGAACCAGTCGGGCAAGTTGCGGTCGGTGGAATGCCCTGCCGCCTGCAAGCGCAACGAGTCGCCTATGGAGTGGAGCGTCGTGGGTCCGGCAGGACCAGAGGGTGACACGGGTCCCGCGGGAGTGGATGGAGCCGATGGGGCACCGGGTGCGGATGGTGCGATTGGTGCTGACGGTGCAACTGGCCCCGCTGGTGCTAATGGCGCCGACGGTGCAACTGGCCCTGCTGGTGTTGATGGCGCCGACGGTGCAACTGGCCCTGCTGGTGCTGACGGTGCCGATGGTGCAACTGGCCCTGCTGGTGTTGATGGCGCCGACGGTGCAACTGGCCCCGCTGGTGCTAGTGGCGCCGACGGTGCAACTGGCCCCGCTGGTGCTAGTGGCGCCGACGGTGCAACTGGCCCTGCTGGTGCTGACGGTGCCGATGGTGCAACTGGCCCTGCTGGTGCCGACGGCGTCGATGGTGTAGCCGGACCTGCTGGCGCTGATGGAGCCGATGGTGCAACCGGCCCTGCCGGTGCTGATGGCGCTGACGGTGCAACTGGCCCCGCTGGTGTTGCTGGCGCCCAAGGAGAACAAGGACTACAGGGCGTGGCGGGTCCCGCTGGTGCCGATGGCGCGACTGGTACCACAGGGTCTGTGGGCCCTCAAGGGATTCAGGGCGAAACAGGAACTACCGGCTCCGCCGGATCTTCAGGTGGAATACTGCAATCTGAGTTCTTTCAGGCAGGTGGTAGCATTAATGCAACAAGTGGGATGCAGACATACTTGACCTATGTGTTCACCCCGCAGTCCAGTAGTTCGAAACTGAGGGTCATTTCCACAGTTCAGGTATTGCAGCAAGACAATAGCCGCGTTGACGTAATCCTAACCAGAGATTCAGCGACTCTTAACGGCACTGGCGTAGGATCGAGTTCCGGAACCAATAAGATTCAGGCGGTTCTCATGAGTCAGCAGAACTCACCGGGGCTGTCTCCCGTTACCTATAGAGTGCAGTTCAGACAGGAAGCCGGTTCTACAGGCCCACCAGCGATTATCCTGTCAGCTGACCTTCTGGTGGAAGAGATACTGATACCATAGCAGTTCACGGATCGGCTGATGTCTACTGGTGAGTCTTGGTCCCGCTTCTGTGTAACTCACTGTAGGCATCTACGCTTCCGCCCTGCAGAGCCCCCTGCCGGATAATGAGTCTTGCGGGGGGCTTTCCTCAACTTTCAGATGCTGGCAAATGGCCACAGGACCGGCTGGTAGCTCCACCACAGCACGGAGCGGTCGAGACGCTTCAGGACAGACTTCGGCATCATTCTGCGAAGCACCCATACGCTGATTGCTAAGCTCATAGAGGTAGGAGCACTGATCCCAATCGCGACCAGTGGTCTACTTCTACAAATATCCACAGGACAGAGCCAATGAGACGTATCGCTCACTTGATCGGAATCAGCATTCTTGCCCTGTCGCTGGGCACTGTCTGGGCCGGCGATGACGATGACGATCGAACCGAACGCCGGAAGAAGAATCGGAACCCGTGTGCAGACTTCGTGTCCGATGGCAATACGATCTATGCGTGTGTGAACCAAGCGGGCAAGCTGCGGTCGGTAGAGTGCCCGGACGCCTGCAAGCGCAACGAATCGCCTACGGAGTGGAGCATCGCGGGTCCGGCAGGACCAGAGGGTGACGCAGGAGCGGATGGAGCCGATGGGGCACCAGGTGTGAATGGTGAACCTGGAATCCCAGGGTCGCCAGGGGTCGGTGGTGCAACTGGCCCCGCTGGTGCTGATGGCGCCGATGGTGCAACCGGCCCTGCTGGTACTGACGGAGCAGATGGTGTAGCTGGCCCTGCAGGGTCTGATGGCGCCGATGGTGCAACTGGCCCCGCTGGTGTTGATGGCGCCGATGGTGCAACCGGCCCTGCTGGTACTGACGGAGCAGATGGTGTAGCTGGCCCTGCTGGGTCTGATGGCGCCGATGGTGCAACTGGCCCCGCTGGTGTTGATGGCGCCGATGGTGCAACCGGCCCCGCTGGTGCTGATGGCGCCGATGGTGTAGCTGGCCCCGCTGGTGTTGATGGCGCCGATGGTGCAACCGGCCCTGCTGGTGCTGATGGTGTAGCTGGCCCTGCTGGTACTGACGGAGCAGATGGTGTAGCCGGCGCTGACGGTGCGCAGGGCCCCCCAGGAGATGCTGCTTCTGGCAATACCCTCGACGAAGCCTATGACCAAGGAGGACCGGGTGCCGGCCGCGTTATCAGGGCAGACAATGGGTCGGTGGACATCGTTGGTTTGGGCGGACTGGCCGTCAGAGAAACCAATGGCCAATTCTCTGTCCACGGCTCAGAAGGCCTGTTCTATACAGGTAATTTCGGAGGGGGAAGCAATCCCGGTCTGAGGCTTGTGAACAAGAGTCCTGGGGGAAGCGACTGGGCTCTACTCTCCTCGACAGAGGGTGGCTTCCAAGGTGCTTTCAGGGTGTTTAACTACACTACCAATACAGACGTGTTGAGTATCACCCCTGTAGGCCATTTTGGTTTCGGCACGCCAAACTCCCTTCACAATTCGCGTATCCTGACGGTTGGCCAGGGCAAGGGTCGGCCGATTGCCGACGGGTGGGATAGCTACAGCTCCCGTCGCTGGAAGACGAACATCGTGCCGATTGAGGATGCACTATCCAAGATCATCAGCATGCGTGGGGTAACCTACGACTGGAAGGAAAATGGCAGACACGACCTCGGCCTGATCGCCGAAGAGGTGGGTGCGGTTCTTCCCGAAGTGGTGAAGTATGAGGACAACGGAGTAGATGCTCAGTCTGTGGACTACTCGCGTCTTTCTGCCGTGCTGATCGAAGCGGTCAAGGAGCAGCAGACTGCGATCGAGGCGTTGACATCGCGCTTGGCCGAGCTTGAAAAATAGCTGACTGGCTACTCGCCTCGGTAATGGCTGAATCGAGAAGCCGAGGCGCGGGAGCGCATTAACAGTGCAGTCTGGCAGAGACAGTAGAGGGCCCCCGCATCGGTCGATGAGGGGGCCTTTCTGTGTTCACGACCTGGAGGAGGGCACCACCAGAGACCCACGTCCTCCTCCAATTCGGCATATTCAGCGAGAGACATGAACTGACAGCCCTATGGATTGCAGGGAACAGGATGAGGCGGACGGATGAATGATCAGGCAGAAGCAGGTCGACTCGAAGAACTCGTGGGGTTGTTCCTCGGCAAGCCACGGATCGCAGTCTGGGGAGTTGAGGACAGCATGGGGGATATGGGACTGTTCGTGGCGAAGAAGTTTCGCAAGCGAGGGACCGCGGTGATCGCCGTGAACCCCACATTCGAGCATGATCTGAGCCTCGAGCGGACACCGTCACTGACCAAGATCGACCCACCTGTGGAGGCTGTGCTCGTCCACGTGGACAGAGATCAGACGATGGCGGCGGTCCAGGACTGTCTCGAGGCCAAGACACCTTTGGTCTGGCTCCACGATGCCCTGAGTCCGGGCGCCGGCACGCAAGAAGCCATCGACAGTCTGCGCGCGGCAGGTACCACGGTCATTCCGGGGCTCTGCCCGATGTTCTTCCTCAAGCCGCTGGATCCGGCACACTTCTGTTTGAAGTGGGTACTACGTCTCACCGGGAAGGAGAAGCGTACCCGGGGTCTGCTGGAGTGATGGCCCGCGTTGGGACATGGCAGCCTCCCGCCCTGCATTGAGATCGTAGGCTTGTCATACGGAGTGTCCATCGATACAATTAGCGTATGACAAAATTCCTATCGATCGGAGTCCAAACGTGACCACTGTGACCATCTCCCCCAAGTACCAGATCGTGATCCCGAAGTCCGTCAGAGAGCGCCTGAACCTGACACCGGGCCAGAAAGTGGAGACCATCGTCTACGACAACCGGATCGAACTGATTCCGGTCCGTCCGATCAAGGAGATGAGGGGGATCGTCAGCGGCATCGATACGTCCGTGGAGCGGGAGCCGGATCGCTCGTGAACGTTGTCGATTCCTCGGGTTGGCTGGAGTATTTTGCGAATGGGGCGAATGCCGACCACTTCGCTCCGGCTATTGAACGTCAGGCAGATCTCATTGTGCCGTCGCTGAGTATCTACGAGGTCTTCAAGCGGATCCTTCAGCAGCGTGCCGAGTCGGAGGCGCTGCAGGCAGTGGCCGCCATGCAGCAGGGTCGTGTCGTCGATCTCAGTGCAACCCTGTCGCTGAGCGCGGCTCGTCTCAGCCTGCACCACGGCCTGCCGATGGCCGACAGTGTCATCCTTGCGACTGCCCGGTACTACGAGGCCACCCTCTGGACGCAGGATGCTGACTTCGAGGGAATCCCAGGGGTAGAGTACTTCGCGAAGTGATCCATGCCACGCCAGCCTCATCCTCGAAATCTCTCTAGGCACTTGGTGACTCTAGAGTAACTTCATGTCCATGGACTCAATTACTCTGAAAGAACTCCATCAGCATACCGGGAAGTATGCCCGGGCCGCGCGCGAGCAGTCTTTCTTGATCACGGACCGCGGCCACCCGGTTGCCCTGCTGACGGCACCCGTCACGGCCCGCCTGGAAAAGGACCTGCCAAGGCAGTTCAGTGTGAGCTCGGCCGTCGTCCCCCAGCAACAAGTCGACAGCGCCGCAGTCATGCGCGCCGTTCGGGATGAACGGTGAGGTATCTCGACACTGCCTACATCATCAAGCTCTACCTCGTGGAGCACGGCTCCGAAGCCGTGATGCAGGCTGCCAACGAATCTGGCGGTCTGGCATCTTCCGCGCTGGCATTCAGTGGACCTCACGGGGCGTTGCATCGCAACCTCCGTGATATCTACTCCAGCGATCGCCATCTGCTGACCGTCGCGCCGCATCTTGGGATCACCGGCGTCAACGTGATCAGATGACCCTCGTGTGAACGGCCTTCGACTCCTGTTGACCGTTCTGCTCGGGTGCAGCCTGGCGCTGCCGGCGGCGGCGCAGGAGCACTCGGTTGCTCGTAAGTGGAACGACGTTCTCCTCGACGCCATCCGCGACGACTTCGCGCGGCCCACGGTGCATGCCCGCAATCTGTTCCACGTGGCCGTGGCAATGTACGATGCCTGGGCAGCCTACGGCGACGGTACGCAGCAGACCTATCTGCTGGGACAGACCGTGGCGGGATTCACGTGTGGCTTCGATGGAGTGGATCCTGTCCGCGACCTCACTACCGCACAGATCGCTGCCGCCCGTGAGGAAGCGATCAGCTACGCCGCTTACCGCCTCCTGCGCTTCCGGTTCGCCAACTCTCCCGGTTGGGAGACCACTTTTCCGCGCACCGATTCACTGTTTGCGGCACTGGGCTACGACCGCAGTTTCGTCGCCCGCAGCGACCCGGGATCCTCTCCCGCTCGTCTTGGAAACTATCTGGCGCAGTGCCTGATTGAATTCGGTGTGCAGGATGGCTCGAATGAAGCCATCGGATACCACTCCACGTTCTATGAGCCGGTCAACGCGCCGCTGAACCCGGCTCTGATCGACCCCCCGGAACTGGCTGACCCGAATCGCTGGCAGCCGCTGAAGCTGGAAACCTTCATCGACCAGGGAGGGAATCTGCTTGGTGAGGCGACACCTGGATTTCTGGGTCCGGAGTGGGGGCAGGTCGTGCCCTTCGCCCTCGATCCTGCCGGTCGCCGGGTCTACCGGCGTGACGACAATCCCTATGTCGTCTACCACGACCCGGGGGCACCACCGCACATCGATACCTTCGACTACAAGTGGAATTTCGCCCTCGTCGCCGTCTGGTCAGGCCATCTGTCGCCTGCGGATGGCGTCATGATCGATATTTCGCCAGCATCGATCGGCAACATCCCCGTCGACGAACTGCCGCGCGACATGGCCGACTACTCCGACTTCTACAACCTCATCGACGGCGGCGATGCGGGGACCGGCCGCCGCATCAATCCCCACACTGGCGGGCCGTACGAGCCGCAGATCGTGCCGCGTGGTGACTATGCGCGCGTCCTGGCCGAATTCTGGGCGGATGGGCCAGCGTCGGAGACCCCACCGGGGCATTGGTTCACAATCCTCAACTATGTGAGCGACCATCTCCTGTTCGAGCGCCGCTACATGGGCACCGGCGCCGTACTGACCCAGTTGGCGTGGGACGTACGAGCCTACCTGACACTTGGGGGTGCCATGCACGATGCCGCTGTGGCAGCGTGGGGGATCAAGGGTTGGTACGACTACGTGCGGCCCATCTCGGCCCTCCGCTACATGGCCAGCCTCGGGCAGAGCGGTGATCCCGACGAACTATCCTACCATCCCGACGGCATCCCGCTCATTCCGGGGCACATCGAATTGGTCAAACCTGCAGATCCGCTGGCGGGGTTCACCGGCGCCAACATCGGCAAGATCAAGCTCAATGCCTGGCGCGGGCCACCGCATGTCTCCGCCCCCAGGGAGGATGAGGCCGGCGTGGGCTGGATGCTGGCTGAGAGCTGGTGGCCATACCAGTCGCCCAACTTTGTCACGCCGCCCTTCGCCGGTTACGTCTCCGGCCACTCGACATTCTCCCGCGCCGGCGCCGAGGTGATGACGCTGCTGACGGGCGATGAATACTTCCCTGGCGGCCTCGGTGAGTTTCTTGCGCTGAAGAACGAGTTCCTCCTGTTCGAGGATGGACCGAGCGTAGACATCACGTTGCAGTGGGCGACGTACCGGGACGCCTCCGATCAGTGCAGCCTGTCTCGGATCTGGGGTGGGATCCACCCGCCGGTGGACGACATTCCCGGCCGCCTGATCGGCCGGCAGATCGGCATCGACGCGTTTGCCCGGGCGGACCGTCTGTTCCGCCCAGATGAACCGACGGTGGTGACTGAGGTCGGTGGTGAGGCGAATGCGACCTTCGTTGCCGGACAGGCTGCCATGAGCGCCTGGCCGAATCCCGTGCAGCGCGGCGATGAGCTACGCGTTGTCATTGGCGGAGCTGTCGATGGGGAAGAGGAGGTTGAGGTGGGACTGTACAACGTGCTTGGCCAGCAGGTCGGGCGTCACCGCCTGCGTGGCGATCGCGTCTTACAGTTCGACACGTCGGGCCTGGCGTCGGGGCTCTACCTGCTGCAGCTGCGCAATGGCCGAGACCTGCCCCGCTCGACACGGGTCATGATCGTGGAATAGCTGGCTACTGTGTCTGCCGTCGTGGCCGGCAGTATTTTGGGGACGTGCTGCGAGCCTTTCTGAGAGTGATCTCCATGGGACCAACCAACATCGACATCCGTGTATTTGAGGCGCAGGACTGGGATGCGATCTGCGCGGTCTACCAGTCAGCCGCCATGGTGGAATTGGCGCTGACCGGTGGGGATGCCAGTGTGTTTCGACCGATGCCGGAGGAAGAGGACAAGGACAAATTCCTCGAGATCAACACCGCCGCTGTCGCCTGCCTCGACCATGACGTCATCGGCTTCTCCGCCTGGCGCGATCGCGGTAGCTGGCAGGGCAGCGGCTATCTGTCCTGGCTCTACGTGGATCCTGCCCATCATGGGTGCGGCATTGGCAACCAGCTCCTGGTGCGCGCCATGGCGAGTCTTGGCGCCGAAGCGTGGACACTCACGAAGCTGGGTAATGATCCGGCCATCGGTCTCTATCAGAAGCACGGGATGCAGATCGTCGTATCCCGAGTTCGAGACGCTGGTGAGTATGCCCACACGGAGCTTCGTCTGGCGTTGCCGACGAGCCGTAAGTTCGATCCTGACGTGCCCAACTTCGGCGCTTCGTCATGACGGTGAACGTGTGGGAGCATCAGTAGAAGTGACGATTCACGAGAAATGCGAGGGTGGCCATGGCTTCAACTGATCTGTACAGCCGGGAGTGGACGGCAGCTCACTACGATGACTATGGGGAGAAGGAGTGAAATCGCTTCGCTGACAGCCTCCATGGGCGCATCAATCTTGAGATCCGGCGAGGTCACGGCCGATCTTGTACCAGGGAATGCAGATTGGGATGAGCTGTTACGCATGGAACTGGAGGCGACCCGGGAAGAGGGCTGCCTCGACATGGGGACGCACATCATTGTGGTGGCGACAAAGTGAGATGCGCCGAAGCGTAACCTGCTCGTCCAGTTTCAGGGCGTGCATTGCTGCAATGCAATCAATGATGCACAATTAAGCATTGATTGCACGACGAATCCGAGGGAGAATCCATGGCCAGCATGACAATCCGAAACCTGGACGATGGTCTCAAGAGAAGATTGCGCATCCAGGCCGCCGAACACGGTACATCCATGGAAGAGGAGGCCCGCGAAATCCTTCGCGCGGCGCTGTCCAAGGAGAACCCCGAGCCATACAACCTGTCTCGCCGTATCCGGGAACGGTTTGCCGAGGCGGGGGGCATCGATCTTGAGCTCCCGGCGCGTGAGCCGCTTCGTCAGCCACCGGATCTGGTGCCATGATTGTCCTCGACACGAATGTGCTGTCCGAGTTGATGTGTCAAGCACCGGATGAGTTGGTGGTAGAATGGATGGATCGGCACCCTGACGCGCGCTTGTTCACAACCGCCGTGACCCAGGCCGAGATCCTCTATGGGGTTTCGGTTCTGCCTGATGGCAGGCGGAAGCAGAGCCTCACCGAAGCCGTTGACGCCATGTTCGAGCAGGACTTCCACGAGCGGACATTGCCCTTCGATGGCCCCGCAGCCATCACCTACGCGGCGATCTGTTCTGAATGTGCCCGCAAAGGTCGGCCCATCAGCCAGTTCGACGCTCAGATCGCCGCCATCACACGATCCCGCGGTGCTGCCCTGGCTACCCGCAACACGTCGGACTTCGAAGCGTGCGAGATCCAGGTCATCGATCCATGGCGAGGAATGTGAGCTGATGTTGGAACAGAATCCTGGGAAGCAGTTGTTCATCGATGACTTCTTCATCGAGTCCATGCAGGGGGCGCGCCGGGTGCTGAATCGGCCGCACAAGCTGACGGTGGATCAGCCGCTGGAGATTGTGATGGATCAGCCGTGGGAGGACGCTTCGGCGCATCACCAGCGAACGGTCTACATCGAGGACGAGCAACGATTCCGACTCTACTACAACAGCTGGATCGATGCGCGCATGCTGGTCTGTGCGCTGGATTCGGATGACGGCCTGAACTGGTCGAAGCCATCACTGGGTCTGGTGGAGTTTCGGGGCTCGACGGATAACAACATCACCAACTGTCCGGCAGGCGGGCTGATCATCTGGTGGGATCCGCACGAGACGGATGCGTCGCGTCGTTGGAAGCGGATCGATAACAAGCCGACGGGGATGGCCGAGGATGGGTCGCCGGAATGGCTGGCCTACGTGTCGGCAGATGGCTACGACTGGGAAGTGTTGCCGAGGGGCGATCACTCGGAGCAGCCGATGCTCTTCAACTTCGGCGCGCCGGCGTCAGGCTTTGGTGGGGTGATGAATCCGGATGCGTCGTATGCGTTCTATTCGCAGCGTGGCTCGGGTCGGCGCACGCGCGTGCTGGGCCGGCGCGACAGCGACGATTTTCTGAACTGGTCGGGTCTGCGTACAGTGATCGATCAGGATCTGGATGATCCGACGGGGACTGAGTTCTACGCGGCAGGATTCGATCCAGCCAATCGGTCGGATGGTGGGCTGCGAACCCTCATGCTGCACGCGTTCTACACGGATGTCGAGGAGCCCTACCGGATCCAGGGTCCGGCAGCCTACTGGGGTGCCGAGGCGGGTGGGCCCACCGCCCTTCCGGCTCGAGTTGATGGCTTCGTTGATACACAGCTGGCTGTCAGTCGCGACACGATCCACTGGACCCGCTGGCGTGAGCCATTCCTGGAACGCGGAGCAACCGGCGCGTGGGATTGGGGCATGGTGTACGGCGACGCTCCAATTCTGCACAAGGATCGGCTCTTTTTCTTCTACGGCGCCAGCGCCCAGTCGCACAATGGTCGCACGTCCAATCCTCTAGAGGGCCGTTACCCACGCCCCAAGAGTTGGGGTAAGGGGCTGAGTGTGCTGCGGCCGGATGGTTATGTGCATGTGGAGGCGGATTCGTTTGCGCCGGGCTCGTTGACGACGCACCGTTTCAGGCAGGCGGCGGGGGGGCGGATCTGCGTGAATGCCGATGCGTCGACCGGCTACCTTCGCTACGAGTTGCTGGAGGATACGGGGGCGACGATTCCCGGTTTTGGCGTCGGCGACTGCAATCCGATTCGCGTCGATACGCTGTGTGGCGAGTTGTCGTGGCAGGGCATGCCGGGGTGGCCGCCGGTGGGTGAACCGAAGCGACGCGCGGGGCTCGAGGATCTGTCGGATGGCGAATTCTACATAAAGATCCGCTTCCATCTTGACCCCGGGGCGAAGCTGTATTCGTTGACATTGGATCCCCCGGATGTGGCCGTGTGGGGTGTGCCAGTGCCAGGGCGGATCGATTGAACCCGGTGGATGACAACAGGAGAAGTCTTCGTGCGTGTTCGTGAACGTCTGCCCGATCTCGGGATGGAAGTCTTCTCCGTCGTGCTGGCCGTGCTCCTGGCTTTGTTCGTCAACGAATGGCGTCAGGACCGCGCCGATCAGAAGCTGGCAGAACGGGCACTGACGGGAGTGATGGACGAGGTGCGCAGTAATCGGGATGAGCTGGCCTCGACGGTCGTCGACCACCAGGCGAGTCTGGACACGCTGCACGGGGCGATTGCGGCGATTGATGTGGGCACTGATTCTTCCGGACGCAGCGTGCAATACGATGTGGCGCTGCTGGAGGGGACGTCGTGGGAGACGGCGCGGATGACGCAGGTCATCATCTACATGGACTACGATGTCGTCGCCCAGTTGTCCGGCATCTACGAACTGCAGGGACTGTACATGCGGCTGACGGATAACTTCGTCGACAACATGCTGTCCCAGGATCGTCCCGGTGACATTGCTGAGGCACGGGACATGTATCTGCATCACGTCGGCTACCTGTCGAATCTGTCCAAGTTGGGGCAGCAATTGCTGGACGAATACGACGGCATCCTTCAGCCTGAGTAGGTCTCTTCGGCGTCGTGCAGGGGTTCGTAGCCGATCTCACGCCGGGGCAATTCCAGGTCGAAGATGTTATAGGTGTTGTTGGATGTGACGAAGTAGTGGGCGCCTGAACGCAGGCGGCCGTCGCACCAGGTGGTGTAGCAGGCGTGGACGAAGCGCGCTGCGTCTTCCTGATGACACCAGAGCGAGAAGTACCCCTTCTCTGTCAGATTCACATCGTTGGCCGCGTTGATCCCACCCCAGCGGGCAGCGATGGCGCCGTGTCCATCGGCCGCCAATCTCTCACACCACTGCTCCACGTGCTGTTTTTCACGACCGTAGTCATCCAGCGGACAGGCGGTGATACTGGAAGAGATGCGCTCGGGCGGCGGGTCGAATTCGTCGAAACGGCGCTCGGCCCACGTGGCCCAGATGCCGCCATGCACAGAGTAGGCGCCATCGCAGGCGTGCACGGAACTGGCGGCGACCACCATCGGCACCTTCGGCTGACACAACGCGCCCTTGAAGACGCTGTCGGTCAGTGCATTCATCGTCTCGAGATTGCCGTGACGCGCCAGGTAGATGACGAGGTCGCGGTCGGCGATCTGTGCAGCCAGGCCCTCAGGATCGGTGCTGATGTCGAGGTCGACGAAGTTGCACTGGGCGTCGGATTCGGTGGCCTTGTCGAGGGCGCCGGGCAGATCGACGGAGGTGATGTGGTAGTCGGGATCGAGTCGGGGCAAAAAGGTGCGCAGACCGGCACCGATGTTCCCCCGTCCGCCGATGATGAGGACGTTGTGCATGAGATCTCTGAGTTGATGTCGTGTGGTGTGTGTCGAACGAAGATGGGAAGGATAGGCCGTCGTCAGGAATCGGTGCGGTCCGCTTCCGCCTTGTGCAGCAGACGCCGTGTGTAGACGACGCGCTGGATCGCACCGATGTGCGTCATCCCTGCCGTGAGCCAGAGCATGGCGCCGATCGTGGACACACCGGCGATTTGCGGCCAGCGCGTGGCCAGAAGCAGACCCGCCAGGATCAGGATGAAACGCTCGGTGCGTTCGCCGATGGTGGGCCAGTCCTGGGCGTACATCTGGTCAGCGATGGCCGTACGTGGTTTGGCATAGCTGGTCAGTACGGTGCCGACGGTGGCCAGGAAGGCCTCCAACTGAAAGCCATTGAGAAAGAAGCCGAAGTAGAGGACGCAGTCGACGTAACGATCGATCATCGCATCGAAGTAGGAGCCGAAGCGACTGGTCTGGTTCAACGCCCGTGCCAGGCAACCATCGACGAGATCGATAAATCCAGACAGGAGAATGAAGAGGATCGCCAGCAGATACTGCTGCTGCGCGATCGCCCAGCAGGCGGGCAGGGCCAGCACGAAGGCGAAGAAGGTGAAGGTGTTGGGGCTGAAGGGGTAGAGTCTCGGATGACGTGCGAAGTGGGCGGTGATCCCCGACTGCACGGACTCTCTGAGGGCGCGGGTGATCACGAGGCGGCTTCCCGAAATTGGGCAGAATCAGACAACAGGACGTCGATGTCGGCCCGATGGGGGATGGCGGGTGCGGCACCGACTCGGGTCACGCACAGGGCGGCGGCGGCATTGGCGAAACGGGTTGCCGCCACCAACGCCTCGAAGGGCAGTTCGGCCAGGGGGCAGGCGGCCTGCTCGAGTTGCTCCACCAGAGCCAGGGCCCAGGCACCCCGGAACGTGTCGCCGGCAGCACCCCCGTCGATGGCGTCCACGAACAGACCGCGGACGAAGTGGTGATCGTCATCGCGGGCAATCAGCGCCCCGTCGGCGCCGCGGGTGATCAGGACGATGCCGACGTGCTGGCGCAGGGCGGTGGCGGCGGCCAGGGCGGTCTCGTCGTCGATGATCTCGACGCCGGTCAGCGCGAGGGCTTCTGAGCGATTGGGGGCGATGATGTCGAGACGGGGCAGGATCGCATCGAAGAGGTGCTGACGCTCGGTGTCACTCTCCGGGACGACGGACGGGTCAAGCATGGCCGGAACGCCGGCGTCGGCAGCGCGCGTTACGGCGTTTTCGAGGGCGGCCAGTGGATTCTCGATTTGCGTGAGCAGGAGGGCAGCGGAATCGATCAGCTGTCCGGCGGTGTCGATATCGTCGGGGCAAACGTGGGCATTGGCGCCCAGATCCAGCGCGATGGTGACCTCGCCGTCGCCGTAGAGATACTCCATGACCAGGCCCGTGCGAACGCTTTCGTCGACGCGTACATGAGCGGTACCGACGCCGGTCTGGTTGAGAATCTTGAGTGATTCGGCGCCCCAGGCATCATCGCCGACACAGCCGACCAGGTGCACAGCGCGATGACCGCGAGCGGCAGATCGCTTGGCAGCGATGGCCTGGTTCGAGCCTTTGCCTCCCTGGCTCTCTGAGTACGTCCCACGAAAGGTCTTGGGACCCTTCAGTGACTCCGTCTTCAGGATGAGGTCGACGTTGATGCTGCCTGGTGCGATGACGAGGTGAGATCCCATGGTCCGAACAACGTAGAGGAGGCCGAAAAGTGGTGCAAGAGACACCGGTGCGCAGCGGCACGATGAACTGGGTATGTTGTGGGGAGAGAGAGGAGGTGGGCCGTTGGTAGAAGAGATGACGAGTCTGGAGCGTGTACGAGCCACGATCGCGGGGGATCCGGTGGATCGACCGCCCGTGCAACCGATGTTGATGACCTTTGCCGGCGTACATGCCGGGATCCCATTCGGTGACTACTGTCGACGCGGCGAGCAGATGGCGGCGGCCCAACTGAAAGTCTGCCAGGACTTTGGGATCGACATAATGCTGACGTGTTCGGATCCGGCCCGCGAGGTGGTGGATCTGTGTGGTGAGGAGAGCGTGCGCTGGTACGACGATCAGCCACCGGCGATCGATGAGACCAATGCGGCCCTGCACGACAAGGCACGGCTGGCAACGCTCAGACTGCCGGATGTACACAGTGGCCGCATGGGTGATCGCATCGACGCGATCCGGATTCTGCGACGAGAGGCCGGCGGCGGCGCGTGCATTGTGGGCTGGGTGGAGGGTGCCCTGGCACTGGCAGCCGAGTTGCGCGGTATCAACAACCTGATGATCGACTTCTACGACGATCCGGGGTTCGTCCACGATCTGCTGCAATTCTGCGCCGACGTCTCCACCGTGTATGCCGGTGCCCAGGTTGAGGCTGGTGCCGACAGCATCGGCATGAGTGATGCAGCGGCCAGTCTGATTGGTCCCGATTTCTACGAACCCTTCTTGTGGAAGCGCCAGGTGCAGATTCTTAACGCTGCCAACGAGGCGGGTGCCATGACGCGCGTGCACATGTGCGGTTGCACGGATGCTCTGCTGCCGGATATGGCGAAGTTGCCGGCGGATGTGATCGAGATCGACTTCCTCACCGACTTGCCCCTGGCACGGCAGAGCATGACTGATCGAGTGCTGTGCGGGAATATCGATACGATTTCGACCATGCTGGAAGGCGATGCTGAGCAGGTGCGTCAAGCGGCTCTCGCCTGCCGGCAGGTCAGTGGGACGCGGCACATCGTCGCGCCCGGTTGCGAGGTGGCGCCCCTGACCCCGCCCGCGAATGTGCGGGCCCTGGTCGAGGCCGCCCGATCCATGACGTAAACAGATGCCCGGTCTGCCGGGCCGATCGAGGTGGATGATGAGTGAGCTGCGATTTGAAGCGTTGCAGATGTCCGGGGCCGAGGTGGGCCCCGAGAATCCCCTGCCCCCGCTCGGACGTCAGTCGCGCCGGGCGCCGGATCGGGAGAAATACGAGGGTTTCAGCGATGGCATGCTGGAGCGAATGGGCTACGGGCATCCGGCCAACTATCTGCCCTACACGCTGCAGGATCGCTACACCCGGCAGCGCCAATTGCGTGAGTGGCCGGTGGCTGTGCTGGAGAACGAGATCCTCCGGGCCGAATTCCTGCTGAGCCTCGGTGGTCGACTGCGGTCGCTGGTGCACAAGCCGAGTGGCCGTGAACTGCTGGAGTGCAATCCAGTGCTGCAGCCGGCGAATCTGGCCGTGCGCAACGCCTGGTTCTCCGGTGGCACGGAGTGGAATATCGGCATGCTCGGCCACCATCCCCTGACCTGCTCGCCGATGTTTGCCGCACGGGCAGAGGCGCCGGATGGCACACCGACCTGTCTGCGCATGTGGGAGTGGGAACGACTGCGGCAGACGCCGTATCAGATCGATGCGTGGTTGCCGCCCGGTTCGCCGATGCTGCTGGTGCGGATTCGGATCACCAATCCGCTCGACGAGACGGTGCCGATGTACTGGTGGTCGAATACGGCCGTGCCTGAGAGCGAAGACACACGCGTGATCGTGTCGGCGGATGAGGCCTATAATTTCGGTTACGGTGACGGCGGCCCAGCGCGGGTGAAGATGCCGATCGTGCAGGGCGTCGATGTCTCCTACGTGACCAATGCGCCACGTGCGGCCGACTTCTTCTACCACGTACCCACCGAATCCGGGCAGCGGCCCTGGGTGAGTTCACTGGATGGCTCCGGTCGCGGCCTGGTGCAGACGTCGACGGATCTACTGAAGGGTAGGAAGCTATTCTTCTGGGGCATGGGGGCCGGTGGCCGACGCTGGCAGGAATGGTTGTCCGAACCGGGTCACAGGTATCTGGAAATCCAGGCGGGGCTGGCACGCACGCAGATGGAACACCTGCCCATGCCGCCCCAAACGGACTGGACCTGGCTGGAGGGATATGGTCTGATGGAAGCCGATGCGGGTGCCGTGCACGCCAGTGACTGGTCGGTAGCCCGAACCGAGGTCGAGCAGCGGCTGGAGCAACTGGTGCCGCGAGCACAACTGGATGAAACCCTGGCAGCGGCTGAGGCCAGCAGTGCACGTCCCCCGTTGGAGATCATGCAGGTCGGTGGCGGCTGGGGTGCCCTGGAAGCGGCACGTCGCGATGGCGCCGGCGAGGGTGGTTTCCATGGCTCGGGTGTGGACTTCATCGCCGATTCTCTCACTGAAGCACAGACGCCGTGGATGTGGCTGCTGCTGGAAGGAGAGTTGCCCCCCAGCGATGCGGCCGATGAGCCGGTGAGTTATCTGGTGCAATCCCAGTGGCGCGAATTGCTGCAGGCCTCGCTGGATGAGGGGCGTTCGGCTCACTGGAGTGCCTGGTACCATCTGGGGCTGATGCGGTATGCGGCGGCCGGCTACATCGAGGCCCGTGCCGCATGGCAGCGATCCCTGGCCTGCGAGGAGACGATCTGGGCCCACCGGTGTCTGGCTCGCCTGGCCGACGAAGAGGGCAATGTGGCCGAAGCGGTCGGCCACTACGCACGAGCCTGTCAGTTGCGGCGCGATGTGCTGCCCCTGCTGATCGAAGCCGGTGCCTATCTCGTCGACCATGAGCAGGAGTCCCTGTGGCTCGAGCTGGTCGGTGATCTGCCCCAGGACATGCGGGCGGCAGGTCGTGTGCGGCTGCTGGAAGCTCGGGCATGTCTGGCGACGGAGGATCTGCGCCGAGTCGAGGCGATCCTCAATGACACGAGTCTGGCCATCGACGATCTGCGCGAGGGTGAACGCTCGCTGAGCCACCTGTGGTTCGAGATGCAGGAGAAGCGGCTGAGCAAGGCGGAGGGCATCGCCATTACCGAGGCGCTCAAGCAGCGGGTGCAGCGGGAGTGTCCGGTGCCGGCGCATCTGGATTTCCGCATGCAATAGGAGCCTGGTGCACGGTGATCTGGCTGGTTGATGCCGGGTCACTGACCCGTGCAGAGAGAGCATCGCAGCATTGACATTGACCCCCGGAGGAGGGCTTCCCAGTCGCCCATTTCCGGGGGTTACGTGTGTCTGGGCCGGCCACTCTCAGAGAGGATTCCGAAGTGCTGAAGAGATTTCTGTGAAATGTCGATAGGAAGGGTGCGGGTAGTCATCAGCCTCCCCTGGTTGATAATGCGGGCCGCCAGGCCCGCCCCGGCACCGAGCGGATCTTCAACGATCCCGAGGCTCCCCAAGACCTCCGGTTGTCGGTCACCACTCACAGGAGCATGATCGTGCGAGTCACGAGCGCCCAGATTGATCTGTCGGCGCAACACGCGCTGATGGAAAGCCATGCGCGCCATGAGAAGTTGGAGATCGCAGTACAGGCGGATGGCGAAACGACGCGAAGCGTCATTGAGACAAGAGAGATCTCCCTGGCATCGGCGCAGGCCGCCGAGTACCGACCCAGCCTGCTCGACAACGAGCTGGCACGCATGAACCCCGAGCTGCGGGGCCAGATCGAATCTGGCTCGACGAATGGCGAGGGTCTCAATTCGGCCCTGATGGAACGGGCCGCCGTGGCAGGACTGAAGATTCCGACGCCGGATCTTCTCAGGAATGCGCTGACTGAGACGATGAACCGATTCGGTCTCGACTTGAGTGGCCTCGGGATGACAGGATCGCAGCCGATCGATACGACGGCGGGGCCGGCAGATCGTTTCAAGATGGATCTGATTCGTGCCGCTGTGTTTGCCTTCTCGGGGCGCGATCTGAAGATCCTCGATCCGGCATCTCTGGATCTGAGTGCCTTTGCCGGAATGAGTTCAGCATCAAATTCATCAGGAAATTCGTCAAGGACGACCGAGCTGGCGTCAGGGAAGACGCCCCCCACCTTTGCTGCCGCCTACAACGCGGCCCGTGGCCCAGATGCAGGGCCCGACGCCGAGCCACAGCGCGATGCGGCGCCCCGTGCCAGTCTCATCTATTCCTATCAGGATCGCCACGAGGAGCGGGAGACGACGAGTTTCGCCGCTGCGGGTGTGGTGACGACGGCCGATGGCGAGCAGATCGAGATTCAGGTGGAGCTGACGATGGGTCGGCAATTCATCTCTGAGGAATCCGGTGAAGTGCGTGTCGGCGCCGAGTTGACCGATCCGCTGGTAATCAATTTCGAGGGGACTGCCGCCGAACTGACGGACCGTACCTACGCCTTCGATCTGGATACGGATGGCGAGGCGGAGCAGATCCACTTCATCGGGCCGAACTCAGGATTTCTGGCACTGGATGCCAATGAGAATGGCCTTGTCGACGATGGTTCGGAGTTGTTTGGACCCACGACGGGGCAGGGCTTTGCCGAACTGGCTGTGTATGATGAAGACGGCAATAACTTCATCGATGAGTCAGATTCGGTGTATGAAGGGCTGCGGGTGTGGCAGAAGGATGCGGACGGCCAGGACCGGCTGATCGCTCTGGGCCAGGCCGGCGTCGGCGCCATCTATCTGGGGTCGATCGACACGCCCTTCCAGGTCAAGGACGATGAGAATGAGCTGCAGGGTGTCGTGCGCAGCTCAGGGGTTTACCTCAAGGAAGAGGGTGGTCAGCCGACAGGTGTCGGCACAATACAACAACTGGATCTGGTCGTCTGAACCCCCATCAGAAGCTCAGATTCAGCTCAAGGGAAACGACGGGCCATCTCGAACTACACGGCGAGTTGGTTCCGTCGATCACCCCTGGCCGAAGCAGGCATCTTCGTCGCCGCAGCGACGCGCGCCCTACCCCCGACCTACATAGGGCATCGTCGTCGCCATCACCGTCATGAACAGGATGTTGGCATCCAGTGGCAGCGAGGCCATGTGGACGACGGCGTTGGAGACATTGCCTACATCCATCCGCGGTTCAACCATCTTCGTGCCATTCGCCTGTGGGACGCCCCCGGTCATACGCTGGGTCATGTTGGTTGCCGCATTGCCGATGTCGATCTGACCCACCCCGATATCGTAGGCGCGTCCATCCAGTGAGGATGCCTTGGTCAGCCCTGTGATGGCGTGTTTGGTTGCTGTGTAGGGGGCTGAATGCGGTCGCGGCATCTGCGCCGAGACCGAGCCATTGTTGATGATGCGCCCCCCGCGCGGATCCTGAGCCTTCATGATGCGGAACGCGGCCTGTGTGCACAGGAAGGTGCCCGTCAGATTTACACCGACCACGGCCGACCATTGTTCGAAGGTCAGATCCTCCATGGGGATCGCCGGCGTGCCCATGCCGGCATTGTTGAACAGCACGTCGAGACGGCCGAAGGTGTCCTTCGTCTGCGCGAACAGGTGGTCGACGGCGGCTGGATCACCCACATCAGTGGGTACGACGAGTGTCCTTGCATCCGGCACCTGCCCGGTGATCTGGCCGGCGGTCTCTTCGAGCGCTTCGGCCCGGCGGCCGGCCAGCACGAGAGCGTAGCCGGCCACAGCCAGGGCGACGGCGCTGTCCTGCCCGATGCCGGATCCGGCACCGGTGACGAGGGCGATGCGGTCATTGGGGGTCATGGTGGGTCTCTCTTTCATGGGACGCAGTGGCCTGTCAGGTGGTCTGCTACATCGTGTGATCAGTCGACTCGTTCCGGATCAACGATACGTTGGCTCCACAGCGAGCGCGACCACCCAACGGATCGATGGCCGCTCGTTTGTCCAGCGACTGTGCCATCGCTTTCTTGTCGCCGGAAGAGGTGAAGCAAACACCGGACCCCGGCGTGCGATGTATTGTCGGCCGGGTGTTGTGTCGGGCGAACGAGCGACAGTCGGGGACACGCAAGCGATGATCGAAGACAAGGACTGGGCGCATTTCGATGAGCACGGTTATGTCCTGCTCAAGGGGGTGCTGGCGGGGGATCACCTGGAGCGGATCCGGACAGCCTTCGACAAGGTCTGGGAGACGGAAGGTTCACCGTGCAATCAGCACAAGCTGCTGAAATACGAGCCCTTCATCGAGCTCTTCGAGCATCCGCCGATTCTCGAACCCCATCGGGCGGTCTTCGGGTCGCAATTGCAGTTGCTGCAATACGATCTGTTGCGACAGGGGCCGCACCACGAGGGTCCGGCGCGTTCGTGGCATCGGGATTTCAGCTTTCCCGGTGACCATCCCCTGTCGATCAACACGATCCTCTATCTCGATGAGATGGATGAGGCGCATGGCCCCACGCGCGTGCTGCCAGGTTCGCACCGGGGCTGGCCCCAACCACCGACGGATCGTGAGAAGCACGAGCCGATCGAGACAGAGGTGGCGGTCCTGGCTGAGCCCGGCGATGCGGCCTTCATCAACAGTGCCATCTGGCACACGGGTGGCATCAATCAGAGTGACGGTCTGCGCCGGGGGATCTATCTCTACTTCGGTCACTGGTGGCTGAAACGCTACGAGTGGCAGCAGGCGATTCCATGGCAGGCCCTTCAGGGCGCCGACGAACAGCGGCTGCAGTTGCTGGGACTGCGGCAGGCGGGTGATCTGCACATCTATCGGCCGGATGCGTTACGCAACCGGGAGTTGATCTGATGCCAGTGTCCACTGCCGCAGCGGGCAGAATCTATACCAGCCCGGCCTCGTCGAGCTTGTCCTGGAGGATCTGCGGCAGCCCGGGTCGAGTGCCGCGCTCGGTCTGGATGATTCCTGTGCCGACGATGCGAGCCTCGATCATCACCTGCTCATCGGCGGCCCGGAGAATCACCTGGTCGAAGGCGAAACGGATGCGGCTGGCCCGAGATACCCGCGTACGCACCAGGAACTGATCGCCCGAACGCAAGGGCTGACGGTAGTCGACTTCGGAGCGTGTCACCACCAGGTCGCAGCCCTGTTCGTGCAGGGCCGCGAAGTCGAGGCCCAGCTCCAGCAGGCCCTGATGGCGGGCGTGTTCTAGATAGTTGAGATAGACGGCATTGTTGACGACGCCCTGCAGATCGCACTCGTAGTCGCGCACATCGAGGGGGCCGGTCTGGAAGGGGAAGTGCGTGTGGGTCATACGCTGTTCTGAATGCCATTCACCAGACGATGGATGGCCGTCGAGATGCTGCTGGCCAATTCCAGTAACTCGCCGCGGCTGGTCTTGAGATCTGTCACGGCATCGGAGAGAAACACGCTGAAGCCTTCCGGCAATTCCGGGTGGACATCATCCTTCCCCTCAGACCGGGCCTGCTTCAGAGTTGCCAGGATCGTGACGGGTGGGTACTTCGCCTCGGCGGGGAAGGGATACAGGGCGCCTGCAACGAAATCGGCGACAGCGATCAGTCGCGCCAGAGGGCTCGCGGGGTGTGGCGCGTGGTGCTGCATGATACAGCCTGTGATCGACGTACCCAGATCCCATTCGGCGGCTAATGTACTGCCGACGACAGTATGATCGGAGCCACCGGTGAAATCGCCTTCGATCGCCGACATCGGCTTCTGCCACTTGATCTGCTCCAACTCAGCCAGGACGGAGGGGAACAGACCGGGATAGGAATGAGCCAGCACGACCTTGCCTACATCATGCATGATGCCACCGACAAAGGGATCGTCTGAAGGCGTCAGCTCGAATCGGGACCAGAGTCCGGCGTCGTTCAGCGCCGTGGTTTCGTGCTCCTCCAGCGCCATGTCCTCGAAGGCCTTCTTGTCGGCTGGTGACCAATCGGATTCGGACATGGAGAGATTCAGCAACTGGGCGGCGACGGCGACGGCAACCGAGTGGAGCCAATAGGCATCGACGGAGAACCCCTTCTCCGTCACCGTTTCCATGGACCGTTTCACCGCACCGGACATGACGATCTGCTTGACCTCGTTCTTGCCCAGCAGGACGACGGCGCGATCCACATCGCTGACTTCGCCCTGGAAGCCGAAGGCCGGAGAGCGGGCGCGACGAATCACCTGAGCACTCGACAGCGGATCGGTCTTGATGACATCGACCCAATCCTGCATCTGCGAGTCCTGATCACGGTCCAGCACGGTAATCTTCTGGAATACGTGAGCCAGTACCGGCAATTCCCCCGTTGCCCGGACATCTTCATCGAGTCGTTTCTGCAACTCCTCGGGTGACGGCAACTCACTGCTTTTCTCTGATGCATCCACGCCATGCTCGCGCAACAGCTTGATCACGGCCTCCGCATCCAGCTGGTGTCGTCTGAGCATGACCACGCCCATACGCTCAAGATTGCGGCGCATGGGACCATCGATCGGGCTGTCCTCGTCCACGACGACGAAGATGGTCAGTGCCGAGGGCCTGTTGATGCTCAACAGACGGGCCGTGGTGACGGCGGAGGTGAGAGATCCCGAGAGCATGGTCGCACGTATGCGGCTTGGCAGGCCCCGTACACGTCGGGCGATCTGCGCGCCATCGGATTCCAACGCGTAACCGGCCAGCGTCGTACCGTCGCCGGTCTCATTGATCGCGGCCACGGCTGAGCAGACTGCGCTCAGGTATCTGAGGTGCCCACGCTGGTCTCGTCGGCCCAGATCGGAGGCAGTAATGGCCTTCTCGCCGATCACGACCAGCGGGTATTCATCGGACGAACGGACCGGATCCGCGTCTAAGATCACCTGCTGGATCTGTTCCTGGGACCGGCGCGCCATCGCCTCTCCCATGGCACGCTTGAGCTGCGCGATCGAGAAGGGCTTCGGCAGGAAGGCATCGCAGCCGGCATCGCGCGCGGCCTGCGCGTTCTCCGGTTCGGAGAGGGCGCTGAAGACGACGACGGGAAGATCGCTATAGCTGGGTGTGGTACGGATCTCGCGGATCAGCCCACCGCCATCCATGTTCGGCATGACCCAGTCGGTGAGTACCAGGTCGATCTGTCGCATGCGCAGCACTTCGAGTGCTTCCAGACCGTCAGCAGCCTCGATGATGTCTGTGAAACCGACCTTGCCGAGCATGGCAACAACGACCTTGCGCATGGTGGAGGCATCTTCGACAACCAGGATCATCATGATGGCAATGGCTCATTCACAAGGAGACCTCGGTGTATTGCTGCTGACAGGGATGAAGACCGCAGAAGCGGAGTCGTCCGGACGCAGGTAGGCCGATCATGGAGTACTCCGAATGGTAATCGAGGGGTTCGCCATGGCGGCAGATGCAGATGTCACCATGAAGATGGAGAAGCCGTTCAGCGAAGGCCAGATCGTAGCCGTCCTGCCCCGGGTCCGGCACGTCGACCTGCCCGGGCCAGCCTGAGGTGACATCAATCTGGGCCGGTGGGCCCTCGCCGGCCAGCAGCACCCGGTCCAGCAGGTGCCAGCGTTCGTGGGCATCCACCTTGCCCTCGGGTGTGCGACGATCGGCATGCCACAAGGCTTCATCCTGGTAGCAGTTCACGCAGTGCAGCCCGTGGGCCCCCACTACGGGTTCACGGATCATCAGCACGGGGCAGGCCGCTTCGATCGACACGGCGTCTCCGAGACGATCGACGCAGACGATGCTGTAGCCTTTGCCCCGCAATGGCTGTTCAGCCATGGCGCGGACGAATTCGGCCGTCGTCCGAGCACGGGACATCACCTGGTAGGCCCACAGACGGATCGGGATCCAGCGATCGGACTGCTGGAAGACCGAGCCGACGGAAGAGTGCCCGACCGCGACGCCCTCGGCATTCATGCCATCCGTGGTGGCCACCACGCCTGCGAAGGTGAAGGTGACCTGCGGGATGCCCTCGGCGGGGCGCACGTAGCGAGCCACGACGGGGCGGTGCGGATGGCAGCCGTCGTTGTTCTTCCCCCAGATCGGCCCGTCAGGTCCCCCGGTGAAGACGAAATTCGTGCAGCCGTCTGTCGATGGCAGATCCCGCGTCAGGTCTGGGCCGCCAGGTGTTCCATCGCCGATTTCCCCGAAGACACGATCCAGGGTTCCAGGCACCAGCGGCAGATTCAGGGCGAACAGGTCGACTTCGTCCACATTGGCGGCTCGGGCCGTGGCTCGTATCTCTTCGACGACGGCGGGCAAGTGGCGTCTGAGGGTGGTAAGGAAGAGCGGCAGGCGCGCTCTGAACTCAGTGGACCGGTGCAGCGGAAACAATTCAAGGTGCTCAGCGATGTCTTGGCGCAGGGCCTCGCCTGTCGCTTCCCCGATCTGCCGCGGTGTGCCGCCACACTCGATGAATTGCATCGATCGTGCCTCGAATCTTGTTCATGCTCTGGAGGACGGCTATGTTCGCCGCCACGGGACCACCCTTCCGGTGGTCGACGAACCCACGGTGTATGGCTCCGATGATACGCATCTCGGTTTGGCACGGCGACCTCTCTGACGAGTATCTGCGACTCGTCACACAACTGGGCGCAGATTGTATCGACTTTGGCCACGGCGGCTTCTGGCCTGGTGTAGAAGAGCAGGGATATCCGGATGTCGTGCAGGTCAAGGCGATCCGGCGAAGAATCCGGGACTACGGTCTCGACATCAACCGGGTGACATTGCCCGATATTCCGCAGGCGTTCATGGATGGTGAATCCGGAGCGCAGGTGGCAGTCGACAACAGCTGTCGCGCACTGGAGGCCTTCGCCGAGGCCGGTGTGCCGATCGCCCGGCAACGTTTCTGCGGCGACACCTTCCCGTGGCTGTTGACGCGCTATCGGGCCGTGCATCGCGGCGGGTATCGTTCGCGCGGTGAGTCGCTGGGACTCACCAAGGACGCGCAGCCGACGCCGACGCAGGAAGAACTGGAGTCCTGGTGGGAGAAGTTTCTCGCCGTTTATGGCAAGCTGGTGCCGATCGCCGAGGAGGGCGACATCCGACTGGCCATGCATCCGTCGGACACGCCGAATGTGGACACGCCCTTCGGTGCCCTCGGTTACCACCGCATCATCGACGCTTTCCCGTCGCGGCAGGTGGGTTATCTCTACTGCTGCGGCACCCGGGCCGAGGCGGGGGGCAGCTCCCTGATCATGGATGAGATCCACAACTATGGACGCAAGGGACGCATCTTCACGCTCCATATGCGCAATGTGCGGGGTTCACTGGCGACAGCCGGTGGTTTCGAAGAGACACTGCTCGATGATGGGGACATCAACATGTTCAAAGTGCTTGAGGAACTGAGACGGGTCGGATTCTCCGGCTGCATCAATCCCGATCACATCCCCGCTGTGGAAGGGGACGGACCGGGAGTGCACCAGGGATTGTCGTATTCGATCGGTTATCTGAAGGCGCTGCTGGCAGCGCAGGCGGCGGTGGGGTCCCAGCGATGAAGAAGATTGCCGCCATCATCACCGTCTATCGTCCTGGCTCTCACGCCGATGTACTGGTGGGCAAGTTTCTGCAGGGATTTCCCACCGATGGGGAGCTGCTCGAACCCCGCGTCGAGATTGCCTCCATGTACATCGATCAGGCCTTCGATGATGACATGAGTCAGGAATTGTCTGAACGCTTCGACATTCCCATCTATCAGAGCATCGTTGGCGCCATGACGCTGGGTGGCAAGGACTTGGCCGTCGACGGGGTCCTGCTCATCGGCGAACATGGTGACTACGCGTGGAATGAGAAAGAGCAGCACTTGTATCCACGTCGCTATTTCATGGAGCAGATCACCGGTGTCATGGCCAAGGCGGGGCGGGGTGTGCCGGTATACAACGACAAGCACCTGTCCTGGCGCTGGGAGGATGCGCGCTGGATGGCCGATCGGGCTGCCGAACTGGGGGCGCCCTTCATGGCCGGCTCCTCGTTGCCCGTCGCCTGGCGCGATCCCTTTCTCGAGCACGATCTGGATACGCCTCTCAAGGAGGCCATCGCCGTCGGTTTCTCCGGTCTCGACATCTACGGGTTCCACACGCTCGAGGTGCTGCAATGTATGGTGGAACGCCGTGCCGGCGGTGAGTCGGGGGTCGTTGCCGTCACCTGCCTGGAAGGAGAGCAGGCCTGGGCCCATGGGCAGGGCGAGGGTGCCTGGTGGCGCGAACTGGCCGAAGCGGCGTGCGCGACGGTTGATGGATCAGGACGTGAAGAGGGGGCCATGGAAGATCACTGCGAGAATCCGGCCCTCTTCCTGGTGGAATACAGTGACGGATTTCGCGGCGCCGTGGTCATGCTCAATGGGTACCTGCGTGAACTGGCTTACGCCTCACGACGCCAGGAGGGTGCTGTCGAGGCGACCTGGTTCAAGTGTCAGGGACACGGCGGTGAAGATGGTGCCTATGCCCACTTCAGTTACCTGGGTCTGAATGTGGAGGAGATGTTCATCACCGGTCAGCCCCAGTATCCCCTCGAGCGCACACTGCTCACGACAGGGGTTCTGGAGGCGGCACTGACCTCCCGGCACGAAGGCCACGTGCGCCTCGAGACGCCATGGCTGGAATTCGGCTACCGATCCTACGAGCAACTGAAGTTCCAGCCCACAGCGCCCTCGCCCACTGGCTCCTGCCTGGACCCATTTCCCCCGGAGCGTGGCTGATGGCCACTTTCACGATCACCGGCTTTGCCGATGAGATCGCGCCGGCAATGGATGAGCAGGTTGCCGGATTGCAGGCGACGCAGGTCGCCTGGGTTGAAGTGCGAGGTGTTGATGGGACAGGCGTGCTGGATCTGACGGACACGCAGGCTGAACAACTACGGCGCCGCCTGGTGGATGCCGGGATCGGGGTTTCTTCCGTCGGCTCTCCCATCGGCAAGGTGGATATCGCCGATGATCTGGAAGCGCACTTCGAACAATTTCAAATCGCCCTGCGCCGGGCAGAGCAACTGGGCTGCGACTACGTGCGCATCTTCTCGTTCTATCACAAGGATCAGGCGGCGGCTGCCATCCGTGGTCTGGTGATGGAGCAGATGCATCGCATGACGCAAGCGGCGGTCGAGGCGGGCGTGACGTTGCTGCACGAGAATGAAAAGGGGATCTACGGAGAGTCTCCCGAGCATTGCCTGGATCTGCTCGCCACGGTGAATTCCCCGCACCTGCGGGCCGCCTTCGATCCGGCCAATTTCATCCAGTGTGGTCACGCGGCGAAGGCGGGCTTCGATCTGCTCGTCGAGCACGTCGCCTACTTCCACATCAAGGATGCCGTCGCCGCCACAGGCCGTGTCGTGCCCGCCGGCCACGGGGATGGCGCGCTGGAGCAGATTCTGCGCGCTGCCGTGGAACGCGGTTTCTCGGGGTTCGCTTCCATCGAACCCCACTTGAAGGCCGACGATCCTGACTTCGGTGGTTCTGGGGCCGAACGATTCGCGACTGCCGTTGCGGCGCTGCGATCGTTGCTCGACCGAGTCGAGAGATGAGATCGATGGCCACTGATGCGTAGCGCTGTCTGTGATCGCCGCCGTATTCGATGTCGCGGCACGTGGCGAAATCTGGATGGCACCAATGGGCTGCCCGGGCCGGTGATCAGTCTGTTCCAGGACGATCATGGGTTCCTCTGGATGGGCACGTGGGGCAGTGGTGCGGTTCGATACGATGGCGACGCCATGCGAGTCTTCGGTGTCGCCGACGGCATGTCCGGAGACACCGTCTGGGGAATTTCGCAGGATCTGGATGGTCACATCTGGTTCGCCGCCACACAGGGCGTGTGCAGGTGGGATGGCCAGCAATTCCACTCTTACGGCGTGGAAGACGGCTTGCCCCACCACCAGAGCAATTACATCTACACCGATGCGCAGGGCAGGATCTGGGTCGCTACCGAGGCTGGGGTCGCGGTCTGGAATGGAAAACGATTCGACAGCTTCGGGCTGTCAGAGGGACTGAGCCTGGCCCGCGTCGAGCACATTACTGAAGACAGTCAGGGTGGCTTGTGGCTGGCAGGAGATGGTGGTGCGGCCAGGTATGATGGCGAGCAGTTCGAGGTCTGGACGTCGATGGGAGGGGAGGAACTGGGTTTCATCGAGACGGCCGTCGTCGATCACCAGGACCGGCTTTACCTGGGCACTGAGAAGGGGCTCTTCGTGCGTGCGCCCGACGGCGATGTCTCCCGCATACGCGCCAGTGATGGCCTGGTTCACGATGTGGTCCGCGACCTGTGCGTCGATGATGCCGGCAATGTGTGGGTGGCGGCACGTGGTGGCGTCAGCTGTCTGGACGAGGTGGGGGCACTCAATTTCACCCTTGCCGATGGGTTGGTGAACAATCAGCTGACCAGTGTCACCCAGGATCAGGCCGGTGACATGTGGTTTGGCAGTTTCGGCGGCATCAGCCAGTATAGCCAGTCCTTCACTTCCCTGACCCAGGCCGATGGGCTGGCCGGTGACGACATGCGATCGGTGATCACCGACCGTCGTGGCCACCGCTGGCTTGCCACGATCAGCGGGCTGAGCCGCTTCGATGGCGAGAATCTGGTTACCTATGAGGAGAGCGACGGACTGCCCGACCACCGGGTCTTCTCCGTGTGTGAGGCGCGTGATGGCACCATCTGGGTGGGCACCGAAGGGGGCCTGTGCCGGTGGGATCCGGAGGCCGCCCGATTCGAAAACTGGACAACGGCGGATGGTCTGGTTCACAACCGCGTCTACCGGATATCTGAAGACGGGCAAGGCAATCTGTGGCTGGCTACCGAAGGCGGGCTGAGTTGTCGCCGCCCCGATGGCCGATTCGACAATTGGACCACGGCGCAGGGACTCGTCCACGACGATGTCAACACGGCCGCTATGGACTCTCAGGGGCAACTATGGATTGCCACCGAGGGCGGCCTCAGCCGCTTTGATGGCGAGCACTTCACGAATTTCGCCGCCCCCGACGTGCCGGCTCTGGAGCGTTGCCACGATGTGATCGTCGATCGCGAGGATGTCGTATGGGTCGCCACCAGCGCCGGTGTCTGGCGTTGGCGGGATGGTGAAACGCAGGTCTGGACGCAGGCCGATGGCTTGGGCAATGACCAGGTCCTGCGTTTGTACAAGGATCGCATGGGTTTTCTGTGGATGTCGACCTGGGGTGGTCTGAGTCGGTTCGATGGTCAGGTCTTCCAGACCCTGACGTCGGAGGACGGACTGGCCTCCAGCATCGTATTGGCCATCGACGAAGACGAGCAGGGCCGCTTCTGGTTCGGCACGACGGCGGGACTCACGGTGTTCCACCCACCCGTGGCCACGGCACCACCCGTCTACATCCGCGCCGTCGTCGCCGATCGGCGCTATGAAGACTTTGATGGACCTGTGCAGCTGACGGCATCTTCGTCGCTGACGGCCATCGAATTTGCCAGCGTCAGCTTCAAGACACGACGCGGCCGACTCGTCTATCGATACCGTCTCGACGGGGTCGACGACGACTGGCAGACGACGCAGGAGCGGCGGGTCGAATATGAGGGTCTGCCACCTGGCGACTATCAATTCCACGTCAGTGCCATCGATCGTGATCTGAACTATTCAATGCCGGCAGTACTGGCGTTGCATGTCCTGCCGGATACGCGTGATGAAAAGATCGATGAGTTGGAACGGCGGGTGCAGGCTCGTACCCAGGTGTTGCAGGAGCAGAATCAGGTTCTCGAAGGCACACTGGACGAACTGCGGCAGACCCAGGGCCAGCTCATTGTGCAGGAGAAGATGGCCGCCCTCGGTTCACTGGTTGCCGGCATCGCTCACGAACTCAATACGCCACTGGGCACGATGCGCAGCTCTGCCGATGTCCTGACCCGGGGCCTGGAACGGCTGCGACGGCTGCTGGATACCCGTACAGCCGAAGCGACCAGCGACGCGGCGGCTGATGAGCGGCAGCAGGAGCGTGTACTCAAGGTTCTGGGTGACAGCAACGGTGCAACGGGCACGGCCATCGATCGGCTGGCACGGATCGTGGACGGCCTCAAGACCTTCACCCATCTGGATCGTGCCGAATACGAGCGCGTGGATATTCATGAGGGGCTTGATTCGGCGCTGACCCTGTTGGAACCGCAATTGCCGACGGGAATTCGTGTCGAGCGGGAGTACGGCTCGCTGCCCAAGGTGTATTGCTATCCGCAGGAGTTGAACCAGGTCTTCATGAATCTGCTGATGAATGCCAAACAGGCGCTCGAACAGGCGGAAACGGGCACGATCCACGTGCGCACACACCTGGATGACACGTATGTCGTCATTGAGATCACCGACGACGGCGTCGGGATTGAGCCGGAGCGTTTGCAGCGGATCTTCGATCCGGCCTTTGCTCGCAAAGAACAACGGGTCGGCATGGGACTCGGACTGCCCACCAGCTACAACATTGTGCGCAAGCACGCCGGTACGATCGACGTTGATAGTGAGCCCGGTCGAGGGACCCAGGTGACCGTGCGTCTGCCGACCAGTGAACCCAAGCGCCGCGGTCCACCTCCTCTGCGGCGGGCACCAAAGCGAGCTGCTGAAGGTATAGAATCATGAACCGGCTCCGCTTCCCGATGGTATTTCCCCCGGCCCTTGCCCCCGAGTGCCTCTGAAGTGAAGCGGATTGTCATCATTGGTCCTGGCGGGGCGGGCAAGTCCACCCTGGCACTCCAGCTGGGGGCGGTCCTCGATCTGCCGGTGATTCATCTGGACCGGGAGCTATGGCAGCCAGGCTGGGTGATCACGCCCCGAGACAGTCAGGTTCGCCTGCAGGCGGAGATGGTCACTGGCGATCGCTGGATCATCGATGGCAACTACGGCGCGACGCTGCAGATCCGATTGACCGCTGCCGATACCGTGCTGTTCCTCGACCTGCATCCGCTGCGATGTCTCTGGCGGGTTTTCAAGCGAAGCATTCGGTATCGTGGTCGCACGCGACCGGATATGGGGCCAGGGTGTCTGGAGCGGTGGCCGAATCGAGAATTCCTGACCTGGATCGCCACCTACCGTCGCCGTAAACGACCGGCGGTTCGACAGATGCTGGGTCAGTTGTCATCCTCCACGGATGTGCACGAACTGCGCTCACCTCGACAGGTGCGCCATTTTCTCAAAGAGATCACCCTGCGCCACGCACTCGGCGAAGCGGCGCTGGCAGCGGCACTGAACGAGCGGGCAAGATTCGGGTGAAGATCAGCCTCCCCGCTCCCGAGTTGTCACAACAGCGCCTCGAATCCTATCGCCGGATGGGCGTGCAAGTCGTCACCGTTCCCCGGCGCCTGCGTACAGAGGCCACTCAGCGTCCCATCAAACCCCTGGTCCCTCCTGCGGCGACAGGTGAAACGACATCGCAGGCCCCGCCACCGGATCCGCAGGAACTGGCTCGCATCGTGGCACGGTGTTGCGAATTCGGGCTGGAACCCGGGTCCATCGATTGGGGGCTGTCGACGGCGATCTTGTCGGGTGAGCCACGACGAGAACAGGATCTGTCGCTCTTCAACGAGAGCGTTCGGATCATCGGCGCATCGGGCATCGGGGTGATCACGCTGAACTTTACGCGGCTGCGTGCCTCCGAAGGTTACCGTCTGGCACCGGGGGCCGGTCGTGGTGGCGCGGACCTGCGTGACTTCGATGCAACGCGCATCGACGGGTTGCCGCCGCTGCCTGCCGTGGGCGAGCATGACGAGGCCGCCATGTGGGATCGCCTGATCTGGTTTCTGGAGGGGGCCGTGCCGGTGGCGGCCAGCGCCGGGGTACGATTTGCGATGCATCCGAATGACCCACCCGTGCCCAGCTTCCGCGGCGTGGCGCAGCCGCTGCACAATCTGGCCGCCATGCAGCGGCTCGTGCAGGCTGTCGACGATCCGGCCAATGGCATCTTCCTGGATACCGGTGTCGCAACCGAATGGGGGGAGGATGCCGTGGCTGTCGTGGACTGGTTCGCGCGTCGTGATCGGGTGTCGCTGGCGCATGTACGCAATGTGCAGGTCGATGAACCCATGCGTCGTTATGCGGAGACCTTCGTCGACGCCGGAGATGCCGACATTGGCGCCTGCCTGCGTTGTCTGGCCGATTGCGGTTACAAGGGTGGGATCGATCCCGACCATACGCCGCGCTTCACGGTCGATGGCTCCGATCTGGCCATTGGATGGAGTTGGGCGCTGGGTGCCCTGGCCGGTTGGCGGGATGCCGCGGTGGGATGAAACGTGCTTCGTCGACGGTGGGGCGCACACCTGGGGTTTGGGCTGCGGGTTGGCGAGCCGCTGCGCTGGGCTCTGAGTCCTCTGTGGTTCTTGCGGGGTATGGGCGGCGCCCATGTCGCCTCCGGCATGCGCGCCACCATCGACGCGGGCGTACCGTGTCCGCCCAGGATCCTCAGTCAGATCGTCCGGTCGCTGGTGTGACGGGGATGCCTCTTCGGGTAGTCCTACCGATCAAGCGGCCTTCCAGCAGGGAGCCTGACAGCCCGCTCTCACAACCCTCCGAATCTGGAAACCTCTACTTGACTACTCTGGCCCAATAAGATCTCATGTTGTACGCAATTTGCAGATTTCACATACACTTGCACCCATTTACTCATCGATGAAATGTTGGGCGTAGGAGTAGAAATCGAGGCATCGGAAGCCAAGTCGCTGGTACAGACTGAAGGCCGGCTCCCAGGTCCGCCCGGTACGGAGCCAGAACTGCCTCCCGCGATCACCGTGACGCTCGGCAAGCTTCTGCATGCATCGGATGATGACGTACTCCCCCAGACCCATTCCGCGATGGGTCGAGGCAACGCCAATCTGAGACAGTGTGAGATCCCCGCCATTCGAACAGGTGCCGATCGCCAATGCGACGTTTTGATCGTCGTCTCCCAGGACAACCCAGGCCTGGGAACTGTCGTCCTTCAGGGACCTGAGGAAGCCTTCGAGCATCTCCCTGTCACCCTCGCGTCTATCCTCATCCGAGATCGGTCTGCTTCGATGGGAGAGGAGGGAATCGCTGTACCACTTGACCATCTCCTCGAGGTCTCCCTCTTGGGGGTCCACTTCCCTGATCTTGTCAGGCAGCTCTGGTAGCGAGAGCAGGTCGATTGCGCCAAGGGGAGCCGCCAGCCCAGCTCGGGGGGTCAGTTTGAAGCCCAGGAGAGGCAGCATCCCAGCGAAGTAGGCATTGTGCGACGGTGGGTTCTCCTTGATCACGATCAGGATCTCTGTTGCGCTTGCATGTTGCGCATCCGACACGACGGAGCGTACGGCTGACTCAACGATCCTGTACCGCTCATCCCAGTCGCTCGGGATGATGTATGAGATTTCCCACGTACTGCCCCGCTTGATTCGCGCGAGTCCCGTACCGAACTCAGACTCCAGACGGAACAGCTCGGCCGGGTCCACCTCGGCGTTCACTTCGCCCTGGATGAAGCTCTCGATCTCCTCTCGAGAGAATCCGAGCGGGTGGAAAACGCCGCGAACCATGCTGGGTAGCTCCTCGTAGTGCTTGGCTGGATCGTCTCGCAGCATGGCTGGCTCTACCTATTCTTGGACCAAGTCCGAAGTCAGTGACGTCATGGGACCGGCAACGAGTTCGCCTCACCTCTCAACGGAGTCTTCGCGTCGGACTCCCTACTATCCGGGTATCCAACCAATCCTGCGTGTGGAGACCTGTGGCATGCAGGGCCCGGCGACAGCCCAGGCCCCTTACTCGGCCAGGCGCTGTTGCAGGGCCGCCGTCAGCGTATCGATCCGCGTCGAAAGCGTCTGTAGTGCCTCGGGTGCCTCTTCGAGACGAGCATCCCGGCCGATCGTCTCCACCACCTGCGCCGCATCGGCACAAGGATGTGCGGCAAAGAGCCGGGCACTGCCCTTGAGGGTGTGGGCGGCCCGTCGCAAGCCGTTACCGTCCCCATCGCGGCAGGCATCCATCATCTGGGCCAACAGCTTCGGGCATTCTTCAAGGAACAGGCCCACCAGGTCGCGCAGTGTTTCCTCTTTGCCGCCGACGCCGTCAACGGCTTCCTGCCAGCGGATCGTGTCGTCGGATAACAGGTCGTCGATAGATCTGGCCATAGGTGATTCCTCAGATGGTTCCGATGCAGGTATCGTCTCTCCATCCACGACAGAATCAGGAACTGGGCCAGCTCCCGTGCCGGTTTCCGGGTGCTGGAATCTCTCCATCACCTTGTCGATGATCTCGTAGAGATGACGCGCGCGAATGGGTTTGGGGATGTAGTCATCCATCCCGGCTTCAAGGCAGCGTTCGCGATCACCCTTCATGGCGTGTGCGGTCATCGCCACGATCGGAATGGGTAACTGTTGGGCCTCGCTTTCGTGGGCGCGAATCGCCGCCGTCGCCTCGAACCCATCCATCTCCGGCATCTGTACGTCCATGAGGATGAGGTCGAAATGCTGCTTGGCCAGTGCGGCCATCGCCTCGTGCCCATTGCTGGTGACGACCACCTGGTGGCCTCGTTGGTTCAGCAATTCGACAGCGACGCGCTGGTTCACCAGGCCATCCTCGGCCAGCAGGATATTGTATGTCTTCACCGGCTGGCTGATGGGTGTGGGCGTTTCGGTCTGCGCCTCGGCCGCATCGAGGGTTTCGGCGATGGCCTCGAGCAGATGCGATTGCTTCACGGGTTTGGTGAGGACGCGCTCGATGCGCAGCCGGCTGTTACGCTCGGTGTCCTCCGGTCGTCCAGCCGAGGTCAGGATCAGCAACGGGGTCTGAGCCAGCTTCGCCTCCGTGCGGATGCACTCGGCCAGGTCAAAGCCATCCATATCCGGCATCCAGCCATCCAGCAACACCAGGGCGTATGGCGTGTCGCTCTCGCAGGCGGCCAGCAGTTCATCGACAGCGCCTGGGCTGCTGTCGATGGTGTGAGGTGCCATCCCCCAGCTGCCCACCATCTCTTCGAGAATCCGCAGATTGGTATGGTTGTCGTCGACGATGAGAACGGGCAGGCCGGCCAGTGACAGAGGGCCGCGTCGTGGTTGCAGAGAGGCGCCGACCTGCAGCGGGAATCGAGTGGTGAAGTAGAAGGTGCTCCCCCGACCATCCCCCTCGCTCTCCACCCACATGCGGCCACCCATCATCTGCGCCAGCTGTCGTGAGATTGCCAGTCCCAGACCCGTGCCGCCGTAGCGCCGTGTCGTGGACGTGTCCGCCTGACCGAAGGCACCGAAGATGACACCGAGTTTGTCGGGGTGGATGCCGATGCCTGTGTCGGAAACGGCAAATCGCAACTGCACGTGATCGTCGGCGACCAGCTCCTCTACATGGGCATCGACGACGACCTCACCCTCGCCGGTAAATTTGATCGCATTGCCGACGAGATTGATGATGATCTGACGGAATCGCACCGGATCGCCTACGAGGGCATCGGGGATGTCGGGGGCGATGTGGAATGCCAGTTCGAGGTCTTTTTCCGAGGCGCGCATGGCCAGGGCCTGCAGTGTGTCGCCAAGGGTGTCGCGCAGGCCGAAGGGAATACTCTCCAGCTCCAGGCGCCCTGCTTCGATCTTGGAGAAATCCAGAATGTCGTTGAGCAGGCGCAGCAGGGAGTCGGCACTCTGGTCGACGATGCGCAGGTATTCCCGCTGCTGATCACTGAGACGCGTATTGAGCAGCAACTCCGTCATGCCGATGATGCCATTCATCGGTGTGCGGATCTCGTGACTCATATTGGCGAGGAATTCACTCTTGGCGCGATTGGCGTGCTCCGCCGTGTCCTTTGCCTGACTCAGTTGTTTCTGTGATCGCTCCAGTTCACGTGAGCCGGCTTCCAGCAATTCGTTCTTCTGCATGAGCTGGCGATCTGCGTCGATGCGTTCACGGTCCACACTGACCAGAGAGGTGGCATTCCACCAGATCAACAGATTCAGCGCAACGATGGAGATCAGCGCAAAGAGAGACAGATCGTATTCGATGCCGAACTGACCGACCAATTGCAGGCGCAGAACATCGAAACTGAGAGGGATCAGGAAGGCGGCTGGCAGGACGCGACGTGCCATGATCCCGCCCGCCGTGGTCGATACCAGCGTGGCTGACGGTTCGCGCAATGGCCGCGAGGCGAGCAGACCCACGCACAACAGACCGAACTCGTAGTGTGCATCCAGGGCGAGGGGGAAATACGCCGACCAGCCTGAGAGCAGGAGGATGTTGTAGAGGTAGTCCGACAGCGACAGAATGGAGCTGACTCCCACAAGGATGGCGCACAACTGGCTCAGCCAGAGTCGGCCCCGGATCGGCAGATCGAGGGTAAAGAGGGCGATGGCCACCAGCAGGAAGGTTGAGGCCACGTGGGGTGACATGTGACTGCCGGCGAGATGATCGGCATAGAGCAGGCGATCGATCGACCCATCCCACCCGCCCTCGTAGGACAACAACTTGAGCAGCACCAGCACAGCGACGAGCACACCCAGGCCCATACCGGCGCGCCGACGTGGGCGATAGCCGGGACGTTCCAGTAGCAGGGCAATCCCACTGAGGAGAAAGCAGATGGCGGTGGCGGGATTGACCGCGACGCGCCCTGGTTGCAGCAAGCGCTTGAGCAGGGGTAACTCGAATTGCCACCCGATCAGTGCCAGCGTTCCGGCGGCGACCACGGCCAGAGCGGCGGCCAGGGACACCCAACCCAGCATCCTCACATAGAGGGGGTTGTAATGTTCGGTGCGTAAGGTGATGGACACGGGGCGCAGGGCCGGCAGGATGCTTTAGGGGAAGAGGCCGCGCGAGAGTTTGGCCTCGCGAACCCGGCTGATGCCCTCCACGAGCGCTGCCGTCCGCATGTCGTAGCCGTTGCTCTCGGCGCGCTCGGCCATGCGCTGGTAGGCACCGACGAGAATCGTGCGCAATCGCTCGTTGATCTGGTCGAGGGACCACATATAATTCTGCGTGTCCTGTACCCACTCGAAGTAGGACACGGTCACACCACCGGCATTGGCCAGAATGTCGGGAAGCACGTACACGCCACGATCCTGTAGAATCTCATCGGCCTCCAGTGACGTGGGGCCATTGGCGCCTTCGGCCAGGATCCGGCAACGCAGCTTGTCCGCATTGCCGGCATGGATCTGTCCCTGCATGGCGCAGGGGGCCAGAATGTCGCACTGCAATTCGAGCAACTCCTCGTTGGTCACCGCTTCGGCTTCCGGATAACCTTCCAGGAAACGGTGTTGCCGCGTGTATTCCAGGACATCGGGTAGATTCAGGCCGCGTGGATTGAAGATCCCACCCGTCACGTCACTGACACCGAGCACCTTGACGCCGAGTTCGTCGAAGAAGCGCGCCGCATTGCTGCCCACATTGCCGAAGCCCTGTACGACAGCCGTCGCGCCGCTCAGGTCCATCTCCAGCCGACGGGCGGCCTCTTCCACGACGTAGACGACGCCGCGACCGGTCGCTTCACTGCGTCCCTCCGAGCCACCGAGAACGACCGGCTTGCCCGTCACCACGGCGGGCACCGTGTAGCCGACCTGCTGGCTGTAGGTGTCCATGATCCAGGCCATCGTCTGCTCGTCCGTCCCCATGTCCGGGGCGGGAATGTCTTTGTCGGGGCCGATCATGCCGATGATCTCTGAGGTGAATCGGCGTGTCAGTCGTTGCAACTCCCGTCGCGAGAAATCGGTGGGATCGAAACGCACACCCCCTTTTGCGCCACCGAAGGGCAATTGCACCAGAGCACACTTCCACGTCATCCACATGGCCAGGGCACCGGTCTCGCCCAGATTCACTTCCGGATGATATCGAATGCCCCCCTTGGTCGGCCCCATGGACAACACGTGTTGTACGCGATAGCCAAAGACGGTCTCGACCTCGTCATCGTTGTCCCGGCGGAAGGGGAAGGAGACGATCTGCGTACGCTGCGGAAATAGCAGTCGCTGACGCAGGTTGTCGTCGAGGTCCATCAGCTCGGCCGCCTTGAGGAACTGCTGCTGGGCGAGACGGAAGCTGGGTGAATCCCATTCGGTACGCTGGGCGTGAGTGATCTCCCGGGCGTAGCGGATCGAGCGCCCCAGGGTGTGGGCATCAAGGCTGGTCTTGACCAGGTAATCCTGGGCGCCGGCCTCCACGGCACGAGACGCCAGCTTGACGTCATCGATTCCGGACAGAATGACGATCGGCATTTCCGGTACCGCCGTTCGAACACGGAAGTAGGTGTCCAGTTCCTGGCTGTCGGGCAGGACCAGGTCGAGCAGGACCACGTCGAGTCCCTCGCCATTGCCGAGGGACTCCAGGCCCTCGGACAGTGATCCGCGGGTCGTCAGCTCGACTGCATAACTGCCCACGTCTTCCAGCAATTTCTGGATCAGGCGCGCGTGGATCGGATTGTCCTCAATCAGCAGGGCGCGCAGTGGTTTACCGGGCATTGCTGTCCTTCCCGTCAGGATGTGCCGTTGGCTTCGCGCAGCCGCTTCAGCTCATCGATCAACTGCCGGCGCTCAGTCTCCAGTGTCTCCACACGATCCTCGAGACGCGAATACCGCTGCAGTGCGTTGTCGAGAGAAGACATGAGCAGATCGAGAATCTGCTCACGATTGGAGTTGATCTGACGCCGGCGGCGTGAGTAGATGACTTCGACACCGCGCTTGGCGCGATGGTGGCCACGGAGTTGGCGGTTGGCGAGGACGTGCTCGATGCGGGAGTCGAGGGTTTCCTCGTCGAATGGTTTGGTCAGGTAGTTGTCAGCACGGACCTCAAGGCCGCGGAAGATGTCCTCAGGTTCACCCAGCGATGTGAGCAGGATGACGGGAATCGAGCGCAGGTGGGCATCGTCCTTGATGGTTTGGCACAACACATACCCGTCCATATTGGGCATGTCCACATCGCTGATGATGACAGCCGGCGCCCGATCCCTGATCGCTTCGAGGGCCTCGACGCCATCGGTCGTGACGCGCACTGAATACCCTTTTCCTTCAAGACTCCGGCGCAAAGCCTCCGACTGGACGAGGCTGTCCTCGACGACGAGGACCTCCACGTCTCGGTCGGGCTCTGGCCGCGTCTCATCCATCGCTGAGGCGGTCCTGCATCTGCTGGATGAAGGAGTTGTCGGCGAAGGTGCCGCGCACGGCCTCGAAATCGGTATCCCGTGCCTCGTCGTTGCCTTCGGCGCCATACCCGTACCGGGCGACAGGGTCGAATTCCTTCTCGGCGTCGGCGAGAATCTTCTTGATCGTCGAATTTGCCATCTTCCGGTGGCTCACTTCGATCTTCGCCAACTGGTCAAGGGACAGCTCTTCCGGGGCGGCGCCTTCGCGCTCGGTCCAGACGCGACAGATCCACGCCCACTCATCCTGGGCGTAGGCCGTGGCGGCCGTGGCGAAGGCAGCATCCACATCGGCAGGGGTCGAGAGCTTGCCGGTGGCGATGCCATCCTCGATCTGCGCCAGTCTGGCCTGGGGGATCAACTGGCCACCCACGTCGCTCCAGTCACCGGTCCCGATTCCATCTCCGGTGGCCAGGGCAGATCGCAGGGCACCCTGATCTGAGGCGGACCGGGCCTCGGCGGCTCGTTCCAGGATTTTCCCCTGGAGGTAGACATCGATGCCATCGCGGTAGTTGCGGGCGCCCTTGCGCAGCATGAGGCGCTTCACCAATACACCCTTGTATCGCAGCTGCTCCACGTCGCGGGGCGTGTCCTCATACAGAGAGGTCAGGGCTGCCTGGGCGCGCACCATCTTGCCCACCGTGTAGGGGCTGTACACATCGAAACAAATCTGGTCGCGTTTGGTCGAGGCTGTGCGGCGGTCGCGGGTCGGCCACTTCTCCCCGTCGCGTACTGTACCGACGGTGAACATGTTCATCGCCGGTGTCAGCAGCGGCTCGCCCTCTTCCTCGGTGACGTAGGAGAATGGCAGATCACCGATGTCGAAGTTGTTCAAGTGTTTGCCGATGACGACGGAAAAGGGGCCCACGACGGTGGGCCAGCGCATGTAAGAGAATGAGCCGTTCTTCGACCCGCGCTGCACGACCCCCTGGTGCACCGGTCCGAGCTTGTACATGTGATTGCTCTGGTTGGTGCCCGAACCGGCGTTGTAGAAGGAGTAGATCCCGGCGATCAGCAGCGTGCTCTTGTGGTGGGTGACCGTATACGGACCGGCGAAGATCGAACAGGCCTCGCCGTGGAAACCCTCGCAGTTGGCGAAGAAGAGGGAATTCTCGGCGGAAAACTGCTTGCCCATCTTGGAGCCCTGCCCCACAAAGCAGCTGTGCAGGACCACACCATCGACCACCTCGGCGCCCTCGGCGATGATGAAGTCTTCGGCGACGACGGCGCCACCGACGGTGGTGGCTGCATCCGGCTCGGAGAGAATCGTGCCATTGTGCAATCGTGTGGCGCCCACGACCTGCGCTGCATCGCCGATCTGCACGTCGATGATTTCACCGACATGTGAGATGCGGGCCCCGGCACCGATGACACCCACATCGCTGCGGGCAGCTTGTGTGTAGTCGGTGACCATCTTCTGCAGGTTGCCGATCACATCTGACCGGTGGCGGTGCATGGCCAGCAGATAGGCAAACTGGCTGGACAATTCGGCAAAGAGGCCGATCTCGCGTCCGCCGCCCTCATTGATCGTTTCCGCCTCGACGCCATTGCCGAAGCTGGCACCGGGATTCGTGGCGATCGTACCCACGTCAGTGATGAGGGTGCCACGACCGATCTTCATGCGCGCAATGTGGCCGCCAACGCGTGAGATCAGGACATCGTCGCCGATCTCGCAATCGATCAGATGCACATCCCGGATGCCGGTCTCGATCTCGACGCCACCCTCGACCTCGACGGTACCTGAGAGTGAACCGAGGCGGATGGTGCCGGTGAACTGTGTGCGGTGGACGCGGCTGGCGTCAAACCCTTTAGCGACGTGGACGCTGGACCAGTCGGCGGCTGAGCAGCCTTGCTGTTCAAGGGTGGAGATATCGGGGGCGCCAAGGGGCTGGAAAGTGGCCATGGATACGATCTCGATTCGTCTATCTTGCTGAAAACGTTGTGGTTAAATGACTCGACAGGAATTAGTATAGCCGCCTTGTTGAAGCGTCGTCAACCGCTGCGCACGGGCCTCGACTCGCGGCGAACCACCTTTACACTCTATATGCATTCGAGTAACTTCACCGGTTCCTATTTGACGATCCGGCGTGCCCGTTCATCCGGTGTCCGGATCCCCACCGACTCGCCCTGCGAGGCGTCGATTCGTGACGCTGTCTGTGCAGGCCGGGCACATCGATGAAATACGAGTCATGGCTGGCAACATACGAATCAAGGTCTGCGACGACGCAGCCGCGGTGGCCAAGGAAGCGGCCGCCATGTTTGATGAGCAGATCCGCGCCAATCCGGCATCCGTGATCGGCCTCGCTACCGGTTCTACGCCGGAAGCGACCTACGCCGAACTGGCACGCCGGCACCGCGAAGATGGTCTGAGCCTGAAGGGGATTACGACCTTCAACCTCGACGAATACTGGGGTCTGGGTGGCGATCATGACCAGAGCTATCGCTACTTCATGAACGATCGCCTGTTCAAGCACGTGGATACGCTGCCCTGGAACACGAATGTGCTGAATGGCAACGCGCGATTCGCCGACCTGGAGTGCGCTGCCTTCGAGCAGAAGATCCTCTCCGTGGGTGGTGTGGACAATTGGTTGCTCGGTATCGGCGGCAATGGCCACATCGCCTTCAACGAGCCGGGTTCCGGTGTCGACAGCCGTACCCGCATCGTCAGCCTGACGCCAGAGACGATCGAGTCCAACAGCGATGGCCGCTTCTTCTCCGACGCCTCAGAGGTGCCCCGTTGCGCCCTGTCAGCGGGCATCGGCACCATCCGCGAGGCCCGTCGGCTTGTGCTGCTGGCCACCGGTGCCGGCAAGGCAGATGCCATCGCCGCTGCCGTGGACGGCCCTTTCAGTGAGAGTTGCCCTGCCAGTCTGCTGCAGGATCATGCCGATTGCACATTCATCGTCGACAAGGACGCCGCGTCTAAGTTGTCCTGACGCCGCGCCGCTCAAGAAAAGGGACTCACCATGGATCGTAACGATGTCAAAGCTCGCGTCTACAAAGTGATCGCTCAGGTTCTCAAGATTGAAGAGAGCCAGATCGATGAGGCGAATTCCTTCACCACCGATCTCGGTGCCGAGTCGGTACAGTCCGTCGAACTGATGGCGGGCTTCGAGGAAGAATTCGATATCGAGATGGACGAAGACGAAGCTCTCGAAGTGCAGAACGTGGGTGACGCCATCGAGTTCATCGGGCGCTATCTCGACTGAATCCAGTAAGAATCCAGCCAATGTCCAGCCTGTGCTCAACCTGAGTTCAGCCTGAGCACAGCCTGCGCGCACGACGCGCCAACGCCACACGGAGGAAGATCATGGCTCCAACTCCCAAGCCACTGGTAGAAGTCGACGAGCCCAATACGCTCGACGACATGTTCGACTACAGCCGTCCCCCGCGGATCGTCTACGAATCACCGATCTACGAAGAAATCAACGGCGAAGTAGTGAAGTTCGATCCCCAGGAAGCACTGAAGCGGGATCTCGTCATCACGGATACGACCTTCCGCGATGGCCAGCAGGCGCGACCTCCCTACACGGTCGAACAGCAGGTCAAGTTGTACGACATGCTGGCAAAGCTGGGCGGTCCCAACGGTGTCATCCGCCAGACCGAGTTCTTCCTGTATACCGCCAACGACCGCAAGGCCTTGGATGAGTGCCGCGCTCTGGGGCACAAGTATCCGGAAGTGACGTCATGGATTCGCGCCGACAAGGGTGATTTTCGACTTGTGAAGGAAGCGGGAGTGAAGGAGACAGGTGTGCTCACACCTTCTTCTGACTACCACATCTTCTACAAGTTGAAGAAGGATCGGAAGAAGGCCTTCGACGACTATATCGAAATCGTCGAGGCCGCCTGGGAGGCCGGGATTCGTCCACGTGTCCATCTGGAGGATGTTACCCGCGCCGATATCGATGGTTTCGTCAAGCCGTACGTCAGTGAATTGATTCGCCGCTCCGAGCAGGTCTCACCGGATCTGCATGTGAAGATCCGCCTGTGTGATACCATGGGTTTTGGTGTGCCCACGCCGGGTGCAGCACTGCCGCGATCGATTCCCAAACTCGTCCACGCCATGACCCAGGAGTTGGGTCTGCCGCACGAGTGTCTCGAGTGGCACGGTCACAACGATTTCCACAAGACCCACATCAATGGGGTCACGGCCTGGTTGTATGGCTGCAATGCTCTCAACTCGACGCTCTTCGGGTTTGGCGAGCGTACCGGCAATCCGCCGCTGGAAGGCGCGCTGATCGAATACATCTCCCTGCACGGGGATCTGTGCGGAATCGACACCATGATGATCCAGGAGATCGCCGACTATATGCGGTCCATCGGTGTCGATATTGCCCCCAACTATCCTTTCGTTGGGAAAGACTTCAATACGACCCGTGCCGGGATCCACGCCGGTGGCCTGCGCTCCGACGAGCGGATCTACAACATCTTTGATACGACGACGCTGTTCGGTCGGCCGCCGCGTGTGTCGATCACCGACAAGTCCGGTGTCGACGGGATCGCGCTGTGGGTCAACACATTCCTCGGCCTCGAGGGCGATCAGAAGTTGTCGAAAATCAAAGTCCACAAGGTGGCCCGCTGGGTGATGGACCAGTATGAGGTCCACTCGCGCATGAGTGCGATCACTGATGACGAGTTGGCCGAGCAGGTCAAGCAGCATCTGCCCGAGCAGTACGCCAATCGCAAGGACAGTTGACCACAGCAGTCAACGCACCGCCTCGGCGCCGGTCGTCCCGCAAGGGGAGACCGGCGCCGTCGCATTTTCTGCCCCCATCTCAGGCTCTCAGGGACTGATGGACCGACTGACCCCCGTCGAACAGGCTGCCGTCGAAGAATCTGCCTTCGATGCATCGTATCCGCCGTTGGAGAAGATTCCCACGGTCATGGTCGACAACTTCCCTGCCTTGGGGAGACTGGCGGCCATGCGTTTCATCGAGTGGGTGCAGGACCATCCCGAGGGAGCTGTCTGTCTGCCGACGGGCAAGACACCGGAACACTTCATCAAATGGGTACAGCGGTTGCTGGGGGACTGGGAGTCGGGTGATACGCAGGCGCAACTCGAGGCGGCCCGGATCGACCCCACGCGCAAGCCGCGTCTGGACGGACTGCACTTCGTGCAGATCGACGAGTTCTATCCGATTGAGCCCAGTCAGGCGAACAGCTTCCACGCCTACGTGAAGCGCTTCTATCTCCGGGGCTTTGGCCTGGACCCGGAGCGCGCCCTGTTGATGAATTGCCGCGAGATCGGTCTGCTGCCGGGCCAGACACTGCACAGTGTCTGGGGCGAGTCGGGTGTCGTGGATCTGATTCTGAGATATCGGGCACCGGTCAATCATCTCGAGCAGCAGCGCAAGGAAACACTGGGGCGCATCGACCAATGGTGCCAGGAGTACGAGGACCGTATCGGCCAGCTGGGGGGGATCGGTTTCTTCCTGGGTGGCATCGGCCCGGACGGCCACATCGGCTTCAATGTGCGTGGTTCCGACCATCGCTCCACGACGCGCCTCACCGAAGTCAACTACGAAACCCAGGCCGCCGCCGCCGGTGACCTGGGTGGCATGGAGATCTCGCGTAAACGACTCGTGATCACCATCGGGTTGGGAACCATCGCCGCCCGCCACGATTGTACGGCCATCATTATCGCCGCCGGGGAAGCCAAGGCGCAGATCGTGGCCCAGGGTGTGCAGCACCCGCCTCACATCGACTTCCCGGCCACGTCTCTGCAGCAATTGCCCAATGCCCGCTTCTATATTACCACGGGCGCCGCCAAACACATGGGGGAGCGCCGCCGCGTCGCGGTGGAGACGGCCGATCATGTCGATGACGAGATGGCCGAGCGCATCCTGGTCGATCTGGCGGTCAAGTGTCGCAAGAAGCTTATCGATCTGACCGCGGATGATGCCGCCGCCGATGCCGAGACGTCAGCCCTTCTGCTGAGGCGGCCGGAGGATCTGCCCCAGCTGGCTGCCCAGGTGCGTGACGGACTGATCGCCAAGATCGAGCGGGGCATGGGGACCCTTTCCGACACGCGTTTCCTGCATACTGAACCCCATCACGATGACCTGATGCTGGGGTATCTGCCCTACATCGTCCGTCACGTGCGCGACGCCACCAATACGCACACCTTCGCCTGCCTCACCGGTGGTTTTACAGCCGTGACCAATGACTTCATCACCGGTCACGTCGAACACCTGCGGCGCTTGTTGCCGACGGATGACTTCGGGCAGCTTCTCGAGGACGGGTACTTCGAGCCGGAATCCACCCAGGGTCGCAAGCGCGACGTCTGGCAGTATCTGGACGGTGTTGCGGCAGCCGATGCCGACATGCGCAACGAAGGTGCGGCCCGACGATTTCTGCGCAATCTGATCTCCATCTATGGTGATCGTGATCGTGAGGCGGTTCAGACCCGTATCGATGCACTGACGGCTTACCTTGCCAGTCGTTATCCGGGACAGAAAGACTCCGACGATGTGCAGCACCTCAAGAGCATGTGTCGTGAGTGGGAGGCCGAATGCATCTGGGGATACTTCGGTTGGGACTGCTCCAGTGTTCTGCACCTGCGGCTTGGATTCTACACCGGTGACATCTTCACACCCGAACCGACGGTGGAGAAGGACGTGCTGCCGGTCCTGGGGCTGCTGGAGCGGACCCAGCCGGATGTGGTCAGTGTGGCCCTGGATCCGGAAGCCAGTGGACCGGATACACACTACAAAGTGCTGCAGTCGATTGCCGAAGGTCTGCGCCACTATGAACAGGATTCCGGTCGATCGGACATCAAGGTCTGGGGTTACCGTAATGTCTGGTATCGATTCCACCCCAGTGAGGCGAATATCTTCGTTCCCGTGTCACTGAACATGTTCGCCATCATGCACAATGCCTTCATCAACAGCTTCATCTCGCAGGCCGAAGCTTCCTTCCCGAGTCCTGAACACGATGGTCCCTTTTCAGAGCTTGCCCAACGTGTGCAGGTCGAACAGTATCAGAAGGTGAAGACCTGCCTTGGACGGGAATGGTTTCACGAACACCCGAGTGCCCTGATACGTGGCACGCGTGGATTCGTCTTCCTGCGAGAGATGCAACTCGAAGAATTCTACCTGCGCAGTCGCCAACTGCGGCAGGCCGCCGAAAACGCCTAAGGACAGTAAAATGCTCACGCAATCCATGCAGGATGCGCTCAATCGCCAGATCAACGTCGAATTCGCCTCAGCCCATCAGTATCTGGCTCTGTCATCGTTCTTCGAACAGCTGAACATGAAGGGCTGTGCGCATTGGATGCGGCTTCAGCATGAGGAAGAACGCGCCCATGGCATGAAGATTTTCGACTATCTCCACGACCGTGATGGGGTGGTGAAGATGCTGCCGATCGAGGCGCCCGAAACCGGCTGGAAGACGGCGCTGGATGGATTTCAGTCTGCTCTACAGAGCGAGCGCTACAACAGCGAACAGATCGGTAATCTCGTCGCCCTGGCCACCACTGAAGGTGACCACCCGACGCATGCCTTCATGCAATGGTTTGTCACCGAGCAGGTCGAGGAAGAGGCAACGGCCAAGGAGATTGTCGACAAGATGACCTTCGTCGGTGATGATCGCACGGGTCAGTTCATCATCGACCAGGAACTGGCACAGCGGACGCCACCCCCCGAGGTTCAGACGGGCGCGTGAGCTGTCGGCGGCGAAGTCCCGCCGACTCCCAATCCAACGGATCGACGTCCTTCAGTCAACGACCCCGACAGGTCATGAGAGGATGTCAGTCACCTGGTGCCAGCGGGACGACGACGGCCTTTTCCACCAGCAATCTGACGATGGCGCCCGGGCCCCGGTGCATGCCCTCGTTCAGTTCGACGATGCGGTCCTCGTAATGTCGGATCCGCCAGTCGGCGAATGCCTTTGTCAAGGCATTGGGGGAGACCAGCCAGTCCGGGCTGCGTGGGCCGAAGCGGTGGGTGGTGAGTTGGTCGAGGGCGAAATTCTGCAAGGCAAAGAAGCCGCCAGGCGTCAACGCCGCCATGATCCGTTCATACAATGCTGAATCGTGGTAGTAGAAGTTGGTGATCAGATCCCAGCGCTCGGTTCCCAGGTCAAAGGTGTCGAGATCGGCCACGATCGTCTGCACGGAGACCTGCCGCTCAGCTGCCAGTGTCAGGCATTTCTGCAGGCCTGTTGAGGAGACATCGACGGCGGTGACGTCGAATCCCTGTTGTGCCAGGTAGACGGCATTGCGTCCTTCGCCGGCGGCCAGCACCAGCGCCCGACCGCGCGGCAGGCGATCGATGACGAGGGGCAGGAAGTCGACCGGCTCTTTTCCATACACGTACATTTCACGTTCATAGCGCCGGTTCCAGGCCTGGCCCGCATCATCGTGTGCGGGTTGCCCCAGAATGATGGTTGCTGAGATGAGGATAATTGCGACTGCGGTCCCCAAGACCCAACGTGATCCCGAGCGGGTGGCATCTGCGGTGAAAGCCATGAGATTCTGCCTCTCATACAGTAGGTGTGGTCTCAAGCGGCGAAGGGCTTCATGAAGATCCTCGTTACGGGCAGCGCCGGCCGCATCGGCCGCCATGTTGTACGTGATCTGGTCGCCGCCGGACACGAGGTGATCGGTGCTGATGTCGTGCGCGGCGCCGAACCCGGGTCCAGGCATCTGCAGGTGGATCTCACCGATGCAGGGCAGGTCTACGCGAGCCTTGCCGGTGTCGAGGCCGTCGCTCACATGGGGGCCTGGGCCAACGCCGGCGTCGTGCCCGATCCGCGCACCTATGGTGACAATGTGACTGGTACGTTCAACGTTCTGCAAGCTTGCGCCGAACTGGGTGTGCGTCGCGTCGTGTCTGCCTCCAGCGCGCAGGTCTACGGCTTTGCCGGACACGCACCCGAATATCTGCCCGTCGACGAAGATCACCCTCTGCGTCCCCTCAACAGCTACGCACTTTCCAAGACGGCCGGTGAAGCGGCTGCCGCCTACGTCACCGATCGGTATGGGCTGCCCGTGCTCAGCTTCCGAATCATGGGCGTACGGGCTCCTGACGAGTTGCCTGATCAGATTCGGCACATTCGGGCGGCGCCGGAGGGCGACACCGGCCTGTTGTGGACACGCACCGACGCACGCGATGCCGCGATGGCTTGCCGCCTCGCGTTGGAGTCGGATGCGCCAGCCGGGATCTACAACATCACCGCTGCCAACACCGTCATCGATCAGCCGACTCGTGATCTGGCCACCCGATATCTACCGGCCGCCGTCATCCGCGATGAGCTGAAGGGCTGTGCGTCACCCCTGTCCTGTGCCCGTGCCCGGGCCGCCTTCGGTTACGAACCGATCCACGACTCGAAGCAGGCCCTGACCGGATCGGTGAGCTGAGATGGATTACCGGGCTGTCTTCTCTTCCATCCCCCTGCCGGCGACGCTCATCGACGCGGCCGGTCTGATCGTCGATGTGAATCAGGCCTTCCTCGATTGGGCCAGAGACCTGGGCCGCGATCTGCGCCGAGAAGACCGCATCGGGCGTCCGGTGACAGATTTCTCTGGCATGCATGTACCGCAGCAGGTGTTCGCCTCCTTCATCGAACGGCTGCTCAATGAACACCAGCCCCAACATCTGCAGTGGGAGGGACAACTGGAGGATGGTCACCTCGTGTGGGGTGAGGTGCGTGGTCAGGTCATCCTCGACGAGGGCGGTCGGCTCAAGGGGGCGATCATCCTGCGTGAGGATGTGACGGCTGAGGTGCTCCGAGAGCGACGCCAGCAGTTGTCCCAGCGACTGCGGGACGAGATCTGGCGGATGCAGGGCGCCGACGACATGGAACGCGTGATGGTGGCCGTGCAGGCGGGTTTGCACAACCTGGGGCTGCCCATCGATGATTGCGGGGTGAATCTGGTCGATGGCAGCAGTGATCCGCCCAACGTGCAATTCCACAGTATGACCGCAGAAGGGACGTGGCGGCCGACCGGTTACGGTGACGGATCTGACATCGTTCTGCAGTTGTGGCGAGAGGGCCAGATCGCCTACCGCCGTGATCTGATGCAGGAAGACGAATTCACTGAGGCCTCCCAGATTGAGGGTCTGTTCCATCGACGGGTGCGAAGTGTCATCGATGTGCCCTTTGCCTACGGCACGCTGGCCGTCAACAGTTCACGGCCCCATGCCTTCAACGATATGGACATCGAGATCCTGCAGGAGATGGCCCAGGTCCTGTCGGAGGCCTTCGACCGTCTCGCCGATATCGATGCCCTGCGCCAGAGCGAACAGCGCTACCGTGCCACGGTCAGCCAGATTGCCGATGCCGTCGTCCTCATCGATCGGGAGACGCAGCAGATCGTGGAATGCAATCGCGCCTGCAGAGAATTACTTGGGTACGACGAGGGCGAAATGGTGGGCATCTCCGTCTACGATCTGGTCGCCCACGATCGATCCAGTGTCGAGGCCAATCTGGCCCGACTGATCCAGCAGGGCAGCACGATCCTTGGCGAGCGCCGCTATCACCACCACGACGGACATCTGATCGACGTCGATGTGAGTCTGACCCTCATCGAGTATGGTGGGCGCGAGGCGATCTGCGCCGTGGCGCGCGATATCGGTGATCGCAAGCGGCAGGAACGACAGCGGCAGGTCATCGAACGACTGCGCGAAGAAGTCTGGCGCATGCAGAGCAGCCAGGAGATCGACAGCCTGATCGAGCTGGCCCGTACGAGTCTGCGGTCCCTCGGTGTGGCCTTCGATCACTTCGGACTGAATCTGGTGGACATACGCTCGCACGACCGCGTCCACATCTACGCGCAGACGCGCGCCGACAATGTCCCGACGCCCGAGATCCGAGCCGACGATCTCCTGCTGGGGTTCTGGAAGAACGCGGTACCGGTCTATCGCCCAGACCTGGAAGCTGAAGATCTCTACGATGAGTGTGAGGTCCTCCGGGACAATTACGGCATACCGATTCGGTCCGTCCTCGATGTGCCCTTCTCGCACGGCACGGTGGCCATCAACAGCCTGCGGCCGGAGGCCTTCTCCGAAGATGATGTCGCCCTCGTCTCCGAGTTGGCGGCAGCCTTGTCGGATGCTTTTCGCCGCACCGATGATCTGGCACGGATGGCGGCGCAGCGTGAACACCTGATGGTGACCCTGCGTAGTATCGGCGACGGCGTGATTTCCACTGACGCGCAGGGTCGGGTCGAATTGCTGAACGAGGCGGCAGAGCGTCTCACGGGCTGGTCGCAGGCCGACGCGCAGGGAGAGTTGCTGGACACCGTCTTCCGCATCGTCGATCTCGATACACGCCAACCCTGTTCGAGCCCGGTGGCGCGTGTGATCGACGAGGGGCAGACCGTCACGCTGGGACAGGCGGTCTTGCTGTTGTCACGGGATGGATCCGAACGCGTGTTGGCGGACTCGAGTGCGCCGATCCGCGATCCCGAGGGGCAGATCATCGGTGTCGTCCTCGTGTTCCAGGACGTCACGCTGCAGCGCAAAGCGGAGCAGGATCTGGCGCGCGCCGACAAGCTCGAGTCTCTGGGTGTGCTGGCCGGCGGCATCGCCCATGACTTCAACAATATCCTCACAGCCATTACCGGTCACCTGTCGCTGGCGGGGTTGGAAGCGGCGGGTTCCGAGTCGCTCAAGCGCCTGGTCAAAGAGGCGGAGAAGGCGGCCATGCAGGCGGCCCGACTGACGCAGCAGTTGCTGACCTTCTCCCGCGGCGGCGAACCAGTACGGGAATTTGTGAAGATCGGCGACCTGATCGAGGAGGCGGCGACCTTCGTACTGCGTGGCTCGAATGTGAGTGTCGAATTCGATCTGGCGGCGGATCTGGCCGGCGTCGACGGAGATCCGGGTCAACTGACGCAGGTGATCCAGAATCTCGCGATCAATGCCGATCAGGCGATGGCAGAGGGGGGGCGTCTGTGGATCGAGGCGCGCAATCTGGATCCAGCTGATTCGACGGCTCGACAGATGGTGCAGATCGATATTCGTGACATCGGCAGTGGAATTCGGCCTGATGTCCTGGAGCGGATCTTCGAGCCCTACTTCACGACCAAGGCGCGTGGCAGTGGCCTCGGGCTGGCCACGGCCTATGCGATTGTTCGCCAACACGGCGGTGACCTGCGGGTAGACTCTACCGTGGGACAGGGTACCACCTTCACCATGCTGCTGCCGACGGCGACGACTGCACCCAAGCAGGTGGCCACGGCGACGATACCCGCCCCTTCAGGCGGCCAGGGTCGCATCCTGGTGATGGATGACGAAGAAGAGATCTGCCATCTCCTCGAGCGCATGCTCAAACATCTGGGGTATCGCAGCGCTTTTGCCTCAACCGGAGACGAGGCGGTGCAGTTGTATCAGGAGGCGATGGCGGCCGATCCCTTCGATGTTGTTGTGCTGGATCTGACGGTTCCGGGTGGCATGGGTGGGGCGCAGACGCTGAAGGCACTGCACGAACTGGATCCGCAGGCTCGCGCCATCGTTTCCAGTGGCTACTCCAATGATCCGGTCATGGCGCGGTTCGAGGAGCACGGCTTCCGGGGTGTGGTCCGCAAGCCATACGTCCTCGATCAGATGGCTGAAGCCCTGCTCAGGGCACAGGACTGAACCACAGTCGTTTCGGTCAGTCTTCCAGACCCAGGGCCCAGCACATGCAACCACGGATGTGCTGCCGGAACCAGGGCTGTGTCCACAATTCGTCCGGGTGCCCCAGGCCGCTGTAGATGACCCGACCCTGGCCGAAGCTGTGACACCATCCCATGGCGTAGTCCTCATCTTGCCGATTGCCCTTGCTGGTGTCGACGGTGCTGTTGTCGATCCGCATCAGCACGTGTGTCGCCTCCCGGTCCCATTCCTTGAAGGTGTAGATCTCATCCGTCACCTCGAAACGTTCGCCGAGCATGCGCGTGGCCGGATGAGCGACATCCTCCACGATGATCCCCACCTGCTGATGCCAGGGATGTCCATCGAAGTAGCCACCGATCATGCGGCCATACTCGGGCCAGTCGTACCCGGTGTCCGTGGCATTGTGGATACCGAAGAAGGCACCCCCTCCTTCTACATAGGCGATGACGGCTTGCTTCTGCTCCTCATCTAGAGCGAGATTGCCCGTCGTGGCGAAAACCAGCAAGTCCGTGTCTTCCAACCGCTGGGCAGTCAGCGCCTGCAGTTGGTGGGTTGTCGTGACCTGCCAACCCTCGATCTTGCCGAGCTGTTTGAGGGCGACCTCCGCGTCGGGCAGGTAGCTGTGCTCGAAGCCTGCAGAGTGACGCAGCATGAAGACGGATTTGGCCACGGGTACCTCCTCGGAGTGGATGGTGCCGGACGATATCGACCAGAAGACGGGCGCTGTGGCGGGCACACGCTCAACAGCATGTCAGCAGTACGGGCAACGTAGCCAACATGACAAAGGGATTCCAGCTCATGAAATTCGGCATCATTGGATGTGGTTCGATCGCGCGCAATTCCTTCGCCCCAAGCCTGATGAATTCGGCGAAAACCGATCTGGTCGCCGTCTGTCGTCGCGACCTGGCGGGTGCGCAGGCCTTTGCCGCCGATTTCGGTGGTTGTCGAGCCTACGATTCGGCGCAGGACCTGATTGCGGATCCCGATATCGAGGCTGTGATCGTGTCGACACCGCCGGATACTCATCGCGACTACACCTTGGCAGCGGCGGCGGCGGGCAAACACGTGTTGTGCGAAAAGCCGATGGCCCGCAATCGGGGTGAGTGTCGGGAGATGATCGAGGCCTGCCAGACTGCAGGTGTCCGTCTGGCTGTGGCATACCGGCGTCGGGTCTTTCCGCAGGTTGTGGAGGCGAAACGTCTCATCGCCGCCGGTGCCATTGGAAAACCGGTTTGCGTGCGAACCCACTACAGTGGTTGGGGAGACCTGAGCTCCGGTGCCTGGCAGATGGAGCCGGGGATCGGTGGTGCCTTGATGGAGATGGCCGTGCACCGGCTCGAGGTCCTGCTAAATCTGGCCGATGCCGAAGCGGTCGCGGTCAGTGCCATGATCGACACCGTCCATCACGATTGGCAGGTGGACGATACCGACGCGATTCTCCTGCGTTTTGATGATGGTCGCATCGGTGTGCACTCGACGATCATGACGTCTAAACCGCGTCGTGACTTTGCCCAGGTCGATGGTGCTGACGGGCGGATCCTGATCCAGAGCCTGGAATTTGGCGGCGATCACATCGAATTGGAGACCCCTGGTGGTGTCGAACGGATCGAGGTGACACCGCTGGCAGCGCCCCACTTCGATCAGCCGATGATCGAGGATCTCGTCGATGCGGCCGACCAGGGACGTGAGCCGATCTGTGACGGCTTCATGGGATTCCGTGTCCAGGCCGTGTGTGATGCCGCACGTGCCGCCTCGGCCAGTGGTGCCCAGGTGGACGTGGAAGTTTTCTGAACTTCCCTAGCGGTCGAGCGAGGCGGTCACCAGTGACGGGATATCGATGATGGGCCAGCCCTGCTCCCGGGACAACACGTCCAGTTCATCACGGCGCGCCACATCACCATCGGGGCGCAGGACCTCGGACATGACGGCTGCCGGGAACAGTTCCGCCAGTCGCATCAGGGCGACGGCACCCTCGGTATGTCCCTGGCGGCCAGCCAGCCCATCTGGGTGTTCGCTCAGTGGAAAGATGTGGCCGGGTAGCACAATATCATCAGGGCCACTGGTCATATCGATGGCGCACTGCACGGTCCGCGTGCGATCGCGGGCACTGATCCCCGTCGTGATCCCATGGCGGGCATCGAAGGCAACGCCCATGCGGGGTGTGTCGGCATCTGCATGTCGCGGCTCGATCAGCGGCAACTGCAGTCGCTCGAACAGCACCGCCTCGGCGGCCAGTAGAAACAGTCCTCCGGAGCGGATCATCGTGGCAGCCCGTTCGGTGTCGATGAACTGGGCGGCAAGGACGAGATCGCCTTCATTCTCACGGTCCTGCGAATCGACCAGAATCACCGGCTGTCCTGCGGCGATCTGGGTTACAGCGGCATCTACAATGTCACTCAAGGTCTTCCACTCTTTCATCTGGAATCTGCCGACGCGATCCGCGTCGGTTGATAAGAGTATACGGGCCGGGGAAGTCCCTGACATGAAACACCCTCACCACAGGATACTCGAGCGATGGGATACATAGACGCACACGTACACGTGTGGACGGATGATTACGAGACCTATCCATTTGCCGCCGGTCACGATCCGGATGATGCCAAGCCGCGCACATTCCACGCGGCCGATATCCTGGGCCACGCCAATCCCTGTGGTGTGGATCGCGTCGTCCTGGTGCAGATGAGTTACTACGGCACCGACAATCGTTACATGCTCAAGACCATGGCCGATCACCCCGGTGTCTTCGGCGGCATCGGCGTCGTGGATGTGAAAGGCGCCGCGCCTGAACGGGAGATGCGGGAGTTGGCTTCCAAGGGTGTCTATGGATTTCGCGTGGCGCCGCGTGATCAGCCGCTGCCCACATGGTGCGATGGGGATGGCTATGCACGCATGTTCGAAGCCGGCGCCGAGGATCGCCTGGCGATCTGCCCTCTGGTCACACCGGAAGGTCTACCGGCGCTTGCTCGCCGTTGTGAGCAATTCCCCGATACCCCCATCCTCATCGATCACCTGTGTCTGGTGGGGGGGCGTGGGCCGGTCCAGACAGATCATGTCGAGGCCCTGTGTGACATGGCACGTTTCGAGCAGGTGATGGTGAAGGTGTCGGCTTTCTATGCCCTGGGCGACAAGACGGAGCCCTACCACGATCTGCGGGATCTGATCGGGCGTGTGGTGGATGCCTTCGGACCGCAACGACTCATGTGGGCAAGTGACGCACCGTATCAGGTCCAACCGCCCTTCACCTATGCCGCCAGTGTGGGGCTGATCGCTGAAGGACTCGATTCCCTCTCACAGGATGATCGTGAGCAGATCCTGGGCGGGACGGCGAGGGAGTTCTTCTTCCGTTCGAGCTGATGCCGGCGACCGTGGCATCAGCACCTGGGTGAATCTGCCGCGCACAGCGACGCGTGTCGGCTCGCCTACTTCACCCGGCCTGCCCGCGGTGCCACCGTGTTCCACAGACTGGTGAGTTCATCGAGTTTGTGGTACACCCGATACAGAGCGAACCACATCGCCTCCCGCTGTGAATCGACGGCATCCAGATTGTTCGATGACAGGGCCCGTGTGAGACGGGCGCCCGTCATGCGCTGTTCCTGGGCGGCAGTCTGCACCATCTGAGAGAATTCGTCAGACATATCGACGAAACGATTGATCAGCTCTTCCATGGGTGTACGAGTGTCGGTGTCGACATCGTAGGCGGAGGACGGCATGAACCGCGTGGGCAGGCGTTCGCCATCGCGGTCGAGGAAGGTGTGTGTCGGTTGCACGTGGGGTGTCACCGACAGATACATCGTCATCGGTTCATCACCCAGCACGGTCACGCGATGGGGCTGATCTACGTTGGCGACGCACAGTTGGCCGGGTTCCAGTTCCTCACTCTCGTCGCCGATCTCAAACAGGGCCTTGCCTTTGAGGACGAGGAAGATTTCGTGGCCCAGGTCGTGACTGTGCCACTTGGACACCTCGCCCGGCTGCATCTGCATGAAGCGAGCCCGGATCTGGGGTGACACGAAGAGATTCTTGAGGTCGTGACGAACGTCGAAAACTTCCAGGCTCATGTTGGCAGCTCTTGGTCGTTGGGATTCATCGGGTCGAGGTAGTCCATCTCCGGACGCAGATCCCATCGATAGGCATCGGCCGGCTGTGTCTGACGTCCCCAGCTGGCCAGAATCTCTCGATCCTGGCGCAATTCGGCCATCCGGGTGGAGATGGCCTCCGGATCCCAGCCATCCAGAACGCGGCCGGTCAGCTCGGCCACGATCTGCGCACACGCCGGATCGTTAACCCGATCGGTGGTCTCGCGTGGATCTTCGCGCAGGTTGAACAACTGGGCGGGCTGGCCGTGGTAGTAGTTGAGCTTCCAGTCTGCGTGGCGGATCATGCGCTGATAGATCCCCGCCTCGCCCACGGGCCCGGCAGCACCCGCCCGGTCGAGGCAGAATTCCGAGAAGGCGATGTCCTCCCAGGCAGACAGTGCCTGCGGTTCATTCCGGAGCAGATTCAGCATGGGGCGACCGCGCGATGCGGGAAGCGACGGACAATCCAGTGCTTCCAGCAGGGTCGCATTCAGGTCCAGGCTGCTGCAGACCCGAGCGCTGCGTGTTCCTGCCGGCAACTGTCCCGGCCACCACAGGATGGCGGGGACGCGGGCTGAATCCTCGTAGAAGGTCTGTTTCCACCACAGGCCGTGTTCGCCCACCTGCTCACCGTGATCGGATGTATACAGGATGAGGGTGTTGTCGAGCAGATCGTTGCGCTCGAGGGCTTCCAGGATCTGCCCGATGAGCTGATCCATGCGATCGACCAGACCCCAGTAGGCGGCTCGGGCGCGCAGGACCTCCTCGTCGGGGACCTCGGTGATCTGGCAGCCCTCGCGCCAGGCGCGCAGGTGCGGGTGCAGGTGCGGCGAGAACGGCTCCGGTGTGCGGGGCATGCTGATACGGCCGGCGTAGCGGGCGTAGTCCTCAGCGCGTGCCACAAAGGGTTGATGGGGCAACATGAATCCCACCGACAACGAGAAAGGTTCGTCGGTCTGCCCGGCGCGTCGTTGCACACCGTGCCGGTTGAGCCAATCGACGGTGGCGACCGTGACATCCTCATCGTGGACCTGGTAGGCACTCTGGCCGGCACCGGACTTGGTCAGGCTGACGCGTGCCGGACCTGCTGTGCCGGAGAGATCGCCGTGATCGGCACCCCGTCCACCGAGTTGGTTGGGACCATGGTCGCCCACCAGGCGCTCGACGTAACCGTGCAGCTGGTCAGGACCCACGGCGTGCATGCGGCCGATCAGCGTCGGTGAATATCCACCGGCACCCATGGCATGGGCCAGGGTGGGGATGGCCGAATCCAACATGTGGCTGTTCGTCCACACCTGGTTATCGCTCGGGTAACGCCCGGCCAGCGTTGCCATGCGCGACGGCACGCAGACCGGAGAGGGGCAGTAACACGCATCGAGCGTGACACCCTCGGCAGCGAGTCGATCCAGGTGCGGTGTGGAGACGATTTTGTCGCCGCCGCAGCCCATGACAAAGGGGCTGTGCTGGTCGGAGTGGATGTAGAGTAGATTCGGGCGCGCCACCGGCAATCCAGGGCAAAGAGGGGATTTCAGATTCCGGCCGGCAAGCTACCAAGGGTCCCAGTCGGCGGCAAGCGATCGGGGTCGTGAGTCAGAGGCCGGGCTATATTCACCGCACTCGCCGCCACCTCCCGCCCGGACCTTGAAGAGATCGATGCCTGCACCAGATGAATCACTGAACGAATCGCTGGATGAATCGCGAAATATCGACGACCTGATGCACCGTCTTGAGGTTGCCGCTGCCAGGCCCGAATTGCTGGTTCACGAGGCGCGCTTACAGGTCCTGGGCGAGGTCTCCCATGGCGAGGCCCCACCGGTGCCTCTGATGCACCTCAGCCTCGGCAGATTCCAGCAGCGGCGGGTGCTGGTGATCGCCGGCACCCACGGCGATGAGCCCGCTTCGGTGGAGGCGATGCTGCAGTTACTGGAACAATTCCCCGAACACTATCTCGATGCGGCCAGTGTGGACATCCTGCCGTGCACGAACCCGACAGGCTGGTGCCTGAACACGCGGGAGAACGCAGCAGGCATCGACGTGAACTGGGCCTTCGATCGCCACGATGTGCCGGAGGTCACCATTCTGCGGCACTTTCTGCAGGGGCGCCGCTGGGAAGTGATCGTCGATTTCCACGAAGACTGGGAGGCGACGGGATTCTATCTGTACGAGCACCGCCGGGGCGCCGACTACATCGGGCCCCAGGTGGTGGATCAGGTCGCTGACGTGTGTCCTCTGAGCGAAGCTGTTGAGATCGATGGCTGGCCCGCCGACCACGCCGTCATCCATGCCGATGACAGCGTCGAACGTCTACGCCGCGGCGACGGATTGCCACTCATTCTGCTCCGGGATCATACCGACCACAAAGTGACGACGGAAACCCCGACCTGCCTGCCTCTGCAGCAGCGAGTCGATGCCCATCATCAGGCGCTGGCAGCGATCCTGGCGCACCACCTGGGTACGCCGGGCTGAATCAGTCTCCTGCGGGGACGGGTGCTTCCGGGTGGATGAGTCCCTCCGAGCGCAGTTCGGCCCAGTAATCTGCCGGGATCTTCACCTTCAGCAACTCAAAATTCTCCGTCACGCGATCAGGCTGCCGTGTACCGGGGATGATGGCCGTGATCACCGGGTGGGCGAGGGCGAATTGCGAGGCAGCGGCCTTGATGTCGACACCGTGCCGTTCACTGACCGCTTCCAGTTGTTGAGCCCGTTCGATGATCTCAGGAGGGGCATCGCCGTAGTTGTACTTGGCGCCTGCCTTGGCGCCTTTGGCCAGAATGCCGCTGTTGTAGGTGCCACCGGCGAGGATGCCGATATTCTTTTCCTGGCACAGTGGCAACAGGTCGTCGAGGGCGCTTTGCTCCAGCAGGCTGTAGCGTCCGGCCAGCAGAAAGCAGTCGAAATTACCGGCCCGGGCAAAGGCAGACAGCATCTCCCACTGGTTCATCCCGGCACTCACGCCTGAGATGAGTCCCTGTTCGCGCAGCTTGGCGATGGCGGGATATGCACCCCTGATCGCCTCCCGGTAGTTGGCGTCGGGGTCGTGGATATGGAGGACGTCGATGCGGTCCAGCTGCAATCGCTTCAGACTTTCCTCGAAAGACCGCATGACGCCATCGTAACTGAAGTCGAAGACCGGTCGGAAGGGGGGCAGATCGCCAAAGATGTCCGTTCCATCGTCCTTGTCCTTTTCGGTGACCGGCTCCAGGACGCGCCCTACCTTCGAGCAGAGGACAAAGCTGTCGCGCGGAATGGTCTTGAGTACTTCACCGATGCGGATTTCGCTCTTGCCGGCTCCATACAAGGGTGCCGTGTCGAATAGATTGAGACCCAGATCCAGGGCTCGTTGAACCACAGCGTAGGCCTGCTCGTCGGGGATATCACCATAGAGTCCCCCCAGGGCGGCACAACCGAGTCCGAGGCGCGTCACTTCCAGTCCCGTACTGCCCAGCACCTTGCGCTCCAGTGGATCCATCATCCTTCGTCTTCCTCTTTACGATGAGTGCCGCTTTTCGACGTGTCGATGGGCCGTAATATATTGAATCAGGCTTTTCGTGGATCTGAAGCGGCTTGCCCTCTGAACTCATCCATCCTGGATCGACATCGTTGACGCCCACTTTCTCTCCCATCGGAGGTCTCGCCTGGCGCCCGGCTCTGTGCCGTTGGGGCACACTGTGGCTGCTGTTGTGCAGCTGTGGTCAGGAGCCGCCGCCGCCGGTGTCAACGGATCAGACGTTACCGGCTCAGGCGACGGATTCTGCGCCGGTCTCTCCGGTCACCGACTATCCTTCCGATGATGGTCCCCTGCGCTGGCGGCCATGGTCGGCGGCGACCATCGCCGAGGCGCAGCGACTCGGGCGGCCCCTGCTGGTGTATGTGGCGACGGCTGGTGCGGACGGACTGTTGCCTGGTGAAGATGAACTGGTGCGGTCCCTGGCGGAGGAGCGCTTCGTGCCGGTTCGTGTCGATCCGTGGTTGCACCCGGAAATCGACCGACGTTATGGCGGCGGCTGGCCCTGTCTGGCCGTGGTCAGATCCGATGGTGCACTGGTCGCGCGGGCACCCGATATTTCACCGGATCGCGTGCGCACCTTTCTCCTGCGTATGCTCGCTCATCTGGATCAGCGGCCGGATGTTGTGGCGGCCCGGATACGGCCTGGGTCAGTCACCCGGGGCCCGATCGATCCGGCACAGGTCATGGCAGCGGCGGGAGAAGATTTCGACGCGGTGTATGGCGGTTTCGGTGGCCCTGACAAACATCCGGAGGCAGCGCTGCTGCGATTTCTCCATCACTATCAGGTAGCGCGGGGCGGGTCAGATGCGGGCAGGATGCTGCGCCGAACACTGGATGCCATTCTGGCCAGCGATCTGTGGGACATGCAGGACGGGCCCGGAATCTACGCGCAGACGCCGTCGTGGCAGATGCCCCGTCGTGAGGTCGACGCAGCCGTGGTTGCCGGGCTGTTGAGGATTTTCCATCTGTCCGGCGCGGCGGGGTCCAGTGCCACCGGGGACCGACACGCGACCCAGGAACTACTACGTTTCATCAAGGGTCGCCTCTATGATGCTGAGATGGGCGGATTTGCCGGTCGGCGATTGCCGCTGGCAGCGGGCCAATGGTGGACGGATCCTGTACTCTATGTCGATCGTCTCGCGTATATGACATGGGCACTGTACGAACTGGGAGAAGCTGTTTCGGCTGAAATCAGACACAAGCGACGACGGGCGGCAGACACGCTGACGAGTATGGTTGACGCAGACGGGGTGGTGCAACACGCCCGCCGCGACGGGAAGGATGTGGGCGCCCGGGGGCTGCTCCGCGACCAGATGCTGGTCAGCCTGGCCCTGAAGGCTGCCTTTGAGGCCGAAGGTCCACCAGCTTTGCCCGCCAATCCCGAGTGGGCCGCCGCAGTCCAGCGCACGATCCGCTGGACCCGAGAACACCTCTTCGACGAGCAGATCGGTGCCTTCCACGACTGCTTGCCACCGGACGGGTTGTCACCAAAGGCACTGAGCGGGTGGCCGATCCACACGCCATTTGCCGACGATGTCATGCCCGGTGGCAATGCGCTGGCAGCACGGCTGTATCAGGAGACCAGAAACGTGGACATGGCCCGGCAGTTGTTGCAGCACGTTCCACAGCGGCAGCCCTTGCGCGCCTTTGGCAGTGCAGCGGCGGTGCAGTTGCAGTTGGAGGCGGCCGAATGAGAATCTTTGTCACCGGCGCGCGCGGCTTGCTGGGGCGATCCCTGCTGGCCACCGAGACGGATGCACCCCTCGAGTTTGTCGGGGGTGCCCGTGAACCGGGTCAGATTGGCGATCACCCGGTTGTGGCCTTCGACCTGGAACAGCATGACATGATGTCTTCGGCCCTGGAGGCGTGTCGTCCGGATGCGGTCATCCATACGGCGGCCCTGACCAATGTCGACCGTTGCGAGACCGAACCGGAATTCGGCCGGCGCGTCAATTCAGATGCGGTCACGGTCCTGGCCGAAACCTGTGAACGGATCGGCGCCAGTCTCATCCACCTGTCCACCGACTACGTCTTCGACGGGCAGGCCGGCCCGTATGTCGAGACAGATCCAACACACCCCCTCTCGAGTTATGGCCGTGTGAAGCTGGACAGTGAGGCGCCCGTGCTGGCCATGACGCGTGGCCTGGTCGTGCGTACGCTCTGGTTGTATGGCCACATTGATGGCGCGCGCCGTAATCTGGTGACCTGGCCGATCGAGTCGCTGGCGAAGGGTGAGCCCTTGCGCATCGTCGACGATCAGTGGGGGAATCCAACATCGGCCAGTGATCTGGCCCAGGCGTTGCTGGAGTTGTTGCGGGCCAGCGCGACCGGTTTGTTTCACTTCGGTGGATCCGACTTCATGACCCGCCTGGCCCTCGTACAACGGATTGCGGCCTATTTTGGGTTGGATGCATCTGAAGTCGAGTCGATGAAGACGGCCGATGCCGGTCAGGCTGCGACACGTCCACTGAGGTCTGGATTACGCAGCGATCGGATCAGTCAAACGATCGGCCGTGAACCGATGTCTCTCGAGGAGGGACTCGAACGACTGGCGGAACAACCCGCATTCCGTCAGGATTTCGGCCCTCTCCTGCCCAACGCCTGAACCCACGGGACGATACCTGTGCCTGACCCCATTCAGATTTCCATCGTATCGCCGACCTACAATGAATGCGAGAATGTGGCTCTTCTTGCCGAAGAGATCTTCGGGATTCTCGGGGAGTGTGATGATATCGACGCGGAGTTGATCATCGTCGACGACAATTCACCGGATGGGACCGGGGCCGCCGCTGAAGCGCTGCGGGAACGATTCCCGGTGCAGGTCATCCATCGGGCCGGCAAGCTCGGTCTGGGATCAGCGGTCATGGAGGGCTGGAATCTGTCCACCCGCCCCCATCTGGGCGTTATCGATGCCGATCTGAGTCACGATCCACAGATTCTGCCCGAGCTGATCCGATCCCTGCGCGACCACGATCTGGCGATGGGCTCGCGTTTTGGCGAGACGAGTCACGTGGAGAAGTGGGCGCTGCATCGAAAGCTGATCTCCGTTGTCGGTGTCGGTATGGCGCGCGTTCTGACCGGTGCACAGGATCCACTCTCCGGATTCTTTTGCCTGCGTCGGCAGGTATTGCCGGAAGATTTCGCCCTGACCTCATCCGGCTACAAGATCCTGCTCGAGATCCTCATGAAGGGTCACCACGAGTCGCAGCGATCGATTCCCTTCATCTTCCGAAACCGACAATTCAGCAGCAGCAAGCTCAACTGGCGTGAACACGCGTTGTTCCTCAAGCAGATCCTCGTGTTCTCGCTGCAACGTGTGTTCGGCTCACGCCGTCGATGACCACCACCGGGCAGCACAGCGCTGATATCGCACAGGTGCGCGTCAATGACGCGTTCCCGGAAGGCGACCCGAGTCTCGACCTGACGGTCGTCATCCCCAGCTACAATACGCGCGATCTGATGGAGCAGGCCCTGCGCACCGTCGATGAGTCCGCCACGGATCTGTCGGTAGAGATCATCGTTGTCGACAATGCCTCCCACGACGGGTCCCAGCAGATGGTGGAGGAGCGCTTCCCCCATGTGAGGCTGATCTGCAACGACAGCAATCTCGGCTTCGCCGGCGCCAACAATCTCGCCTTCCGCCAGGCCCGGGGTCGCCATGTGCTGTTGCTGAATTCGGACACGATCGTGCGACCCGATACGCTACGCACGATGGTCGATTTTCTTGATGAACATCCGCAGGTGGGGGCGGCTGGTTGCAAGGTCCTGAATCCGGATGGCACCCTGCAACTGGATTGCCGGCGTGCATTTCCGACACCCTCGGCGGCCATCTACAAGCTCTCCGGACTGAGCCGTCTGTTCCCGAAAAGCGAGCGTTTCGCCCGCTACAATCTCAGCTATCTCGACGAGGACGAGATGGCCGAAGTCGATGCGCTGTCCGGATCGTGCATGTTTGTGCGGCGCACCACCTTGCAGCAGGTCGGTGGACTGGACGAAGCCTATTTTATGTATGGGGAGGACCTCGACTGGTGCTTCCGCATGCGGGCTGCAGGCTGGCAGGTCTTCTACGTTCCCACGACGGAGATCATCCACTTTCGCGGGCAATCGGGTCGATCTCAGGCGCTGCGGGTGCAATTCCGTAAGAACGAGGCGATGTCCATCTTCGTGCACAAGCACATGCGGCAACGGTATCGCTTCTTTCCCGTATGGTTGCTGCACGCCGGGATCATCGCCTACAGCCTCTATGCATTCCTGAAGCCGGTGGCGCGTTCGCTCACCGTGCCGTTGATCGATGGCACCCTGTTGCTGGGTGGCGTGTGGCTGGGAATCGCCCTGCGGTATCATCCGACCCTGGAGCCCGGGATCCGGGCCATCGAGTCGCTGAGTCGTCAACTGGGCGTCGACGTGGAGCCCACACGGTGGCTGGTCCCACCCTCCTACAGCGACGGACAGTGGTTCCTCGTGTATGCAGCGCCGGTGGCGATCTGGCTGGTTTCTCTGGGGCTGTTGGGGCTCTATGACCGGCGACGCTTTGCCCCCGCGTGGGCGGCGCTGGGTGTAGGACTCGGCTTTGCCGTCATCATCACCACTGTCTTCTTCTTCAGGGACTACAATTTCTCGCGCCTGGCAGCCGCCGCGGCGTGGGCCTGCAACACGGCGCTGGTCGCCGGTTGGCGCTGGGGTGCGCGACGGGTCTCAGGAGCCAGTACAGGCGGCCACCTGGGTCGCCGCCGGATCCTTGTGGTTGGCACCGATGAGGCGGCTGAAGCCCTGGTGGCGTCCATTTCCGGCTCGGGCGGTCTCGACAGCCAGCTGGTCGGCTTCGTCTCGACCAATCCCAAGAAACGAGGGCACGTCATCGCCGGGCACCCGGTGGTCGGTGTCGTTGAAGAATTGGCCGACCTCATCCAGGGATACGGCATCGACGAACTCATCTTCACGGCCAACAGTGTCTCGACGGCCCTGCGCTTCGTACCCGGGCGATCCGCCCGACTGCGGTTGCGCATGGTGTCGGGTGTGGCCGACCCGTCAGCACCCCTGCCGGCCTCCATCGATGACCTGCCTCTGGTCGATATCCGGTCAGGAGGATGAGGATCCGCTCAGGGTCGATTGCGGATCTGCCCAGGGGTGGATCGAGGATCCGCTCAGGGGCGGATTGAGTCCTCCCTTGATTCGTCGGCCTCACACGAGCTATGTTACCGTGGTTCGGCGCCTTGGTGGTCTTACACCATCGCGTTCTTCTTCTCCCCAGTAGGTCCCGGAGTATTAACTGACATGTCCGAACAG
>JABHDC010000246.1 GCA_018673255.1 Gemmatimonadota bacterium
AGCGCACCGGGCCTCTTCGACACAGTGAGGAAATTCGATCAGATACTGAAGTTCGATCAGCTGGGTCAGCCCGTTCCGGACCATCCCCCCTATTGAGCGAACTGCGACACGTTAGCGATACCACCTGGTTGCGTGAGCGCGAAGACGATCAGATTCACGCCAAACTGCAGACCCCGCTCGCGAGCATCGGCCCGGGGATCTCCCCAGTAGTAGCTGATGTTGAGATCGCTGAAGACCACGGCGATTCGACCGCGCAACTCCAGCATCTCGAGATCAAAGACATTGCCGCCTGGTGCCCCGCCCATGGGTGGGCCATCGGCGAACTCGTAAAACGTATAGTAGAGCGGGTGGTCTTTGGGGACACGCTGCCAGCGCGATCCTTCACCACCAAGTACGAGATGATCTTTCAGCAGGGCCTTGAACTGACGATCAAAGATCGTCCCTTCCTGACCGGCGCCTCTGCCCTCCAGGCTGCCCTCTTCGTCTGCTTTGCGGATTTCCTCGGCAAAGAGGAATCCCCCCTCGCGAAGATACTCTCCCAGGTTCTCCTTCTCCGTATCGGAGAATTGGAACACGGCATTGTTACCAGTCATGTATAGAAGAGGCTGCTTGAAGATATTCGCGTCGCTGAGCCGCAGGGTCGTGCCCTCAATTCGGGCATTGATCTGCGTGTTGTCACGCATATAGCGCATCAACTCTTCCGTCGCCGTCGGGAAACGATCGTTGTTCTTATCAGCCAGATCGTAATCGATGACGCTCATATTGAAGAAGCCGCGAATGTTACGCTTGTTCTCCGGATCCTGAATCAGGATCGCCTGGTAGCGCCCAAAGTCCAGATCCTGAACATTGAGCAATTCCTGCCGAAGGCTCATCGCCTCCTGTACTGGTGCAGCCGTCTCGGTGAGTTCGATCATCTCGACCTCATCGAAGGACAACTCCTCAGCCTTGGCGCCGGAGAAAGTACCCAATACCGCACCGCCCGGCAGCACGGCCCCGAGCAGGTCACTACCGATAGCCGATACATCAGCGATCGCGCTGATGTCATCCGGCAAGTCGGGGGGCCCCATCGACGCCAGCATCTCCATCTGGACCTCGGAGATCTCCGGCTTCTTCGCCAGATCGAAGTTCTTCTCCAGAATCGGTGGCGGTGCCTGAAAACGAATCAGGCGTTCCTCTTCTGCTTCTACGCCCAACTGAGCGTAGAACACGAAGACCCAGGCGACGGCCTCGAGGACGAGTGCCAGCGACAGGGCGGCCAACAACTGCCCGCGATGCCCTGAGGTGGCCCGCCAGAGGATCACCACGAGAGCGACGGCGAAGACGAGGTTCAACAACAACGCGGCCTTTATCGAGAAGAACCCGACAATGGTCACGTGCAGGAACGCCGCCACTCCGAAGGCGGAGTATAGTTGCTTCTTCTGTTCTGTCATCCCAGTCTACCTACCCTTGGTTGCCTGTTCGGCGCCGACGATCAGATCGTATCGCGCCTAACGGCGGCATCAGCCCCCGCGATTCGGTTCCGTGGCGATCACCTGGTCGATAATTCCCACCTGGCGGGCGATATCCATGATCTGCACGATCTGCCCGTGGGTGGCACGCTCGTCGCCCTGGATGATGATCAGGGTGGTGTTGTCCAGAATATTCCGCTTCTCCTGGAGCTTTTCCTTCAGGTTGGCGAAGGTCACTGACTGGTGATTGAGCTTCATGTTACCGTCCTGGTCCACCACGATGAAGAGGTTCTCCTTTTCAGGAGCCTGCGCCTCTTCGGCCTCGGGCAGCTTGATATCCAGACCCGGGGTAATGGCGAACACGGCCGTCACCATGAAGAAGATGAGCAACTGGAACACGACGTCGATCATCGGCGTCAGGTCCGGTTTCTCGACTACTTTTGCTTTCTTGGTGGCCATGGTAAATCTCTACCCTTTCAGATGCGCTCTTAGGCGGCCTTGGTAGAGGCCCAGCGACGCAGCAGTGCATCGACGAAGCCATGGCCATAGGGCTCGAACTGGATACCCTTTGATTCGGCTCGTTGACTGAAGTAAGTGTAGACAGCCAGAGAGGGGATTGAGATCACCAGACCGGTGACGGTCGTGATCAACGCTTCGGAGATACCGGCGGCAACGATTGTCGGCTCACCCAGCCCCTTCTCGGCGATACCCTCGAAGGCGCGAATCATACCATTCACCGTGCCGAGCAGACCGAGGAGGACGACAGAGTTTGCGACGAACTGGATCACCGCTAGATACCGCTCGAGGTAACCATTGGCGGCGCGTTCCACCGTGCCGTTCATCTCTGTACGCATTTCTTCGATGGAGCGCTGCTCGCGCGAAAGGTGCTCAAAACGCTGGATGCCTTCGTTGTAGACATCCCCTTCTAGCTTGCCGGCTTCAATACAGTATTCCTTCAACTGATCAAAGGAAGCACCGGAATCGATCCGGCCAGTAATGTCATTGGTGATCTCTGCCAGTTCATCCTCGCTGCGAATCCGGGCGTAGGTCCAGACGCGCTCGATAAAGAAAGCCAGGGCCATGATGGACCATATGGCCAGCGGATACATGAACGGGCCACCGTTCTGAAAGAACTCAAGCATGGGGCAATCATCCTCCCTGTGTAGGGTACTGCGGGTCGTCGTCAACAGCGAGCTTAGCCGCTGCGGTCTTCGTCTCTACATCGTAGTGAGTGCGTCCCGATCAGAGAACGCGTGCTTCTTCGAGAGCCTCCAGCTGCTGGCGGGCAAAATCCACCTGCGGCGAAAACCGCGGCTCGTCACTGTAGTTCTCGACCACTTTCTGGAACTCTTCTCCTGCCTTGCGATAGTCTTCCTGCGCCATATATGCCGCGGCAATATTCACCGCAGCATTGACTGCCTGGTCGCTTTCCGGGAAGCGCTCGATCACATCGTGGAAAATAGCGATCGCCTTCTCATAGTCCTCGGCGTCGAAGTAGGTCTCGCCTTCGGCGTAGACGTTATACGCCTCGATTTCCGAGAGGTGTCCGAGAAGGGTCTCTGCCTTGCGGCGCAGGCCACGGTCCTTCGACTGCAGCTTGTCCTGCGGAAAGGTCGCCAGGAATGTGTTGTAGGCGTTGGTCGCGTCTTCGTAGGCCTTCTCGCCGTAGTAGTAGTCGCCGAGAGTGAACTGACTGGCCGGGCCGTAATCGCCGAAGGTGTGTTCGCTGACGATCTGTTCGAATATGGGCAGTGCGTCCTGCTTGCTGTATTCCTCACCCAGATCAGACAGGTGGATGACCGCCCAGGCCTTGTTGTAGAGGGCATCATCGACCATGTCAGACTGCGGGAAACCCGTCAGGACCTGCTCGTATTTCGCGAGAGCCTCCTCGAAGATCTCTTTCTTCCCTGCCCGGGTGTTCCCCTGGGCGAGATTGAAGACCGACTCCCCTGCGCGGAACAAAGCCTGCGGTGCAAATTCGGATTGCGGAAAATTGCCGGCCAGGGCCTCAAAGGTATCACTGGCATTGCGCCACTTGCCGAGACGGTAGTAAGCGAAAGCGGCGTAGTAGTACGCATATACCGCACGTTCGTCGTCCGGATATGAGTCGTAGTACTTCTCAAATTCGGTGGCAACCTTGGGGAGATAGCTGATATTTCCCGAAGCCATCTTGTTGTAGGCAATGCCGATCTGGAATTGCGCATTGCGGGCCCAACCCATCTGCGGGTAACGCTCAACGATGCTCTGATAGGTCTGGATCGCCGTGGCCATATCGCCGCCGCGGAAGTGGCTGTTGCCCTGCACGAACAGGGCATTGGCAATGTCTTCAGACTCGACGGCCACATCGATCAGCTGCTGCGAGGCCTCGATGCTCTTGTCGAACTGGTTCAGGCGGAAATAGGCGCTGGCCAGGCGGATCAGCACACGCACTTTGTCATCCGTCGAAGACAGACTCGACAACATTTCCTCATAGATGCGGATCGCATCCTGAGGATCCCGCTTCTCAGCCATCGAGATCAACTGCAACTGCGCATTGCGACCGAGGGTCTCGTCGCCAGAATCGATCACCTTGCGAAGGAGCGTCGTCGCCTGTGCATCCTGCCCCAGAGCGGCGTGGGACAGCGCTTTGGCAAAACCGACCTTCAACCCCATGCTCTCTGGCAGATTCTGGTCGAGCAACCACTGATAGTCTGCCAGGGCCGGTGCAAATCGATTGGCCTTATGAAAGGCCAGGGCACGCCCATAGTGTGCGTCCCGATTCACGGCGGTCTCGGGATACTCTTCGATCACTTTCGTGTATCGATTGATCGCGTCGATGAAGTTGTCATTGTTCAGGTCGAGTTGGGCGATCTGGTAGTGTGCGTTCGCCTCCAGGCCCCGGTCGCCGGTCACGCCGGCCAACAGGCGATCCAGAACCTCGCGTCCGTCGCCGGCACGACCTGCACCAATGTGGATGTTGGCCGCCTCCACCAGAGACGCCACGTAGACCTCACCTGCGGAACGCTGGACGCGCGAGAAAGCCTCGATGGCATCATCGAGTTGTCCGCTCTGCTTATAGAGCAGACCCAATCCATAGTTCGCGTCCGCAGCATGGTGCGTCTCGCCGTAGTTCTCTGCGATCTGCCGGTAGGCGTCCACGGCCTCATCAAAGCGCTGCTGCTCGGTATTTACCCGGCCCATGCGCAACAGACACAGTGGCGCTTGATCGGAACGCGGGAAATTCTCTACGACCTGTCCATACAGTTGCAGGGCCGTTTCGTGATCGTCGACCTTCTCAGACGACCAGGCAGCCGAGTAGATGGCGTTGGCTCGCAGTCCCGTCTCAGAATCAGGATAGTTCTGCGACACGAGCAGATACTCGTCGCGCGCCTGAACGAAGGCATCGGCAAAATAGCGTGCCTCCCCCTTGTTGTACTGAGCGATAGCCGGATACGGTGTATCGCTATACAGATCGATGACCTGATTGTAGGCAGTGTATGCGTCGTCGAAGCGCTTCCACTCCATGTAGTTGTCACCCAGGCGCATCTGCACCTTGGCCTTGTAGAAGCGCTCTTCAGCTGTCTCCTGCGCCGCGATCAGTTCCTGGTAGGCCTCTTCGAACTTGCCCTCGCGGCGGTAGATTTCAGCGACACGCAGCGAGGAGGTCTCGAACAACTGCCGGTAATTCTCAAAATCGACATTCTTGCGTTCACGGAAGGAGCCACGCAGCAATTCGAACATCCGATCATATAGATCCCGGACGTTGCGATAGGCGGTGATCGCCTCCTCGTCACGCCCCATCTTGTCGTAGGATTGCGCTCGCAGATAGGTCGCCTGCGCAATGACAGGGCTGTTCGGATAACGCTCCAGGACGATGTCGGCCTCGGAGACGGCCTTCGTGAAATTCTCTTTCTCATAGTGCGAACTGGCAATACGAAACTGCGAGTCCGGAGCATAGCGATCTTCCGGGTAGCGCTCGAGCATGTCCGTGAGCGTCGCAATCGCAGGGTCGTATTTCTTGTCGTTGAATTCGCTCCAGCCAGAGTAGAACAGCGCCTGACCCGCAAGCTCCGAATCCGGGAAGAGATTCACATAGCGCTTGTATTCCTCGGCTGCCTCCGGAAATTGCTTCTGCAGAAAACGGGTCTCCGCTACCTGAAACTGAACAAGAGAACGGAAGCTCTCCTCAACGCTCTCCATCGTCGTCACGTGGTGGAAGGCATCGACCGCTTCATCGTGCTGTCCACTGCGTTTGTAGGCATTGCCCAACTGATACCAGGCAGCCGCCACGACAGGAAGCTCGAGACCGTTGCCGAAATCGACGCGCACACTGTCGGTGCGCACGGCGGCATTCGAGAACTTGACGATCTTCGAGTATTCCTCAATCGCGCCCTGATACTCACCCAGAGCATAGAGGGACTGACCTGCGTCGAAGTTCGTCTTCAGCGTCTGCGGTACTGGCAGGAACAGACTTGTTCCCAATCCGACACCCAGTGCGATGAGCCCTACCCATATTGACATATTGTGACGACCTCCTCGTCGACGTGATCTCGCCTAAATTGCCTGCTGCCTGAAGCTATTGGCTGCCAGAAGAGAAAGAGACAGACTAGAGCTGCCAGACGAGCGAGAAGCGATGAGAGCCGTTGGTTTCGGTCAAGTCGAGTGGAATGTGGTATCCGTAGTCGAAGAGCAGTTGGTTCCAGCGGTAGCCGAGACCGGCATTCAAATCACCCGAGGCATCATCCTCGAAGATGCGGCTGCCACCACCGCGCAGCATCAGGCCCTCGACCAGCTTGGTCTCGCCGCCGACCACGAGACGACTCTCAGAGGCGTCGCCGGTCAGATCGCGCATCGACCACTGTACCGACACCAGCGAATTCTCGATCGTGTAGGAGACGCCCACGGCCAGATCCATCGGGATATCACCTGCACCCGACTCCAGCGCTGGGGCGCCAGCCCCGGCACAATCACAGGTGGCATTGGGCTGCAAGGCATTCTTCACCATCAGACCCAGGCGCGCATTCTGGATCGGCGTCTGCCACAAGGCGCCGATGTCGACACCGATGCTGCCGGCCGATTGACCAGAGACGGGATCGGCATCGTCGAAATCCTCAACACTCCAGAATAGATACTTGGCCGTTACACCCAATTGTAGATCAGACGAGAGCGCATACCCCAGCGACAGGAAGGCGCCATTCTCGCTCATCAGATCCGAGCCGATGCGCTCATATCCCACACCCAGCGCCATCTTCTCACCCAGAGGTTGCGTGAAACTGGCAATGTGTTGGCCCAGATTGTCACCATCGATGCCCGAAAACAGCAGCGATACATTCGTATAGGCCAGTTGACGGCCATCGACTGACGCCAGGCCCGCGGGGTTGGCAAACACCGCGTCCCCGTTGTCGGCCACCGCGACATACGCATTCCCCAGAGCCGTCGAACGGGCACTGGCACCCAGACTCTGGATGTTGACGATGGC
>JABHDC010000247.1 GCA_018673255.1 Gemmatimonadota bacterium
GACCAAAGGATTGGCGATGGGTCCCATCGATGATGTGGACGACACCATGGTCGATGGATGCCAGGGCGCGCCACGCCAGTCGTCGAGCCAGCAAGTCGAGTGCGCTGGTCCGGGTCAGCCGGTGGTGGCCATCTTCTGCAGGGGGTGAGACGGGTCTGGTCCGGGATGCGGGAAGTACGGACATCTTTTGCTCCAGAGTCGAAAGGCCTGCCAGTAGATGGCGGCCATCACTTGCACGGTCATCAGGGGGAATCGCAACAGGGCCATGCCGAGGCGCGCTGTCGTGAGGGGCTGACGCCGTAGCGACAGGGATGCATCGAAGACATCCTGCCCTTCGGCATCGAGGCTGATCATGTGCACGGCCAGTCGCTCCTCGGGCGGTGTGAAACGCCAGCGATAGCTCTGCTCCATGGGCATGAAGGGCGAAACGTGGAAACGTTTTTCCAGGGCGAACCGGGTCGATTCGAGGCGGCCATCGGCAGGCACGGCCAGGGCGTAGCAGTGTTGCTCACCCCATGGCGTGTTGTTGATCTCTGCCACGACGAACTCCACGCGCTCACCTGCGGCATCATAGCAGTAGTAGAAGCTCACAGGGTTGAAGCGATGGCCGAAATAGGCCAGATGCGTGAGCAGGCGAACCGGACCTTGCGGACGCTCGCCCAGCTGCTCCTCCACGAGATCGGCAACGGCTTCGCGCAGGGGCTGTGACTCGGGCCCCAGGTGATCGCGACGCCGGAACACGGCGATCAGACCCCCATCGGTGGACAATGGCCATTGGGCCCGGGTGAGGGTTTCGATCTCATCCAGGTCGAGATAGGCCATGAACATCCGATAGCGGAAGCGATGCAGGACCGGCAGATGCCGGCGGTGTCGGACCCAGCCTTCGTACAGGCAGCTGTGACGCAGGCCCACCATTAGATTTCGGCCTCGCCGAATCGTGTGGTCACCTTCAGGGCACTGACGACGCCATCTTCGTGGAAGCCGTATCCCCAGTAGGCGCCGCAGTAGTGCGTGTGCCGCACGCCGCAGATTTCTTCGCGCCGCCGCTGGGCGCCGATGGAATCGAGGGTGAATCGCGGATGGTGATAGGTGATCTGCTTCAACACGCGGGATTCGTCGATCGCCTCGACGCCATTCAGGGTGACGCAGAAGGTCTCCGGCGCGGCCAATCCCTGCAGCATGTTCATGTTGTAGGTGACGGCTACCATGTCACGCTCTTTTCGGGGGACGTGATAGTTCCAACTGGCCCAGGCGCGTCGCCGACGGGGCAAGACCGACTCATCCGTATGCAACACGACCTCGTTCTGCTGATAGCCGAGTTTGCCCAGTACATCGGACTCTGCCGCACTGGGATCGGCCAGCAGGCGCAGGGCCTGGTCTGAATGCAGCGCCAGAACCACTTCGTCGAATCGCTCAGGGGTTGAACTGCGGGGTGTGAGGATCTCGACGCCGTCGTCCAGGCGTCGGATCGATTGCACCGGTGTCTGCAGATGTATCGAATCGCGGAAGGATTCGGTCATCTTCGCGACATACTGCTGCGATCCGCCCTTGATCACCCGCCAGGCAGGCTTGCGAGTAGTCAGAAAGCCATGGTTGCGGAAGAACTGGACGAAGAAACGGGCGGGGAAGGCATACATGTCATCGGCAGAAGCGGACCAGATTGCCGCACCGAAGGGAATCAGATGATCTTCGATGAAGGAGCGGGAAAAGTTCTTGCGGCTCAGATACTCGCCAAGGGTCGTGTTGTCGTCGCCACCGGCTTCCAGTAATTCAGGTGATTCCCGATAGAAGCGCTGCACGTCCATCAGCATGCGATAGAAGGCAGGGCGCAGCGTATTGCGACGTTGCGCGAAGATCCGATTGAGTCCACCGGCGCCGTATTCCAAGCCGGTGGGCAGCGATTTCACGCTGAAGCTCATATCCGTCTCGAGGCTGGCAACGCCAAGTTGCTGTAGCAGTCGCACGAAATTGGGATAGGAGTGGGGATTGTGAACAATAAATCCCGTGTCGACATCCCATTGACCGCTGTCCACCTCGACACGGACGGTATTCGTATGGCCCCCGATGTAGTCGGCAGCCTCGAATACCGTCACGTCATGTCGACGCTGGAGCAGATACGCAGCCGTGAGGCCGGAGATCCCGGAACCCACGATGGCGATCTTCTTGCGGGGTATAGAACTGGTCATGATGACTAGTTCGCCGACCAGTCGAGCAAGGTCTCTGCGTGGTCCTGCTTCAGGCGAGCCAGGGCGCGGTTCCTCAACTGTCGGATCCGCTCACGGGTGAGACCCATCTCTCCGCCGATCTCCTCCAGGGTCTTTGGCTCCTCGGTGCCCAGGCCATAGTAAGCGCGCAGGATCGTTGCATCGCGGCCATCCAGCGCTGCCAGGCTGTTGCGAATCGCTTCGTCGCGCTGCAGTTCCTCGAACTCGTCCTCCACATCAGTTTCCGTGTCGGTGGCCAGGATCGTCTCCAACAGCGTTTCGCCGTCGGCTGTCAGGGGAGTGTCCAGCGACATGTCGCGATGGGCGGCTTCCAGGGCACCCCTGGCCCGGATCGATCCCATGCCCGCCAGTTCGGCCGCTTCGTCGAAGGTGACCTTGCGTCCCTCCGCCTGGCTGAGGGAATCCACCCGCTTCTCGATCGTCCGGAAATCTTCGAGTCGATTCATCGGGATCCGAATCGAGCGCCGGTCCTGGGCCAGGCAACGGTGAATCGCCTGGCGAATCCACCAGACGGCATAGGTGATGAACTTGAAGCCCTTCTCTTCATCGAAACGCTCGATCGCCGTCATGAGTCCGACGTTGCCCTCAGCGACCAGTTCAAGCAGCGGGGGACCGTCAGGCCGCACGTATTCATTGGCGACCCGCATCACAAAACGAAGGTTCGCTTCCACGAGCGGCTGCAGCGCATCCTTGTCGCCATTACGAAGACGGGTGAACAGCGCCTGCTCTTGTTTCTTTGACAGTGGACGGTTGTCACGGATCTCCTGCCAGTACATCTCCAGCAGCTGCTCTTCACGGGGGTGGGCGGAACGGGCACTCATCTCAGATCTCCATGGCGGGTCATTGGGACATCCTGCACCAGCGATGTCGATAAGATGGCCAGGTGTCCACTGTTTGTCAATAGTTTGTCTACTTAAAATGAGACAAGACAGAATCGTCTGAACAGGTTGAGACTAGAGAAAATACCTTGAGCATCTGTTTATACAGCAGTTATGACCAGCTCTACGCGCAATAGAAAACTAGACATGTTGTAGATTTGTCTAATACAATATTGACAAGCAAGAGAGCTACAGTAGATTGGGGTTCGACAGAGCAGACAAACCGAAACCGTGGTCTATCGAATGTCCGAGCATCAAGGAAACTCCATCCGTGTCGTGTCACGTCGCACAGGCCTCTCGCCGCACGTCATCCGCATCTGGGAGCGGCGATATGCGGCGGTCGAACCCCATCGAACCCCGACCAATCGACGTCTCTACACCGACAGCGACATTGAGCGGCTCCGCTTGCTCGCCGCTGCGACACAGGCCGGCCACAGCATCGGCCAGATCGCCGGTCTTGAGACAGCCCAGCTACAGGATCTCGTCCACCAGGACGCTCCGGCTTATCTGTCCACGCTCCCTGTTGTCACCGCTGACGAAGAGCCGCCGGCCATGGTGGCGCGCGGCCTGGTGGCGGTCCATCAGCTCGACGGCGAGGGGCTGGAGGCGGAACTGGCGCGCGCGAGCATTCACCTGAGTCGCACGAGATTGCTCGACGAGGTGGTGCAGCCACTGATTGCCCAGGTGGGCGACGAATGGCACCTGGGTACCCTGCGCATTTCCGAAGAGCATCTGGCCACCGCGACGATTCGGAGTTTTCTCGGGCGCCTGCTCGAAGGGGATCGTGCACCCGCAGGCGCTCCGACCATCGTCATCACCACACCCAGCGGCCAGGAGCATGAGATGGGGGCCTTGCTGGCCGCCACCTCGGCCTCCGCCTGTGGGTGGCGAGTCGTCTACCTGGGACCCCAGCTACCGGCTGACGAGATCTGCAGTGCGGTTCAGCGACACAATGCAAGGGCCGTCGGCCTCAGTATCGTCTTCCCCGACGATGATCCACTGTTGCCGACAGAGCTCCAACGCCTGCGCCAGGGCATCGGTGCCCATGTGGACCTGCTCGTTGGTGGCCGGTTGGCGACAGCCTATGGTGTCGTGCTGCAGCAGGTTGGTGCGACGCTGGTACAGGATCTGGCGCACCTGCGACGGGTTCTCACGTCTGCAGTGGCGCCCGCCTCTTCATGAGGGTTCTCTTCGCGGTCCTCATCAGTCTCATATGTGCTGTGGCCGCCGACGCCACCACAGTCAGCGGCTACGTGCGCAGCGCGATCGATGGAGAAGAGGTCGGTCTCAGCGTCATCGCCCTGCCCAGCCTGCAACTGGGCGGCCTGGCCAACGAGCGAGGCTACTTCGCCATTCGGAATGTGCCACCCGGTCGCCATCTGATCGTGGTCAGCCACATCGGCTACCAGTCCTATCGCGACAGCATCGATGTGCAGACGGAGGATCTGCGACTGGATGTTCGATTGCGCAGTGAGGCGATCGATGTGGGTGTCGAGACGGTGATCACCGCCGAACGAGATGACGACATCGCTTCCGAGCGAACAATCCAGGCAAGCTTTCTTGCCCTCGAACCGCAACTGCTGCAACAGCTGCCCGCTACTGGCGAGGCGGACCTGCTGCGTTCGCTCCAATTGCTGCCTGGCATTCAGGCGGCGTCCGATATCAGCAGTGGCCTGTACGTGCGGGGTGGCGGCCCGGATCAGACGCTGATCCTGCTCGATGACATCCCCCTCTACAATCCCTCTCACGCCTTCGGGTTCTTCTCGACCTTCAATCCAGAAGCCGTACGAGATGTGCAGCTGTACAAGGGCGCATATCCGGCGACCTACGGGGGGAACCTCGGTGCCGTGCTCGATGTCACGAATCGTGATGGCAATCGAGAGGAGTTTTCTGTCAGTGGTGGCGTCAGTCTTGTCTCGGCCCGCGTGCTGGCCGAGGGCCCGCTGGGTGAAGGATCGTGGATGATGTCCGGACGTCGGACCTATCTGGATCCGGTGCTGTCAGCGCTGCGCGCCAGTGGGGCGGATGTGCCCGACTACTACTTCTATGATCTGAACATGAAGATCACGCAGCCCCTGGGTACGGGTGGCGACAATCTGCTCGTGAGCGCCTATTTCGGTCGCGACGACCTGTATTTCGATCAGAAGCAGGATGAGACCTTTTTCAACATCCGGTGGGGAAACCGGGCCGCCATGGTGCGCTGGACTCACCTCTTCGACCCGGCCCTGTTCGGTGAACTGACCGTGTCCTCCTCGAAGTATGAGAGCCTGACGTCGCTCAGCTTCTTCGACACGCCGATCCTGCTGGAGAATCAGATTGAAGATCTCACGTTCAATGCGGATCTCGAATACTTCGTCAGCTCGAGCCAGACGCTCAGCGCCGGGATTCGGGCGACGAAATACCAGTTCGAGTTCATCGAAAGTTTCAATCGCGATCCGCAACTCGATCTGGATGAATCACCCTTCCTGCTGGAAGCCTATCTCCAGGATGACGTGCAACTGTCCATGGGGACCCATCTGCGCGTGGGCGTACGGGCGAGCCGGTTCTCGGAAGATGACGACGTGGCCGTCATGCCACGGCTGTCGATCAGTCAGCCCGTGGGTGAGCGCTGGCGCCTGAAGCTCGGTGGTGGCACCTATCGCCAGCATCTGCAGTTGGTGACGACGGAGGGTTTCAGCGGCGGCGACTACTGGGTGCCCCTCGATGAGACCGTTGGGTCCGCCAGGTCGCGCCAGGCGGTGGCCGGCGTAGAGTGGGAACCAACGCGCAAATACAAGGCGACAGTCGAAGCCTACTACACGGACCTGGATGGACTGGTCGTCATCGATAACAACAGCACCGTAGACAGTGGTGACACACGTTCAGAGGACGTTTTCAAGTCAGGCGGGAGCGGTTATGCCACCGGGCTCGAGCTATTCATAGAGAAGCGCACCGGTCGCCTGCGGGGCTGGTTTGGATACACGCTGGGGCGAACGCGTCGAACCTTTAGTGAGATCGATGCGGGGCGTTCCTTCGCACCCAAATACGATCGGGTACACGACTTGTCGTTGATCACATCCTATCGTCTGGGCAATTGGCGCCTGGGTTCCAGTATGGTCTATGCCACGGGTCAGGCCTTCACGCCGGCGGCGGCGCGTTACACGCTGCGCAATCCGGCGACTGGCGTCGATGAGGATCTCGTCCTGGCGGCGCGTCGCAACACTGCCCGATTGCTGCCGTATCATCGACTGGATCTGAGTGCCCGTCGCCAGCTCGGTCTGTTCGGCGGACGGGCTGAAGTCTATCTGCAGATCTTCAACGTCTACAGTCGTCGCAATGAATGGTTTGTTCAGTATGACACTGACAATCCGGAGACGGAGCCGGACGTCATCAAACAGTTGCCCATCGTGCCGACCTTTGGCCTGGAGTTTGAATTTTGAGACACCTGCTTGCATCAGGAAGTGTCATCATGCTGCTGGCCTGGTCTGGTTGCAGCGCTGATCGGCAACCGGGCGAGTTGTTCGGGTCGATTGAAGAAGGGGTCCTTGTCGTCAGTGGTACACTCATCGTCGATCAGGCCCTGCCGGACCTGTTTGTCCGCCGTACTGCCGATCCACGGGACCTCTACGACGCCACTGCCCTTGGTGTTCCTGATGCGGCCGTCGAAGTGACATCGCAGGGAACACGCTGGCGCTATTCGGCCGATCCGGACTCGGCAGGTCGATATCTGCCACCCACGCCGAGACCGATCGTTACCTCTCAGACCACCTATCGTCTCGAGGTGCGTGCTGGTGCTGATGTGGCCACGGCAGCGACGACGACACCGGGTCGGCTGGAGTTGGTCCGCACCGTCCTGCTCGACGAAAAGACGCTGGCCGTAGCCGCCGAACTGGTCCCTTTCACAGCCGGTGCCGACAGCGTTTTCTCAGCGCCGCAGAATCAGTTGATCTACCGCGATGGTATTGTTGAAATGCAATTGGCGCGTCTGGTAGACGATGCTGTGGCCTATCAGCTGTCGCTGACCGGCCTGGACCGCGAGTCCGATTTCGTCATCGAGGCTGACTTTCTCGAAGAAGATGACTTCGAGGACTTTGAGCGTGAGGGTGCCTCGCCACCGTTGGAGGTCAGCGAGGGGCACGTCCGGCTGCCGTGGTTCGCCATTGCCTTCGGCGGACGTCATGTGTTGCGGGTCTTCGCCATCGACGAAAACTGGTATGACCTTATCCGAACGAATCAGGCAGATGGCGGCGGGTTCGGTGGTCTCGCCGGTGATGCCTTCGAGCGCCCGGTCTTCCAGGTGGAGGGAGCCATCGGTCTCTTCGGATCCGCTGCGGCCGATTCCGTGGGCATCGTTATTCTGCCACGTCCGGGTGGCGATTGAGGCGAATAGACAAGCGATTACTGTTCCTATACGCGTAGGCTCTCCTCTGTCTCAATGTCAGGAATACACGTGGCCCTCATCCGTGAGCAAGTGGTATGGCTCATCTACCACCATGAACGCAGGAAGGAAACCCGCCAGCTCCTCAATCAGCGTCGACGATTCCTATCCCTGCAGATCGAACAACTCGAGTGATTCATTGGTGAGGCGCGAACGCACAACCTCATCGATCATCCCGGCAACGGGCGGATCCTGTGCGTGATCACGCTTGCAGAAAGCGGTCAGCAGCGTCCAGCGCACGTTGTCGCTGAGGTTCTTCGCACCGCCGTGCCATGTGTGACCGCCGAAGACGACGACGGAGCCCGCCGGGGCTTCGAGGCGGATCTCGCCGGGCACATCGGCCGTGGGGTCGTCGAGTACCTCGCGCGGATTCTGGCCGGTCTTGTGCGATCCAGGTACGAGACGGGTACCGCCATTGTGGCGACTGAAATCGACCAGGGTCCACAGCGTATTACAGCCAGCAGGATGAGGCTGGCCCAGATCGCGGCCGAAGTCGAGGTGCAGCGCCTGGTGTCCGTGTCCGGGCGTGGCGGAGCGCGAGCCCATGGAGTGGAACTTCATGTTCCCGCCGAGGACGTGTTCTGCCGCGGCGAGCACGCGCGGGTGTGTATATCCGACGTCGAATTCTTCCCCGCCGTTGATCAAGTCCAGGACCTTGATCATCTCCGGTTCAACGACGGCTTCACGCGAGTGGTCGCGCTGTGTGGTTTCGGCCAACTGGCCGAGACGGTCGACGATTGCGCCGACCTGCTCGCACGTCAACACGTCGTACAGAATCACGAAGCCCCTGTCGTCGAGGCTGCGCCGTTCGTCGTCGGTCAATGCGTGACCACTGGACATCAGAACCTCGTCAGTGAGGGAATGTATTGAGAGCATGTAGTCCGCCGCTGCGAGATTGCGCCAGATCAGAAACGATCCGTCCACCACATGTGTGCGTCCTGCAGGGGAAAGAGCCGCTCCAGGAGCGGGCGCTGATCCCGCGGGATGCTTGCCTGATTCCAGGCTGAAAGATCACTCGGACGGGCGTAGCCAAATAGCAGGAGAGTCAACTCCTGTTGTCTAAGGCGGATGCCTCCTCTGCCCTTCGTGGGCAACACACTCAGCCGGCCGGCCCGCCACCCCACGGACAGGTTGCCGATCTCTGTCCGCAGGGTCAGGATCTGGTCGCGATCGGCCTGCCCCCACCGGTTGGCGAGGACCGGCAGGATTCCCTCCAGGCAGGCGGTTGGATCCATGATACGCCCCATCGGTTTTTCATTGCGCGGGTAGTAGCTGTGCAGTCGTTGGCCAAGTCGTCGGCAGTAGATGGCAAAGGGGTGATCACCGGGTGCGTTAACCCACACATGCCGATGCCCGCCACGTCTGGCGCGCCGGGCAAGATAGCCGACGATGGCTGCATAGGTTGCTCCATCGCGGCCGGAGACCTCTGACACGCGGCAATGCTCATGCACGCGGTTGCAGACGACGTAGCCGACGATTCGTTCACGCCCGTCGATGGCAACTCGTGCATCGGCCGCGTAGGACCACCACGTCCCTTTGGGGAAACCACCGAATGTCTTCGGATCCCGAACGCAGGATCCGGTCCGATCCACATTGTCCCGATTATACAGACGTGCGATGGCAGGCAGGTCAGCACGCTTGAGGGCACGGAAGCGCAGCCCGGAAGACGCAGGGTGTGCTGCCTGCAGCGATTCGGTTTCGAGGGCAAACTCGTGTTCGGCCATACAGGTGATGTAGCCGAACTTGTGGTAGAAGTCCTGGATGCCATGCAGGAATGAGAGGGCATAGGGTTCGCGCCGCATCAGTTCGAGGGCTGCGTCCATCACACGACGTGAGTAGCCCTTGCGACGGTGCGCCTGGTGCGTGCCGACACCACCGATTCCGCCCGTGGGCAGGGCGCACTGGCCGATCCGGACGTCCACGTCGACGACCGAACACCACGAGAGCGGTTCTGCACCTTCGTCGGTGGAGGTTTCTTCCACCAGTTCAACCTGCCAGCCCACATCGATCCTGCGTTCGCGGATGACCAATCCAGTGCCAGCCCGGTGCTTGCCCATGTCCCCATCTTTCAAGTTGCGGTGGCGCGCAGTTGATCGCTTTGACGCCACGGTGTTGTCCGTCGTTTGTAAGCCGAGTGACTACGTATCGAGGATACCATCACATGATACCGCACGGATCTGCAGCGGACCAGGCGCGATTCGAGGACAGAACAGGCATGGCCACGACTGACTGAGAGCACCCCCACAGGAACCGGCACCACTCGACTGGCTGGTTCCTTCTACTTCTTCTACTACGCCGCCATGGCGGCCCTGTCACCCTTTCTCGTCCTCTACTATCAGCAACTGGGTCTGGATGGGCGTCAGATCGGTCTGCTGGCGGGAATTCCGCCGGGGCTGATCCTGCTGGGTGCGGCCGGATGGGGGGCGCTGGCCGACGCCAGTCAGCGGCATCGACTCGTACTGAGTCTGGCCATCGCCGCCACGATCGGCTGTGTCGGCGCACTGGCGGTCACCCACGCCTTTCACTGGCTCATCGTCGTCGTTGCGTGCATGGCCCTGTGCCAGTCGCCGATTACGCCACTGGTCGACAACTCCGTGCTGGAATTGCTCGGCGATCGTCGACACCGCTATGGTCGTATCCGCATGTGGGGGGCGATCGGCTGGGGTGCTGCCGGGCCCGTCGCCGGACATCTGATCGAGCGCTTCGGTCTGTCCGCCTCCTTCGCCATCTATGTCGTGTTGTTCACCGTCTGTCTGGGAATCGCCCTGGTCATGCCCCTCGCTCACGTACGGGTCCCGGCCTTCTGGAGCGGTCTTCGGGAGCTGGTCGGCAATCGCCAGTGGCGGGTTTTTCTTGGCCTGGCCTTTGCTAGTGGCGCCGGTCTGTCAGTCATCCACCACTACCTGTTCCTCTATCTCGAATCGATCGGCAGCAGTCGCGGCCTCATGGGTTATGCCCTGACGATCGGTACCCTGAGCGAGATGATCGTCTTCTACTTCGGCGATCGCCTGCTGACCCGTTTCGGTCGTCGTCGCCTGCTGGTGGTCAGCATGCTTGGGGGTGCCCTGCGGGTCACGGCCTACTCACTGATCGATACGCCGAATCTGGCACTGGCCTGTCAGCTGCTGCACGGCCCCTCCTTCGCGCTGTTCTGGATCGCCGGCGTCTCCTATGCCCACGCACTGGCGCCACCGGGGCTGGGGGCGACGGCGCAGGGACAATTTCTCGGTGTGAACTTCGGTCTGGGGGGCGCCACGGGTGCCATCGTCGGTGGACTTCTATTCGAACACTTTGGTTTGTTCACAATGTATCGCGTTGCCGCCGTCTGGCTCGTGTTCGCCACGGCAGTCTATCTGTTCGCCAGTCGCGGGACGTCGGATGAGGCAGCGCCCGCATAGATCGCCTGACATGATTGTGGTGACGGCGATCGATTCTTGAGGATGGGGAGGAGAGGATGGCACGCAAGAAGCCACTGAAAATGGCTGTCATCGGTCTGGGTATGGGTCGCGGTCACGCCAAGGGGTATCAGACGCACGCGGGAGCCGAACTGGTCGCGCTGTGTGACCAGGATCCAGAACGCCTGGCCACAACAGCAGCAGAGATGGGCGTTGAGCATACCTACACGGACGCCGACGAGATGTTTGATGCTCAGGAGTTGGACGGGGTCAGTATCGCCGTGCCCAACAAGTTTCATGCACCTCTAACGATCAACGCCCTCAAGCGTGGCCTTCACGTGTTGTGTGAGAAGCCGATGGCGATGACGGTGAAGGAAGCGGTCGCGATGAATGCGGCTGCCACCAAGGCGCGCCGTAATCTGATGATCAACTTTTCCTTCCGCTTCACCGAAGCCAGCTACGCCCTCAAGAAGCAGGTGGACGCAGGTGTTGTCGGGGATATCTACTTCGGTCGCACCGTGTGGCACCGGCGCCGTGGCATACCAAAGTTCGGTGGCTGGTTTGGCAACAAGGAACTGGCGGGCGGTGGACCGCTGATCGATCTGGGCGTGCATCGCCTCGATCTGGCCCTCTGGCTCATGGGTTATCCGGAGCCCGAGGTCGTGACGGGTTCAGCCTACAATGTGATCGCCGCCGAACGGGCCAGAAAAGAGGGCAAGACGTACACCGTCGAAGACCTGGCCTGTGGTATGGTGAAATTCACCAACGGTGCGACCCTGATCCTGGAGGCCAGCTGGGCACTGAATCAGCAGGCGAAGGAACACATGGAGACCTCCCTCTACGGCGATCGGGGTGGGCTCGTGCACCGGAATGTGAAGGGTGGATACGATTTTGAAGCGGAGATATATACCGATGAAGGGGGCGACCAGTTCACCAAGCGTCTCGACTTCCGCACTGACCCGACACCCGCATCGTATCACGAATTCGTCGACAGCATCCTCGAGCGCCGGGCTCCATTGGCAACGGGAGATCAGGGCCTGAAGGTGATGAAGATTCTTGAGGGGATCTACAAGAGCGCCGAGACGGGACGCGAGGTGCGCTACCGACGCGTGAAGTGACTCAACACGTGATAGGCCACCACGCCGAGGCTGACGTGCACATTTAGTGAGGCGCCCTTGCCGAGCATGGGGATGTAGACGGCTCGGTCACAGGCCGCCAGCGTACGGTTGGTGACGCCGTGGTCCTCGTGACCCACGACGAGAGCCAGCTTGGCTGGATACTCGACATGGTCATAGGGTGCCGCGTCGCTGGCCAGTTCGACGGCCACACGATGATACCCCTGGGCCCCCAATTCCTGCAGGCCCAGGGCGGCATCCTCTACATACTCCCACTGGATCTTCCGATCACGGCCGCGTCCCACCTTCTTGATCAGTGGGTGGGGCGGGCAGGTGGTGATGCCCGTCAGCAGCATCTGCCGCACACCACAGGCATCGGCGATGCGGAATGCCGAACCGACATTGACCGGATCCTGCATGTCCTGCAGGACGAAGATCATATCGAGACCGGCAGGTGCTTCCATCTGCTTGAGGAACTGGTTCAGCGCCTTGCCACGTAGCTGGCGGCGAGCAGACGTAGCTACCGGTTCATCGCCCGGATCGAGACCGGGTTGCTCGGTGTCAGCGCTCACAGAATCGCCTAGCTGACCGATCCCTGACCGCGGGGTTTGATGATCATCTCCGGGATCACGACGCGGGGTGGCAAGGTGGCTACGAAGAGCACGGCGTGGGCGATGTCTTCCGGTTGCAGGATACGGGCCTTGTGTTCGTCGGTGACCTTCACGGGACGCTGATCCAGAATCGGTGTGTTGATCTCACCCGGTGAGATGACACAGGCCCGGATGCCGTGATTCGCCTCTTCCAGATCGACCATCTTCGTCAGCACGGACATGGCGTGTTTGGCGGCCGAATAGGCGACCCCACCCAGCACGCTCGGTGCCGTGCCGGCCATGGAGGAGACGGCGATGACCACGCCATCTGCCTGCGTACGCATGTGAGGCAACACGGCGTGGATGGTGTTGAAGGCACCTGTCGCATTGATATCGATAACGCGGTCCCAGTCTTCGGGGGTCAGGGTCTCGAGCGAACGATCCGCCACATTGATGCCGGCATTGTTGACGAGGATGTCCACACGGCCGTATTCGGCAATGACACCATCGACGATCTGTTGCACCCGGTCGCGATCCGTGACATCACCGGCCTCGGCATGAGCATTGTTGCCGGCCGCTTCGCAGGTCGCCTGGAGTTTTGCCGGATCGCGGCCGATGGCGATGACGTGTGCCCCCTCGGCGACACAACTATCGACGATGGCTGCACCGGCACCGGAACCACCACCGGTCACGATGACGACTTTGTCCTGTAGTTTCACGAAGGTTCATTCTCCCAGAGAGTTACTGTTCAAGTCGTCGGATCATTCCACCGGCTCATCACCGAAGACCTGCGTTCGTTTCATCACACGTCGCTGTTCATCGGGAAATTCGAGTCGTCGATGCATGGTGGGCCGATTGTCCCACATCAGCAGATCGCCGACCTGCCAGTGGTGGGTCCAGACGAATCGGGGCTGGTCCATGTGAGCGTAGAGCCCTTCCAGCAGCGCTTCACTACCGGCTTCATCCATGTTCGCCACATGACTCGTCAGGTGTGGGCTCACGTAGAGTGAAGGGCGACCCGTCTCTGGATGAATGCGAACGACAGGATGGCTGGCCGGTTCGGGCGGATTCTGCTCGGGTACCGGGTGGCGATGCACGGCTCGCAGTGTGGACAACATCCGTTGCTCCTGTGCAGGCAGGGCATCGTGGGCGGCGCGGCAGTCACACCACTGTGTCTGGCCGCCCTCCTGCGGGATCTCGATCGCCTGCAGCAGGGAGATGGTACCGGGCCGCGGCATATAGGAGAGATCGGAGTGGAAGTCAACGGTCGCTGAGCCAAGGGCCCCGATCGGTTCACCATTCTCCTTCACATTGGAGATGATGAAGATCTCCTTCACGCGTCGTTCCCGCTGTTTGCGCACGTGGGCGCGGGCCGAACCGAAGTAGCCGGTGAAGCGGACCTGATCTTCATCGCTCACGGGCTGGTTCGGGAAGACGAGGACACAGTATTCCAGCAGCGCCTGTCGCAGTTGGGCAACCGACGAGGGGTCGAGGGGCTGGGACAGATCGATACCTGTAATGCGAGCGCCGAGGGTTTCGCCTGATGGTGTGATGTGGATGGGGCCCGTCATTCGGTCAGTCGATATCACACAGGGCATGGGCGGCGCGCAATGCCGCAATGGGGTCGCCCTTGGGGCTGAATTCGTGGCCTACGAAACCCCGGTAGCCGGAGCGGGCGATGGCCTGCATTACCGGGGGATACAGGATCTCCTGCTCATCATCCAGATCGCGCCGTCCGGGATTGCCTGCCGTGTGGTAGTGGGAGACAAACTCGCCGTGTGTATCGATCGTGCGGATCAAGTCGCCTTCCATGATCTGCATATGGTAGATGTCGTAGAGCAGCCGGATCTGCGGGGAGTCGACGGCGCGACAGACTTCGACACCCCAGTCGGTGTGGTCACACTGGTAGTCGGGGTGATTGACTTTGCTGTTGAGCAATTCCATGCAGACAGTGACCCCCGCCGATTCGGCGGCATCCTTCACCCGCAGCAGACCCTCGATGCAATGGTCGCGTCCTTCCTCGTCTGACAGACCCTCACGATTGCCGCTGAAGGCGATCAGTCCGCCGATGCCCCATTGGGCGGCTACTTCGATGTTGGCCAGCAATTCCGCCTCGATGCGATCGTGATTCTCGCGTTTGTTCAGGCCGTCGGGCAGGGAATTGTGGCCGACGATGCAGGCGATCTCCATGCCGCGATCCTTCACCTGCTGCCAGTGTTCGGCTGGCAACATCTCGATGGATGCATAGCCGATATCAGCGGCGGCATCGATGAGTTGCTGCGGTGACAGATCGCCACGCAGGAAGTTCCCGAAACAGACAGACTGGCGGATCGTGCTCACGATGTCTCCTCTCGCGCCCGGTGTGCTGCGTCGAGGACACCGACACGCGGGCAAAAGGTGGGATCGGAATAGTCGGGGTGGCCGTCGACCTGGCGCACCAGATCATCGTTGGAGTGCCGCGCCAGGTCACCATTGGCATTGCGTCGTTCAACGTGATGGTTGGCACCCGGCTGCAGGTGGAGGGCGATCGAGCGTCGCGGGTCATTGCTCGTATTCTGGGCACTGCCGTGGATGGTGCGACAGTTGTGGAAACTCACCTGCCCACGCTGCATCAGGGCAGGAGACTTTGTGACCGGGGCGCCCCCTGTATTGAACTGCTTCTCCAGACCGTCCAGATCGCTGGAGAAGAAGTTGAGGTGGTTGTTCTCCGGCCACTCATGGGATCCATCGACGAAACTGATCGTGCCGATCTGCTCGTCCATGTCCGTGAAGGGAACCCAGGCGGTGAGCATCTCGGGCGAGGCGCAGGTGCGCCAGTAGCCGAAGTCCGTGTGCCAGCCCACCGCTTGCGGTGCATCAGCTGGTGATGGCGGCTTGTAGAGCAGCTGGTCGTGCCACAGGCGTACATCGTCGCCGGCCAGCAGGGCACCGATGGCTCCAAGAATCGGCTTCTTGAGCAGGGCGTCCAGCTCGGGGACCAGCAAGGTGGCGTAGTCGTTCTTGCGCAGCTTGTCCTGTCCGGTGCCCTGCCACCAGGCCAGTTGGTAGGTGCCACCATTGGGCAGGTCGATCTGCTGCGTGTCCAGGGTGGCATAGTAGCGTTCGGAGGCGTCGATGGCGGCATCGAGTTCGGCATCGGTGAACACGGGGCGTGAGACATACCAACCCAGACGGTGGTAGTCCTCGACTTCTTCAGGTGTTGGTAACAGTTGTGGGTCGATGTCACACATGCAGTACGGGCCTCGTCATTCAGAAGGAAAGATCAGAAGAGAAGGGACAAGCAATGCCCCGCTTCCGGCGTCGTCAATTGGATCGGACCGGGTCGCAATTCCTACGCTGCCGGCTCTTTCGCAGGGTGATCATCCATGCTGGCGGCCAGATAACCCAACTGGAAACGGGCGACTTCATCGGCGGCATTGAGTCGAAGGATGCGCTCGTACAGATCCCGGGCCGTGGTGACATCATCGCGCCAGCGGGCCAGCCCGGCCATCGTGTGCAGCAGATCAATACGATCGCCGAATCGCCCATGCAGTTGCTGCAGGCGCAGTTCGATATCCTCGAGATAGTCCGGGCCGGGTGTGTGACTGGACGGGGGGCCGCCCAGGTGACGCGTGAGCACACCGAGGACGGCAAAGATTCCCCCAGGGCCGACCCGCCCCCGCGGGGTCTCGGGTCTGGAGGGCAGCGCACCCAATGTCGGCGCCGCAGCCTCGAGGAAACAGGCCACCGCCTCTTCGTGCCGATCCAGTTCCAGCAGCACGACCCCGTGGTTGTAGTGGACGGCACCATTTCCAGCATCGATCCGGGCCAGCTGTTCGTATACAGCCAGCTCCGCGGTGCGATCTTCACCTTCGGCCAGCTTGGATGCCTGCTGCCGCAGTTGACGCAGCGACTGATGACTGATCCCCAGCGTTTCCTCGGCCAGATCCTGGTCATCCTGAGGGACCAGCAGGGCGACGTGGCGATCACCCTCGCCGGTGAACAACGGGGAGCGGACGATGTGCATGACACCGGCGGCTGTCAGCTTCTGTGCTGCATCGACGACGAGTTGCGCCTCTTCGGTGCGCACGACGGTCTCCCAGTTGTCCAGATGGTGAGCGTCCCCGGCCAGTGGCTGCCATGGCTGCAGTCGCATGAAGGCGTCCAGTGTCTGACTGGCGCGGGCCTCGTCCTCGATCAGGTAAGATTCGCCATAGGTGTCTTCGTCGTAGTGGTGGAAGACCCAGCCCCAGCCCTCGCGTTGCAGGACCATGGTTTCACCCAGGGCGTGGCTGATAGCCGCCACGGCGTGCACTGGTACATCGGCGCCGATGACGCTGCGTGCCTGCTCGATGGTGACGAGGGCCTCGTCTTCGGCCCCCACTCGCACCTGCACGCGGTCAAGGAAGCCCTCAACCGTGAGGCCACGCCGCTCGAGTTCACGGGCCGCCTCATCGACCAGGGCAGCCACTGCGTGGGTACGATCGATGGTCAGGATTCGCACCAGATCGATGTCATTGGCCTCGGCGCACTGTACCTGCAGGCGTTCGCGCTCGGTATCCATATCAGCCCAATGGCAGACGTCGGCGGGGGCGTTCGATTCGGGCACCGTGCGCCTGGCGCACGAGTCCGACGATCTTGCTGGCGATCCACCAGATGACGATGAAGATGCCACCCAGGGCGTACGTCAGATATCCAGATTGCAGCAGTCGTTGTACGTCGCGGTAGAGTTCTTCGAGCATGATGGCAGGTCGGCTTGTCGGTTCAGTCGCGGTAGTCGAGTGGGGGCTGTCGGTCGCCGAGCAGGGGCTTGTAGTCAAAGTCGGCGCCGCGTCGCCTGGCCCACTCTTCCCTCGCCGTCACGATGACAGCAGGATTCTGGAAGATGCTGACCACGGCGTGGGCGAGTGTCCGTGTTGCTACGAGCATGCCCTTGTGACCGATCGATGTGCCGCCACAGGCGACAGCCTGCCAGCTGTGGGCAGCCGTGCCGGGCACCCAGGTCGCGGTGACGAGACCGGTCGTGGGCAGCGCCCAGGAGACGTCGCCCACATCGGTCGATGCTTTGCCGTGGTCGAGGCGATAAGGCTGGATCTGCGTTGCTGAGGTCAGGTCCAGATCGACATCACCCAATGTGGCGCGCAGGGATTCGGCGAAGGCCATCTCCGCCTCATCGTAGGTCACGCCGCCGACCTGCAGCAGATGCTCATGCATGAGACGAGCCAGGGTCTCATTCGGCAGGACATTGTAGTTCCCGTGGATAACCTCGTGCTCCACCTGCGTTCCAGTCCCCATGGCTGCACCTTCGGCGGCGGCTTCGACGCGAGCCCAGATCTTCTGTAATCGGGCCACCTGCGGATGGCGCACATAGTAGAAGACCTCGGCAAAGTCGGGCACGATGTTGGGTGCCGCACCACCGTGGGTGATGACGTAGTGAATTCGCGTCTCCTGCGGCACGTGCTCCCGCAGCAGATTCACCATGTGATTCATTGCCTCCACACCATCCAGGGCGGAGCGGCCACGCTCTGGTGCGGCGGCGGCATGGGTGCTGATGCCGTGGAAGCGGAACTTGGCTGACTTGTTGGCCAGGGTCGTGGCGGCCCACGCTGCATTGCGATCGCGCGGGTGCCAGTGCAGGGCCAGATCGGCATCGTCGAAGAGGCCGGCACGGACCATGTACACCTTCCCGGAGCCTCCCTCTTCGGCCGGTGTGCCATAGAGTCGGATCGTTCCCTGCATGCCCGTTCGCTTGAGCCAGTCAGCCACGGCCAGGGCGGCGCCAACCGAACCGGCGCCGAACAGATGGTGACCACAGGCATGCCCGGGAGCGTCTTCCGCCCGTGGCGTGCGATGGGGTGAGGCGGTCTGCGACATGCCCGGCAAGGCATCGAATTCGGCCAGCAGGGCGATGACCGGTTTACCCTGGCCATACTCGGCGATGAAGGCCGTGGGAATGCCGGCCACACCCGTCTGCAGTCGAAATCCGGCCTCTTGCAAGCTCGTCTGCAGCAGCGCAGAGGAGCGTTGCTCCTTGTAGCCCAGTTCGGCCCACTCCCAGATCTGCCCGGCCAGATCGCTGAGTGACTCAGCGCGCGCCTCGACGAAGGCATCGATCCCGGTCGTGGCGACAGGCTTGGTCGCCTGAGCACCGGTTGCCAACAGGCACATTGTCAGAATGCAGATCCACATCCTCATGAGGGCCGGACTTTCATCAGGACGTTCATCCACGTTCCACCCAGTGTCGGTAGAGGGGCTGCACATTGGCTGGCAGTGCGGCGTAGGCCTGCTGCGTCACCTGGGGCTGGTTGTAGTCTTTGCCATCGGTATCGATCACCATCATCTCGTGCTCATCAGAGCCTGCGCGCGTTGGTTCCAGATTCAGCCACCATGGCGCATAACGAATGATGAGGGCGACCCGATCGCTATCAGACTGATTCGGGGCGACCGCATGCCACAGCCGCGAATCGTACAGCAATACGGAGCCCGCCTTGCCTTCGGCGTGGATCTCATCGGGAAGCGCTGAATCCCGATCGACACCCTCGGCCATGCCATCGGAGGGATTCACACCACTGCGGTGGCTGCCCGGTACCAGCAGGGTGCCCCCATTTTCCCCGGCGAAGTCGGTGAGCATCCAGATTGTGGCCAGGTGCATGAGCACATCAGGATAGGGGGCTGGGATGTGGGAGGCATTCGTCTGATTGTAGGGCCAGTCCGAATGCCAGTAGCCGCGACCGCATCCAGGTCGATTGATGACGCAGTCGGTGCAGGAGATCCGAATCCACGGGCCAAAGAAGTGCTCGACCACGGACAGGAGGCGCTTGTCGGCGACATAGGGGGCGAAACTCTGCGTCTCGTTGATGACGCCTCGCATGCTGTCGACCCCATCGACACCGACGCGGTGTCCCAGTTTTTGGATCGCCTCTCGTTCGGCAGTCGCCCGCGCGTGACCACGCGCCTGGGCCTCGACACAGGCCTGACGCACCTGGTCAACCTGGGCAGCAGGGATCACGCCATCGAGGATCGTATAACCCCGATCGCTGATCTGCGCCGTCTCCTTCGTGTTCGCATCAGTCATGAATTCTGTCCGCATCCGTGGCGAGGCGCATACAAGGCAGAGTCGTCCATTGTCCCGGTTGGGCAGATGCCATCAACGGAATCGATACCGTCCTGACTCAATCTGCCTGCACTCAGGCGACGGCTTTCAGCACGCGACCGGCTGCTTCCACCGTGGCATCGATGATGGCGTCCGTGTGTTCCACGGAGATGAATCCCGCCTCGAAGGCGGAAGGGGCCAGGTAGTAGCCTTCGGCCAGCATGCCGCGGAAGTAGCGCTGAAACAACTCGGTGTCGGCGCCCTGTACTTCGGTGTAGTTGCGGACGGGACCCGGATGGAAATACATGCCCACCATCGAACCACAGCCATCGATGCTCGAGGGCACACCCGCCTTCGCCGTCACGCGACGCATGCCGTCGACCCAGCGCTGTCCGAGTTCATCCAGCTTCGGATAGGGATTGGTTTCCTGCAGGTGATGGACAGTGGCAAGGCCCGCGGCCATGGCCAGCGGATTGCCGGAGAGGGTGCCCGCCTGGTATACGGGACCCGAAGGCGCCAGTTGTTCCATCAGATCGGCACGCCCGCCAAAGGCGCCCACGGGCAGACCACCGCCGATCACCTTGGAGTAGGTGGACAGATCCGGGGTGATACCGAAGCGTTCCTGGGCGCCACCGAGGGCGACGCGGAAGCCGGTCATGACTTCGTCGAAGATGAGGATGATCCCGTGCTGCGTGCACAACTGGCGCACACCCTCCAGATAACCTGCCTGGGGCATGACCAGCCCCATATTGCCGGCGACGGGCTCGAGGATGACGGCGGCAATCTTGTCGGCGCCGATCTGATCGATCGTCTGCTGCAAAACACTCAGGTCATTGTATTCGATGCTGACCGTACAGCGGGCGATGTCGTCGGGTACGCCCGGTGAGCCGGAGATACCGAAGGTGGCCACACCCGAGCCGGCGGCCACCAGCAGGCTGTCAGAGTGTCCGTGATAGCAGCCGTTGAACTTGATCACTACATCACGACCCGTGGCGCCGCGGGCCAGTCGCAGGGCGGTCATGCAGGCTTCCGTGCCCGAATTGACCATGCGTACCATCTCCATGGAGGGGATGATGTCACAGAGCAATTCCGCCATCTCCACCTCGAGGTCGGTGGGGGCGCCAAAACTGGTACCGCGTTCAAGGATGCGGCGGATGGCATCGGTGACGACGGGTGGCCGATGGCCCAGAACCATGGGACCCCAGGAACCGACGTAGTCGACGTATTCGTGGCCGTCGGCATCGGTAATGTGAGCGCCACGGGCGTCGCGGATGAACAGCGGATCACCGCCGACGGCGCGGAAGGCACGTACCGGGCTGTTGACGCCGCCCGGGATGACTTTGACGGCACGTTCGTAATAGTCTTGGGACTGCTGGCTTGGCAGGGACATCGGGGTCGGGCTCCTGATCGGGTCACGATTTCGGTGCGCAAGAACTTACGCAGACCATCGTGGGCGGGGAAGGCAGTCAAGTCGATGAGGCGGGACGTTGCCCTGGCGTGCTGAGTTGGAATTGTTACTTATCATTCGCTCAATCAGAACACTAAAGAATGATCCCCCAATACTTCGAACGGCCCGGGAGGCCGTGCCCATGAATTCCCGCGAGCGCGTCACCGCTGCCATCGCCCGCCAGAGTGTGGACCGAGTGCCGATGGGTTTCTACGCCATCGACTGTGATACGGCGGGCCAGGTGCTGGGCCGTGAGACCTTCGTACGCAACAAGATCGAGTCGCAGATCGCGATATGGGAGGGACGACGGGCAGAACTGGTTGAGGGGTTGAAAGCGGACGTGGTCGAACTCTATCGCAAGCTCGACTGTGCCGACATCCTGCTGCCGAAGGAAGCGCAATTGCTGCCACCGGCTGACGAGGATCCCGATCCGCCACGGCGAATCGGCACCGATCGCTGGGAGGACCGCCACGGGCGCGTCTATCAGGCGTCACGTCGTGCCAACGAGATCGCCTGCATCCATGACCCGACGCGGAAGACCCGCACCTGGGCCGTGACCGATTTTGAGGGCCCTGTCGAGGTCCAACCACCGGACCCCAGTGTCTTCGAGGTCCTCGATCATGTCATCGCCGAGCTCGGTGATGAGCGATATATCGCCAGTTTTACCGGTGGGATTACGGCGCTGACCTTGCTGGGCGGCACCGAAGATGGCCTGGTGCGGTGCGCCCTGGAGCCGGAGCTCGTGCTGGCCGCCAATCGGCGCTCAGTTGAGCAGCAGGCCATGCAGGACGAATACTGCATTCGGCCCGGCGTGGCAGGTGTATTGATGGAGCAGGACATGGCCGGCACCAATGGTCCTCTCGTATCGCCGAGCATGTTCGAGGAGCTGTGCCAGCCATTTCTGAAGCAGCGGGTGGCGCAAGTGAAGCAGCACACCTCACAGGTCGTCTTCCACAACTGCGGCAACAACATCCCACTGATGGAGATGTTCATCGATGCCGGGATCGACTGTTACCAGTCGTTGCAGACGACGGCCGGCATGGAGGTCGGGCTGCTGAAGGAGCGCTTCGGTGATGATCTCGCCTTCTGGGGAGGCGTGCCGTTGGAACTGCTCATCGATGGCGAGGCGGATGAAGTGCGTACTGCCGTGCGTGAGGCGATGGAAGCCGGGGCTCCAGGGGGCGGCTTCATCCTCGGGCCATCTCACTCGATCGCCATGAACACGAAATACGAGAATTTCATGGCCATGCTCGACGAGTTTGATCGTTTGCGGGATCAATTCTGACCGGTTTCAGGGTTCCCACGGGTCTGCCACCGGCACTGGCCGATGCCTATCATGGCGCGGCGGTCGACAATGTGTTGGCCGCGCTGAATCCGGAGGTCTTCTTCGGCTATTTCTCCGTCTGCGCCGATGGTGGCGGTCATGGTTCGAATACGACATTCCCTGGGCTTGACTGGGGGCAGTCTGCCGAAGCCCTGTTGTGGTTGGGACGCCGGCCAGAGGTGCTGGCCAGTTGGGAGTACGTGAAGGGATTTCAACAGGCGGATGGACGTCTGCCCTTTGCCGTCATTCCCGATCTGGCGAATCGAACGGTCACCGTGGAAGGGAAATACATCCTCGAGGCTGAGGATGCAGGGGCTGTTTTCGTCCACTGGGTACCAGGGAATCCGCTGCAGACGCTGGCGAATGTGACCTTCCTGCTGCTGGCCGATGCCATCTATTCAGATACCGGTGACGCAACCTGGCTCGCCCAACAGCTGCCCTGGTTGGACCGCGCTGCCCATTGGCTTCGCGCCCGGATCGATCAGAAGGGCCTCATGCCTGGCGGCGGATTCTACCTCGAACGCCCGACACGCCTGGGATATGACGGCGTCAGCCAGTGCTATGGAGTGCACGCCTTGAGGCAGGCGGCGGGGCTGCTTGAAGCTGCTGGTCATGGGGAGGCTGCCGTGGAATGCCGAACCTCGGCAGATCAACTGGCGACCGCCTTCGTCAATCACTTCTGGACGCAAGATCACTTTGCCGAGTCGCTTCACCCGACGCGTGGCTTCACCCATCACGGTCTGACCGATGTCGATTGGGCCGCCGTGGCGACGGGGGTGGCCACGCAGGATCAGGTCGACATCCTCTGGCCGCAATTGCGCGACCAGCCGGCCTTCCTGTACACAGATCGTGGAACCGGTCTGCCGATCCCCACCGGCATCAGCACACTACCTGAGACCTACCAGGACTGGGAGATGCAGCACATCGATCGTCACGATCTGGCGGCGATGGGGCGGGTGTGGTATCTGGAATGCTGGGCGCGGGCGCGGCTAGGTGACCAGGTGGGGCTGCGGCACTCTCTGGATCTGGTTGCAGCTGTGGGCAGGGCGAATGGGTGGTCGTGGCGCGAACGCTACTATGCGGCGTCCACCGGAGACCAGGCGAAGGCTCAGATCGACCACTACTGCGAATATCCGGCGAACTTCATCCGCATCGTGCATCGATTTCTACTCGCCGATCCAGAGCGCGTGTGTCATCAGCGATGACGACCGACTGCCCGGTGCCTCAGGGGCCGATCTCCACGCCTGCCCCGGCGGCCCGGGCTTTGGCGCAGGCGAGCAGGGAGATGGCCGTGTCCTGCACACCGACACCGGTCAGATCGGCCACCGTGATCTGTGCATCGTCGGTGCGGCCCGGGTGCTGGCCGGCGGTCAGTTCACCCAACTCGTGGACACTGCTTTCATCGGCCACGGTACCCGAGGCCAGGGCGTGATGCAGTTCGCCCAGTCGCACGCATTGTGAGGTGCGGTCGCAGACGATCAGATCGGCGCGACCCAGACATTCGGGAAACAACTCCTGTTTGTGCTCTGCATCAGCACCCATGGCCGTCATGTGCAGCCCCTCGTGGAGCCACGACGCCTTCACAAATGGTTCCTGTGACGGCGTGCTGGTGGTGACACAGTCACTGTTGCGGACCACCTCCTCCACGCTGCCCGCCTTCACGACCTCGACGCCGAGCACTTCGGGCATGTCGCGTACGTAGTCGTCCAATCGTTCCCGGTCACGATCCCAGATCAACACACGCTCGTAGGGTCGCACCAGCTGCAGGGCCCGCATCTGGTATTGGCCCTGAGCCCCGGCCCCGATCTGGCCCACCGTGGTCAGGTCGGTTCGCGCCAGATGTCTTGCCGCCAGTGCCCCGGCCAACGCGGTGCGCACATCGGTCAGGTAGCCGTTGTCGAGCAGGATCGCTTCACAGCGCCCGGTCGTGGCACTGAGCACGATCATCTGCCCGCTGCTGCTGGGCAGGTTGTGGCGCTTGGGATTCTCCCAGAAGCCCCCGGCGATCTTGATGGCGAATTGCTCGGCACCATGCACATAGGCGCTCTTGACGTCGACCTCACCATTCTGATCGGGCACGTCGATGCGCATGATCGGTGGCAGGGCCACTTCGGTCGTTGCCAGGGCGCTGAAGCCGTCAGCGACAGCCTGGAGGGATTCCTGGTCGAGCTGGATCAGTTCCCGCAGCTCTGTTTCGGTTACGATGGTGATCGACATGTCTATTCCTGTTCCACAGCGACGGTGTTGTCGTCTACCACGACGGTGTTGTCGCTCATCCTGGTACCGGGTGAGAGCATCGGTTTCTTGCCGCTGGTCGTAGTAAGGTCCCGGACCGTCACCTTGCGGCAGACGGCGTAGGGGAAAGGCCGTTGAGGTGTTGGGGTAATCTCGTCGACACTGTTGTTCGATTCATCAGGGTCGGTGAACAGATACATGCCCTCGTAGTCATCGGGGGTGTTGGCGTCGTCCACGAACAGACCGTCGATCGTGACGTCGTCCGGCATGGAGCAGGGATAACCGAAGTCGTGCATCCCGTCATTCCTGACGTTGATCAGGCGAGGCCAGCTGGTGGCTCCCGCTGACGGGATCCAGCGGCAGTTCCGGATCTCCAGATCACCCTCCCAGGTGCTGCCGTAGTCACTGCGGAAGCTGATCAGCGAGTCGCCATACATGGTGCTGTCTTCAACTGTCAGGTGCCCGCGGCCGATCGCATTCAGACCCATCCAGCCCAGCGTGCAACCACGGATGGTGTAGGTGCCGGACACACCCATGTGCGTGTCCATTCTCGAGAGAGTGCAATCCTCGAGCAGGATATTTCTGCAGAAATTGGAGCCGATCACACCCCAGCGGGTTCTGTCTGTGACGTGGTTCATCCGACAGCCGATCATGCGGAAGTTCACCACGTTGTTCGCATTGTAGTCGTAACTGCCCATGCGGACCGGCTGGCCGGCGGAACCGATGGTCGAGTAGATCTTGTGTGCTGTGGCGAAGCAATCACGCAGTGTGATGTCGGCGCACTGCTGCACATTGAGGAAACCCGAATAGGGGTGTCCCACATCGGTTTCACCCACGACGTAGTGCGTCAACCCGATGACCTCAGTGTTGGATCGTGAGATCACGATATTCCGCGACCAGTAGTTGTAGCCGACTTCCTGCTGCATCGAATTGGCGAAGGTGGTGAAGACGCCACCGCGCAACACGAGTGGCGTCGCGTCGATGGGGCGCGCCTCGACGCGGGTGATCACGTCGTAGTCCCAGTCGATGGGCGTTTCAATCGAGCCGTCCCGACGCAGGATGAAGCAGTCATGCTGGGCGACACCCTCGTTCTGATTGAGTCCTCGCCGGATGTAGAGCCGCTTGTGCTCGTTCTCCACCAGGACGTGACAGTCATTCTGGGGGTGCACGTCGAGCTGTTTCTGATCTCGTGCCAGCTGGTCGATTGCCAGCACCTGGGGCCCCAACTGCGAGCGCACCTCGAACAGGGAAGCCCTGTGGTCTTCGGCTCGCGTGTCGTCGATGGTGAAGCGGGAGGTGTTCCAGTCGGTGTCCGTACAGATCTGCACCTTCAAGGCCTGGTGACCGAGATGATAGGTGGCGTCCGGTCTTGTCCTGACCCTCAAGCCACGAGCGTTGGCGTGCTCATGCGCTTTGCAGATGGCGGGCAGATCATCGGCGACTCCGTCACCTTCTGCGCCGAAAGTCTCGTAGTCGACGAAATCATTCTCAGACACCATGGTGATCTCCTGTGCTGATGGGCGATGCCAATGTCCATGCCTATGAGGCAGTATGGCGAGTCCGCCATGGGTTCGGCAAGGGCGGAGGAGATGCGTAGTCGCAGGCCTACAGTCAAACCATAGCCGACATGCTATGGTTCTGGGTCTCGATGGTAGTAGTTCGCCTTCCTTCGTGCGGGCATGGGAGGGTGGAGCCATCGACCAAATCAGCTCAAGTGAAACTTGTAATACGCTGTAAATACAGATCTTACAGTGACAGATGTGAAATGGCTACGACTCTGGCACGAAGGTTGAAATAGACCATGTCGAAAGCGAGCATCAACTAACGACCCCTCGTCAGTTGCTACGTCATCGGAGATTCCCAGATGAAGCGTTTCCTGAGGTTTGCCGGCATCACCTCCACCCCGACTCCCTACGGGGTGCAGAGCCTCTCCAGCCAGTTGATGCGCAACGGCGCCTACGTCGCGTTCCTCTTCAGTCTCGCGGCGATCATCAACTACTAGGTCTCAGACGGCGGGTCACCATCCCGTTTGAGTCCCAGTTTGGCGACCTTCTGCCGAAGCGAGACCGGGTGCATGCCGATTGTGCGTGCCGTGGCGGCCATGTTGCCGTCGTGCTGGCGTAGTTGCTCGGTGAGGAAGCGCCGCTCAAAGAGGTCACGGGCAGCGCGGTAGTCAGTGCCAAATTCGCCCAGGTCGGTCGAAGACTCGACCGGTAACGGCGACTCGGGGCCCCCAGCATCGGTGGCCTCAGAAATGACCTCGAATCGATCCCCCTCCGGGTGCTCACCCACAGACAGATCACGCAGCGTGTCTTCCGGCAGCAATTCGGAACCGATGGTGTCACCCTGACATAGGATGACGAGGCGTTCTGCCAGGTTGCGCAGCTCGCGCAGGTTGCCTGGCCACCTGTAGCGCTCCAGGACGGACACGACTGCCGGGTCGATGGCCGTGATACTCTTGTTGATGTGGTGTGCCTGTTCCTGAACCATGGATTCGAACAGGGACGCAATGTCCTGCCGGCGTTCGCGTAAGGGCGGCAGATGCAGGCGGAAGACGTTGAGGCGGTAGTAGAAATCCTCCCGCATCTCACCATCACTCAGCAAAGCGGTCAGGTCGCGGTTGGTTGCAGCCAGGATGCGCAGATTCGCCTTGCGTGTCGTCGTCTCGCCCAGACGGATGTACTCGCCCTCCTGCAGAACGCGCAGCAGTTTGACCTGGATATCCGGGGGGATCTCGGCGACTTCGTCAAGGAACAGTGTGCCCGTGTCGGCCGCTTCCACATATCCACGTCGTGCTTTGTCGGCTCCCGTGAAGGCACCCTTTACGTGTCCGAAGAGCTCGCTCTCAAAGAGTGACTCGGATAGTGCGCCGCAATTGACGACGACGAATGGTCGATCCGCACGCGTACTGGATTGCTGAATCCAGCGGGCAAGCACCTCTTTGCCCGTGCCATTCTCACCGGTGATGAGGACGGTCGCGTCCGTGCCAGCCACCTTCAACGATTCCTCGTATACGGCGCGTAATTTCGGGCTTGAGCTGACGTGTGCGGTAGCGCCCCGTGTGCGCCGGGCGTCCATTTCCAGCGCACGATTCTGCGCCAGCAAGGCTCGGTGCTGCGCCACCTGACCCAGCAATTGGCTCAGGACGTCGCTGTCTACTGGTTTGGTCAGGTAGTCGAAGGCACCCGCCTTCATCGACCGCATCGCAGACTCTGCCGAGTCCAGGCCCGTGACGATGACCGCAGGCGTGTCGGGCAGTTCCTGCTTGAGGGCACCCACGACCTGGTCGCCAGTCAACTCCGGCATCATCTGATCTACAAGAACCAGATCTGGGTGATTGTCCAGCGCTGACTTGAGGCCCGAACTGCCATCCTCGGCGACGAGGGTTTCATGCCCCTTGCGCCTCAGATCCGCCACCATCCGCATGCGAAACACGGGGCTGTCATCGATCACAAGGACGAGCAAGGTGAAGCTCCTTCGGCAAGATCTGAGAGCCGGAACACGGGATTCGATCGATCGGGATCCAAGCTACTCGGCAACGGGACGCGATGTGTGGATCGTGGCGCGCACCTCGGTCTGCACGTGACGCTCCACGACAGGCTTTGACGAACCGCCATCCTCTTCACCCCACACGACGGTCACCTGGGCGCCGTCGACGGCGTGTGCTTCATCGACCATGGCCAGGGAGAACCAGGCGCGAACGTTGGTCGTGTACACGTTGTATGTCGACAGGCCGATCATCTCGCCATTGAGCAGGATCTTGTCGAAGGGCAGGGTCGAGTAATGTGACCCCGGCATCTCGAGATACTTGTAGCGCTCGCCGTCGCCGAGCATGCTGGCGAAGATGCGGGTCACATCGTCGTTGTCCCACACGAGCCAGACCTTCGAGCGATGCGGCTGATCGGCCATCCTTTCCAGTGCGGTGCGGCCGATGAAGTCGTGGTCGAACTTCACATGCCGGCCATACCCCAGATCCCAGGGGGTCTGGTAGTAGTCTTCGATATTCTCTGAGTAGAAGCTGCCGCCCAGAGAGGCATTGGCCTCGAAGCCGTCGGCGGGAAGCCACTCCCGATAGGGTCTCATCGAGTCTGAGAAGATGGCCGGCATGGGGGAGGGGATCCATCCGGACTCCGGTGATACGGTGGAGTAGGCACGGGCACCGGCCTCTCTCAGGCCGAAAGCGGCGCCGGCTTCGATGATGGCGTTGCGAACTTCCTCAGTATCGGCCGCCGGGCCCCACAATTCCAGCCCCTGCGTGCGAGCCATGCCGTGGTTCAGGGCGCTGACAATCTTCCCGGCGATCGATAACTGGCCAATGTTGAAGAACTTGATCTTCGGCAGGGGACCACCGGTGGCTGCTTCCAGGATGGCGACCGCGTTCGGGCCCTGTACCTGGAATCGGTAGGTCTGACGCTCACCGGTATTCTGCACGGCACGATTGTCGCGCGACACATTCACATCGTAGTCGCCGGTCTCGGCGTGGTAGGCGACCCAGTTGGGGATCGATGGACGGCCGCTGATGTTGACCCGGTTCTGGGCCAACCCGAAGAGGATTGCATCACCGATCACATAGCCCTCTTCACTACAGCAGACAATCTGCTTTGCCTTGTTCGGGGCGAATTTCGCCAGACTGTTGACGGCCAGATCTGAGAGCAGGCGCATCAGATCCGGTCCCTCGAAGTAGATGTCTGTCATGTGGCGGGAGAGGTCGAAGAGGACGGCGGTCTTGTTCCACGCTTCCTGCTCGTCGCGCCAGTTGCTGAACTCAGGAGAGATAGGAAAGATGTACGGGCCAGTGGGCGCATTGCGCAGCATGTCCACCGGGTCCTTCCAGGCCTGCAGTTTCTGCTCGAGTGATTCTGGTGCTGCCGCCAATGCTGTCTCTCCCGCGTCGATGGATGTTCTGCTGTTGGGTCAAAGGTGCAGCAGCGCTCGAGATTTGCAAGCCGGGGTGCCGGACCCAGGCGCTTGACCCGATCCTGGAGACGGTTATTACTACGAAATAGCACTTGGCCCGTGCGTGGGTCGGCTGCAGATCAGGACCCACAGGATGCTCCGCGCAGAAAGGGAATGAAGATGCGGTACGGAACCTTCGACGATGAGAACCGTGAGTACGTGATCGAGCGACCCGATGTGCCCGTGTCGTGGACGAACTATCTGGGCGTGCGCGATCTGTGCACGGTGATTTCCCACAACGCCGGGGGGTACACCTTCCACAAGTCGGCTGAGAACAATCGGCTGACCCGATTTCGGCCAAATGCAATTCCCCTGGACCGACCCGGTCACTACGTATATCTGCGCGACGATGACACGGGCGACTTCTGGTCCATCTCCTGGCAGCCGGTGGGCAAGAGTCTGGACGAGGCCTCCTATGAGGTACGTCACGGCCTGTCCTATACGCGGTTCAGTTGCGACTACACCGACATCCACGCCGAGCAGTTGCTGTTCATTCCTGTCAACGATGATGTGGAGCTGTGGGATGTCACCGTCAAGAACACGGGCGACACACCGCGCAATCTGAGCGTATTCAACTATCTGGAGTGGTCCTTTCAGCACGTAGAGATCGACAACCAGAATCTGCAGATGAGCCTGTATGCTTCCGGGACGTCATACGGAGATGGAATCATCGAATACGACTTCTTCTACGAGCCGTGGACCTACCACTTCCTGGCGTCCAGTTTCGAGCCTGACGGCTATGACTGTGTCCGCGACACGTTCCTGGGTGCCTATCGCACCGAATCAGATCCGGCGGCGGTGGAGCAGGGCCAGTGCTCGGACAGCACCGAATTAGGTGGCAACCATTGCGGCGCGCTTCACAAGCGGCTGCATCTGGCGCCGGGTGAAGAGGCCCGCCTGGTTTTCATCCTCGGTGTTGGCTCCAGGCAGGATGCAGGTCGTGCGGCCAAAGCCCGATACAGTCAATTATCCCACGTCGATGCTGCCAAAGCCGAACTCAAGAAATTCTGGGACGACAAGTGTGCCCGCCTGCAGGTGGATACGCCCAGCCAGGGTATGAATTCGATGCTCAATACCTGGACCTTGCTGCAGGCCGAGACCTGTGTCGTGTGGTCACGATTCGCCTCGTTCGTCGAGGTCGGTGGTCGCACGGGGTTGGGATATCGCGACACGGCGCAGGATGTGATGAGCGTCGCCCACACCAACCCGGATAAGACCCGGCAACGTATCGTCGAATTGCTGCACGGGCATACGAGCAAGGGTTATGGTCTGCATCTGTTCGATCCGGCTGTCTTTGCGCCCGAGGAGGAAAAGCTTCCCGGCGTCAAGCTGCCCACGGTCAAGCCGACACCGTCACTGAATGAGATCGTGCATGGTCTGGAGGATGTATGTGCCGATGATGCATTGTGGCTGGTCGCTTCCACCTGTGACTGGGTCATGGAAACGGGGGAGACGGATTTCTTCGACGAGGTCATCCCCTACGCCGACGGTGGTCAGGGTACGGTCTACGAACATCTGACCAGGGTCCTCGATTTTGCTGATGAATACGTGGGCCCCCACAAGATCTGTCAGGGTCTACGCGCCGACTGGAATGATTGTCTCAACCTGGGTGGCGGTGAGAGTTCGATGGTTTCCTTCATCCACTACTGGGCGCTCCAGTACTTCATCGAGGCAGCCGATCACCTGGGTCGAGATGATGATGTGGCTCGCTATCAGGCGATGGCCGAACGCGTCGCAGCGGCCTGCGAGGCCGAGTTGTGGGATGGCGACTGGTATCTGCGAGGCTTCACCAAGAAGGGAAAGAAGATCGGCACCGCTGCCGACGATGAAGGCAAGTTGTTCATGAATGCCCAGACCTGGGCGGTCTACTCGGGTGTGGCACCCGACGAGCGGGGTCGCAAGTGCATGGACGCTGTGGATGAGCATCTGTTCTCAGACTACGGACTCCACCTGCTGTGGCCTGCTTACTCCAAGCCCGACGACGATATCGGCTATGTGACCCGCGTCTACCGGGGCATCAAGGAGAATGGCTCGATCTTCTCTCACCCCAATCCGTGGGCGGTGATCGCCGAATGCATGCTGGGGCGAGGCGACCGAGCCATGCGGTTCTACGATGCGACTTTGCCCTATCACCAGAATGATAAAATCGAGGTGCGTCAGGCCGAACCGTATTCCTACTGTCAGTTCATCATGGGGCGCGATCACACGGCCCACGGCCGGGCCCGTCACCCGTGGCTGACGGGTACCGGTGCCTGGTTCTACACGGCAGCGACAAAATTCATCCTCGGTGTTCGGCCTTCCTACGAAGGTCTCGTCGTGGATCCGTGTATCCCCGCTGAATGGGATGGCTTTGCGATGACGCGACAGTGGCGAGGGGCCACCTATCACATCAAAGTGGGAAACCCAGATGGTGTGATGAAGGGTGTCGCCTCGGTCTGTCTGGATGGCCAATTGGTTGACGGCCCGATTCCGATCCAGGCGCCGGGAGTCGAGTGTGAGATCACGGTGGTCATGGGTTGATGATCACTCTCGCCTGGCCTCGGGCCGTTGTCCTTAGCCTCCTGCTGGCGGTGGCGACGTCCAACGCAGCAGACCGTCTGAGCATCATCGAGGTCCGCCTCGATCGACCGACGATTCACAACCTCGGTGTGCAGGTACTGATCGAGGGTGATGATGATCGTGATGCACGGATCGATCTGTATTGGCGTGTGGTGGGAGATTCGATGTGGCAGAAGGCTCTACCCTTGTTGCGCGTCTGGCCGGAGACGGTGTCGATCGATGTTCCCCAGCAATTTGCCGGCTCGCTCTTCGACCTGCTGCCCGGAACTGAATACGAGATCGAGCTGGTCGCCCAGGACCCGGACGGAGGAAACGAACGCCATCGACTCTCTGCCACGACCCGGCCAATCCCTATCACTGAGCCTGCCACGGCACGTCTCGTGCCCGTCAGCACGAAAGCGGATCTGATCGCCGCTCTGAGTGCGGCCCAGGCTGGCGACGTGATCACCCTGGCTGACGGCCTGTATACCGGCCCTTTTGAGATGCGACGCAGTGGCACCGTCTCCAATCCCATCGTGATTCGAGGCCATGGTGTCGGGACGATTCTGGATGGTGGTGACTGTGGCAGCTGTGATGTCCTCGACGTCGTTGGCAGCTGGGTTCACATCGAAGACCTGACGCTGCAGTCAGCGGTCCGAGGCCTGCGATTCTCCGCTGTGGGTGCCGTGGGAAATGTTGCCCGGAGACTGCGCATCCGGGATGTCGTGCACGGCATCGGCAAGAACATGGAGCAGGCGGACTTCTATCTGTGCGACAACGACATTCAGGGGCGTCTGGTGTGGCCCTGGGTGCTGGAATCCAACGCAATCTCCCATTGGGATGATCGTGGCGTCGACCTGGCCGGCGACGGGCACATCGTCTGTCACAACCGTATTGCCGGTTTCGGAGATCCTGTGGTGAACAAACAACTCGGTTCGCGGGCCTGGGACGTCTATGGCAATGACATCATCGACGCCTTCGACGGCACCGAACTGGACGAAGCGACCGGCAATGTGCGGCTCTATCGAAATCGGTTCGTCAACGTGATGGATCCGATTTCCATCCAACCCATCCACGGGGGACCCGCCTATGCCCTGCGCAATGTCGGTCACAACATCGTACAGGAGCAGATCAAGCTGAAGAGTCTTGGGGGACAGCAGATGCCCTCGGGTGCTCTGATCTATCACAACAGTTTCACCAGCCCTACACGAGCATCGAACTCACAGGCACCGATCACACAGTACAACTTCGAGGTGCGCAACAATCTCTTCATCGGCCCCCATCAGCCCGAGCGAGGCACGAGTGTCGACTGGACGACGAACCTGGTCGGCGCCGTCTTCGATGCGAATGGTTATTGGCCGGATGGTGGGTTCTGGTTCGGCCGAATCGATGGCGTGAATCAGTATTGGGAGAGTTGGGAAGAGGTGCAGGCAGCGGGCCGTTTCGAGGCGCACGGGATCCTGCTGCAGGAGGACTCGATCTTCGCCGCCGGATTTGTGGGTCCTGACGATGCCCGGACACGTCACGATGCGCCGCCCTTTGCACTGCATCGCGACAGCGGCGCCATCGATGCCGGTCAGATGTTGCCAGGGATCAACGATCACTTTGCCGGCGAGGCGCCGGATCTTGGGGCGATCGAGGCGGGTTGCGAAGAGCCACACTACGGTCCCCGGCCGGCCGATGAAGAGGGCCGTGTGTGGCGGATCGATTGTGTGCCCGTCATCCGGTCCACCGACATCCAGGGGGCCGACCTATCACCGTCCTCGCCGACCATGGCGGCATTGCGCCCGAACGTGCCCAATCCCTTCAACCCGAACACGCGGATTCGCTTCGATCTGCCCCAATCGACGCCCGCTCAACTCACCATCCATGACGTGCTGGGCCGTCGTGTTCGTACGCTCCTGTCGGGGTTACGCGGTGCAGGCACGCACCAGGTCGAGTGGGATGGTCGTGATGCAGATGGTGCCGAGCTGTCGAGTGGGGTCTACTTCTGCCGCCTGGCGACTGACCACACGACCCAGGCGCGACGCATGCTGTTGTTGCGCTGAGAAGGCGGGAATGTAGGAGATCCTCGTCTGGGCACGCCGGCCAGGCCGTGAGCCGAGGATGCAGCCTCAGGAGGCGCGCTCTCTGACGTATTGTTCAAGGGCCTCTTGAGCTTGCTCAAAACGTGCTTCGATCTGCGTCAGCGTCTGGGCCACATCTTCCGGAATGTTCTCATCAACGGCCGATTCCAATTGCTGGCAGATTCCGGCCAGCAGGGGAGTGCCCAGGTCACGACCACTGCCCTTCAGCGTATGCGCCTCACGTCGCAGATCCTCCGGGCGACCGTCGGCAGCAGCAGCGATCATGGCGTCGACATTGCGTCGTCCCTCGGCGGCAAAGGCCTCGACGACGCCAGCGACGGTGAAATCGCTGTCCTGCTCCAGTGATGCCAGATCCTCAAGTGCCGCCAGATCAAGGACTCGCTGTGTCGACTCCCCACCTTCCACTTCGCCCGGGGGTGAAGCGCCCGCAGTTACCGGCACAGCGTCTGCGGTGACCGCTGACAGCACACGCTGAATCTCCTCAAAGAGCGCGGCACGACGTACCGGCTTGGGTACGTAGCCATCCATGCCGGCATCCAGGCACATCTGGCGATCGCCCTCCATGGCATTGGCGGTCAGGCCGATGATCGGGATGTGGTGACCGGATTGCCCTTCGCCCGCGCGAATATGTTGTGTCGCTTCCAGACCCCCCATCTGTGGCATCTGCAGATCCATCAAGATCACGTCGTGTCTAGCGTCACCTTCGAGGGCTGCCAGGACTTCCAGGCCATTGTTGGCGATGGTGGCCTGATGGCCATGACCCTGCAACAGGCCAACGGCGACACGCTGGTTGATCTTGTTGTCCTCGGCGAGCAGGACCTGTAGAGGTGTCAGATTCCATTGGTCGGTGTTCTGAATGACTTCCTGGTCCGCGCCCAGGTCGATTCGACCGGCGAGGGCTGCGAGAATCGAGTCCATCAAGTCCGAAGGGGCGACAGGTTTGCGCAGGCAATTACTGACGCCTTTGGTTCGTACCTGTTCGATGTAGTCGGGATCGTCCAGCGAGGTCAACATCATCACCGCTGCTGGCACCAGATGCTGATCCTGGTGGATCGCATCTGCCACCTGCAGGCCATCCATTTCCGGCATCATGCCATCGAGGATCACGAGGTCGAAGGGCTCCTCTTCCTCCTGGGCCGCTTTGAGCACGCGAAGGGCCGCCTTGCCATTGGCGATGGGGACCGGATTCATCCCCCAACCTGCAAGTGTCTCCCGCAGGATCAGGCGATTCGTCTCGTTGTCATCCACGATGAGGGCAGAGAGTCCCTGCAGGTCTGCTGGCTGTGGTCGAGGTACCGCTTCATCATCCGGTGCCGGCGGCAGGTGGACCGTGACGTGGAAGGTGCTGCCCTGGCCCAACGAACTGTCGACCCAGATGCGACCGCCCATCATTTCCACAAATTGGCGCGAGATGCTCAGACCGAGTCCGGTCCCACCGAACTTGCGGGTTGTGGATGAATCGGCCTGGGAGAAGGCATCGAAGATTGACGCTTGTTCCTCAGGGCCGATCCCAATGCCTGTGTCCTGCACCGAGATTTGCAGGATATCAGCGCCTTCACGTGCGGTCGCATCGGTGACGCGCAGCACGATCTCGCCTTCGTGGGTGAACTTGATTGCATTGCCGACGAGATTCACGGCGATCTGACGCAGGCGGCCGGGATCGCCGGTCAGGCGTGCCGGGATATCGGGGGCCACGCTGCATGCCAGTTCCAGGCCCTTCTCATGGGCGCGCACGGCCATCAGTTTCATCACCGAGTCCACCACGTCCCAGAGTGTGAATTCGGTCTCCTCCAGCACGAGTTTGCCCGACTCGATCTTCGACAGATCGAGGATGTCGTTGATGAGGCTGAGCAGGGCGTCGGCGGACACAGAGATCGTGTCGAGGTAGTGGCCCTGCGTTGGTGTCAGGCGGGTGTCCAGGAGCAACTCCGTCATGCCGATGATGCCATTCATCGGCGTGCGGATCTCGTGGCTCATGTTGGCGAGGAATTCACTCTTGGCCTGACTCGCCTCCAGGGCCGTGTCACGGGCGCTGATCAGGTCATGGTTGATGGACTGAATGGTCTCGCGGGCCTGCCGGTGCCGGTCGATCTCCTGTTGCAGGGCGTCGTTGCTCTGGGACAATTCCAGGGTGCGCTCTTCGACGCGGGTCTCGAGCACTTCCTGGGCCTGTCGCAGTTCGACATCGCGGCTCTGCACCTGTTCGAGCATGGCATTGAAGTCGTCATGGAGTTGCCCGATTTCACCACCGGTTTGGCGCGCCACCCGATCGCTGTAGTCACCGGTCTCCGTGACGCGACGTGTCGCCTGCGCCAGGGACAAGACCGGGCCAGAGATGTGCCGCTGCAAGAGCGTGGAGAGCAATGCGGCCACACCGATACCACCGATCATAAGCAGGAAGGCGCTGAGCACAAATCGCTTGATACGATCGCTGAGACTACTCATATCGGCATTGACGAAGACGGTCCCGATCGGGCCGGATTCATCGGCGATGCCGCGATACAGCAGTAGATGATTGCCGTCGAATTCGTGCATGTCCGGTCGGGCTGGCGGCAGCAGATTTCTGTCCGCCCCCACCGGATAGGTGGCGAAGATGTTGCCGTCGCCATCGTAGATGCAGGCATGCACGATCACCGGTTCGCTCGCAAGGGCAGCGAGGATCTCCGTAGCCGAATCCGCATCGAGGAATTGGAGTGTCGGAATCGTGTTGATCCCGACGATTGTCGCTGTGGTGCTGATGCGCTCGACAATGCTTTGACGGGACGCACTGATGTCGGCGATGACGTAGTAGACACTGACGAAGACCAGAACGGTAAAGGCCGTCAGAATCTGGATTCCGACAAGCTTGCGACCGATCGACATGTCGATCTGAGCGCTACCCTGATCGCCGACACTCTGCTCGAGGTGAAGGCAGGCCTGGGGGCCAACGGAACGGGCAGCATCAGCGCCGATATCCGTGGCGATCTGCAGACGGCCACAGGGGATGTCTCCCTGACCGCCGGTGCGCAGGCCGGAGACATCAACCTGCAGCAGACGACGCTGACCGCAGGCGCGGACGCGATTCTCACAGCCGTCGCCGGCCGCATCGACCACGGCGAGGGCCTTCTCAGCGCCACGAACCTGGCGGTCAGCGCTGCCGACGGCGTGACGGCTAACGTTCTGATCGCGACCATCGACGCGGTGGTCACGGGAGTCGGCGATATCCGAATCGCCAGCGGCGACGACATCACGCTGACTCGCCTGGAGGCGGCGGACGGCGAGATCTGGGTTGATGCCCTGGGCTCGATCACGGCCGTCGACGTTGTCACTGGCGGCGCCTCCGATGCCAACGACATCACGCTCTCGACCTTTGCTATCACCGGGAACGCCGCAGATCTCCACGTGCAACGCCTGTCGGCCGGTGGTAACGGCGATATCACACTGAGCGTCCAAGGCGCTCTGCTCCAGACCCTGATCGCTTCCGGCGGCTCGCCGATCATTGCCGACGTCCTGGAAGTGAAGGTGCCGGGGGCGGTAAGCCTTGAGACACAGGTCGGTACGGTCACTGTCCACACCCAGTCCTCAGGCGATGTGGTCATCACCCAGAGTGGCTCGGGACGGCTGCGGGTCGACGACACAGAGGTGGCTGACGGCGCATTCACCCTGAATCACTCAGCGGGCGCAGCCGACTTGGCGCAGGTGGCGTTGCTGGCGAATGACGACATCTACGACGTAGTCGTGAGCGCTGGCGGCGACATCCGCGTCGGCCTGGTCAGCACGGGACCTCACTACACGGACATCAGCGACGTGCCGGCCCCGTCACTGGGTGCCGAGGCCGGTGTCACGATACACGGCGATGTCAGCCTCACCAGCGGCGGTAAGATCACTGAGCTGGGCAACGACGCTGGCGCCGATCTCATCGGTGATCGGCTTGTGCTGCAGGCAGCCACCGGCATCACCCGGCTCGAGATCGCTGCCAACGAACTGGTATCCGTCACCTCCACCTCGGGCAATGTGCAGCTGACTGAACTCGACGGAGAAGGCGAGAAGTCGGTCGGCCTCCTGGTGACGCTCGTGGAGGCCACTGCCGGCTCCGTGACCGTCCAGGCCCATGGTCTGATGACCGTTGCTAACGTCGTGGCCGGCGGCGTTGATAGTATCGTCCGGCTGGTCAGTGAGAGTGGAACCCTCGAGATCCTAGAGCCAGGCACCGGCCAGCCCGAGGCCCTCCAGGCCACCGGCGGCTATGCTCTGGTGGCGGGCGACGAGTTGATCTCCTATCGATTCTTCGAGGGACCCAGGCTGGTTGAGTATCGCTCCGGCGGCACCTTCAGCTTTGCCCTCCCGACGGACATCACCGCCGATACCATCGCACTCGAGAGTGGCGCGACGCTCACCGTGGCCGGTACCCTTACCGCCAGGGATCGCCTCGAGCTGATCTCCGACGCCAACGTGTTCATCGATGGGAGCGAAGGGGGTCGCCTCGTTGCGGCGAGCGGCTCCATCGGTCACGTCCTCATCGTCGCACGGGGAACCGAGCAGGTGACGGCGACGGTCTATGACGAAGAGACCAACGTCAACACGACCGTCACTCAGGACACCGGTTACATCGACATCGAGACTACGGCCCTGCCCGCTGCCCAACTTGAGCTGCGCGCCCTGCGGGATGTCTTCGTCGACCTGAGTGGCAACCTGACCGTCAACGGCTTCGTCGGTGGCGTGTCGGGCACCGACACCGCTGCCAACATCACGCTGCGCAGTGACGGCACTCTGACCGTCGGCTCCGGCACCATCGCCGCGACCGACCGACTGGAGTTGCGTTCGGCGCAGCTTTCTGCCAATGCCAACGCGCTGTTCGTCGCCGATGTCCTCGACGTACTCGCCGGCGGCGGCATCGTGCTGAACACGAGCGCCAGTCACCTGTACCTGGAGGCCAGCGGCCCGGGCAACATTCTGGTCACAGAGGCGGATGCGGTCGACCTGGAACGGGTGCTCGCCGTGGACGGCGCGATCAACGTGACCGCCGGAGGCACCATCACCGCCATCGACGTCCGCTCCCTGACGGACGGAGCGGCTAAGAGCATCACCCTGAAGGCCACGGGTGACATCTTCGTCGACTACATCGAGGCGGCCGTCAATGCCGGCGCCGATAAGACTGCCGGTGTCGTCAACCTGGACGCCACGGGGACGATCCGTGAGCCGAACGGGCGGATCGACAACGACACGATTGATATCTCGGCCTTCACGATCAGCTTCAAGCACGGCAACCCCCTTGAGGATATTCCCGTCGTCCGCTTCATCGGCAACGCCGAGGTGGGCTTGGGCACCGAGCTCGAGGTCTATTACATAGGCGGCAACCTGAGGAACGATCTATCCTCGTCGGACAACGGTGGCCTGCCGACCCATGTCGACGGCAACTACGTCCTCAATGCGCCCAACCACACGGGTCATGTGAGCATGACCGTCACGGGCAACTTGAAAGTCGTCGCCCTGGGTCTGTCTCCCGGCCGCTTCGTCAAGCTGACCGTCGGTGGAACTCTGACGATCCTGCCCACGCTCGACGTGGGCGCCAGTGGCAAGATGATTCTCAGCGCCGGGACGGGTATCACGGCCTCCGGTTCCCTGACGGCGGGTTCGTTGCGATTGACGGGTGCGGGCATCTCGGTTGTCGGATCCGTCACAGCGAACTCCCTCACCGTCACTTCTACCGCCGGTATCGCGGTCGGCGGATCGATGACGGCGAATGCCATCCTCCTCAGTTCGGCTGCCGGTATCACGGCGACTGGCGGACTGACGGCGGACACGGTGACCCTTGCGGCGGGAGATCACTTCGCCCTCAACACCCGGGCGAACTTCCTCACCCTGGCCCAGAACGGTACCGCCAGGAACGCCTCGATCGTCGAGCACGACGGCCTCAGCCTGCTGGGCGCATCTCTCAACGGCGGCAACCTGTCCATCGTGACCGGCGGCGGCCTTGATGTTGACGGAGCCATCAGTGGCGCCAGAGATGCGACCCTGAGAGCAAATGGGGGCGCCATCGCCCTCAACGCCAGCGTGACGGCAACCCGCAACGTCAACCTCACGGCGACGGGCAATGTCTCGTCGGCGGCCGTGGTCACAGCGGATGCACTGATCGTGCGCAGCGGTGGCGCCATCACCTTGCCGACCCGGGTCAGCATTCTCGATCTGGAGAACAGCGGCCCCACTGGCGGCATCCTCATCGATCAGGTCCGTGCCGGCGGCTTAGTTGACGTGCACCGCCTGGCCATCACGCACGCCGGCAACGGGAGCCACATCACCCTGAGCACCGGCAATGGCAACCTCGGTGTTGCCGGCGGCGGGGCGGGTGTGTTCACGCGCGGATCGGGTAACGTCACCCTCACAGCCAATGGCACGGGTGCGGACGTCGTCATCGGCGCATCGGTGAGCGCCACGACCGGCGCCATCAGCCTCCAGGCCGTGGATCAGGTAACCCAGGGCGCGAACATCACCACCTCCGGTGGCTCGATCACGGTCGCAGCCGGGGGCCCGATCGAGATGGCCGACGGCACGACGGCTCTGGTCAGCGGCGCCGGAAGCATCACCTACACCGCTCAGGGGAGTGTCTCCCTGGGTGTGCTCGACACGCAGGGCCACATCGACGTCACTGCCACTGGCGGCAGCATTGTCGACAACACGGGCGGCGAAGGGGCCAACATCCGCGCTGGCAGCGCAACCCTGACGGCAGCCAACCATATTGGCGCGGCAGGTGCCGCAGACGTCGATACACGGGTTACCGACCTGCGGCTCCACAGCACGGTAGCCGGCGACATCCATATCGGCGAGAAGAATGCGCTGAACCTCATCAGGGCACAGACAACTGCCAGCGACATCGATCTCACCACGGGCGGGGCCCTCGCCATCGGCGACATCATCTCCCCGCACAATGTGCGCATCACCGCGGGCGGGCCGGTTTCCAACAGCGGCAAGGTCCAGGCCATCGATCTCACCGTAGTTGCCGTCGGTGCGATCCAGCTCAATACCGAGGTGATAACCCTGTCTGCTGAGAACACCGGCGCGACGGGGGCGATCACCATTACGGAACTGAACGGCGGCGGCGCCATACGGGTGCAGCTACTCAAGCAGTCCCAGGTGTCCAATAGCGACCAGATTCAGTTGCACACCCAGAGTGGTGCCATTCGGGTGGTCGCGTCCGGGCAGGGCGTCCACCACCTGGGTTCGGGATCGATTGATCTCTCCGCCGCTGGCAACGTCAACATCGGCCAGGTCATCAGCTCCCAGGCCGGTGCGATCACGATCACCGCTCAGACGGCGATCACGCAGAACGCGAACATCACCACCCAGGGCGGGGCCATCAACCTTACCGCCAACGACGGTAGAATCAGCCAGGACCGGGGCACGCAGGCGAGCGTCACCGGCAGCGGCACGATCACCCTGACGGCAACTGGCGACGTGCGCCTCAACCGGGTTGTCACCTCTGGCCACGCCGACGTCACCGCCGGTTCCGGTCCGAGCACGGGATCCATCGTCGATGTCAGCGACGAGATCGAGAGTGCCAACCTCGAGGCCAGCACCGCGATCCTGTTGGCAGACGTAGGAATTGGCGGTCTCGGCGACGACGACCTGGATACAGCTCTGGACTACCTCGAGGCTGAGGCCGGCAGCGGCGGCATCTGGGTCGACAACCTGGGCAACCTGGTCGTCGGTGAGATCAGTGCAGTCGAGGGGCTCACGACAGCTGGCCCGATCGTCGTCAGCACTGCCGGTTCGCTGAGCATCCGTGAAGACGTGACCTCAGCGGCGAACATCGATCTGTCGGCGACAGCAGGTGACGTCGGCGTCATTGACGGTTCCTCGGTGCTGGCCGCGACGAATGCCAACCTTCTGGCGAGTGGCTCCATTGCGATCGACGGCTCGTATGTCACGGCGACAGCCGGCATGGCAGACCTCGATGCACAGGGCGGCCAGCTCTCGCTGATCAACGCTTCGATGGTCACGGCGTTCAGTTCGATCACGGGCAATGCCGGCACTGACCTGACCATCGACAGCGGCAGCGGCGCTGTCGCCGGAGACGACGCTGTCCTGACCGCGGGCAACGATCTGCACCTGACGGCGACCAGCACAGTGCAGGCCCAAGACCTGATCGCCATTCTCGGAGATCACGGGAACAGCGATCCGGGAATCGGTAGCTCCATCCAACTGCAAGGCATCCTCGATGGCCAGCGGGTCGAGGTGTCGGGCGAGAAGGACGCCGACTCGATCCTGCTGCAACTGGTGAATCTGGTCGGCCATACGCAGATCTTCGGCCAGGCCGGCGACGACCTGATTACGATCGACCACCTGGTCACGCTGATCACGGCGCACGACCGGCCGGCGGACGGGGTCACTGGCGCCGTTCAGGACACAGTGGACATTGATGGTGGTGAAGGCGCCGACGACGTTGTCGTCAATGTCACAGCGGGACGGACCGAGTACATCGTCAACGTCCACGATACCGGTACGATCGGCGCTGACGCTGATGTCCTCACGATCAACGGCACTCAGCCGCTCGACGCCAATCACGGCAGCGGCAATGACCTGTGGCTGCTGCGTGAGCGCTTCGTCGCTTATATGACGCCGCAGGTCAGCCTTGCTGCGGGCGTACCGCCAGGGACGCTCCATCCCGAGATGGAGCGGATCAACTACGACGGCACGATCAATGGCCGACTGCAGATCAACTCCCTGGGTGGCGACGACCAGTTCTACGTAGACGACAACAGTTCGCCGACCACGTTGAACAGCGGCAACGGGGCGGATCGGTTCCAGATCGGTCAGCTCTTCGAGAGCGAGCGGTCCGCAGCAGCCGGCATCGCCCCCGAGGATGTGTTCGCCACTGTCGAGGTCACCCGTGGATTGCTGAGCAACGGTATCAGTCACGCCACTTCGATCGTCAGCGGCGCGGGGAGTGACGAATTCGTCGTCTACCACAACCTGGCAGCTCTGGATCTGAATGGTGGCGGGGGTGATGACCGGTTTGAGTTCCGCACCTTCGCCCTGGCCGGCTCGGACGAGTCCAGTGCGGTTGCATATGTCGACAACGGCCCTGTGCAGGTCGATGCCGACGGCAGCTCCGACTCACTGCTGGTAATCGGCACCGAGTTCGGCGACGATCTGATCGTTGCTGAGGACCTGATTGCAGGGGCCGGGCTCGCTGTCTCCTACGCCGCGGTCGAGAGCCTGGAGATCGACAGCGCCGAGGGCGACGACGACATCTTCGTGCTGAGCATTGGCCTCGACGTGACGACTAACCTGCTCGGCGGCCTCGGCAGTGACGACTTCAGTATCGCCGGCGACGCCGGGACTGTGGATGGGGCGACCAGTTGGTTGTCGGCACAGTCCGGCTCGCACACCACCGACGTGATCCGTGGTGTGCTGACCATCGATGGCTTTGGCGGCGTCGGCTCCGTGGGCAGGCTGGTCACGGCCGTGACGCTTCCGGATGAGACGAACCTGAACCCGGTTCCGCGAGACCTGCACACCAACTTCTCCGCCGACGAGACGGCGGCGCTGGACACGGTCACCGTCTACAACGACGGTAGTAGCACAGCGGATGTGGGCACACTCGCTGCTGCCAGTCTTCTCGGCCTGGGCATGACGCCGGCTGGGATCACCTATGGCAACTTTGAGGTTGTCGAGGTCTTGCTCGGAACCGGGAATGACGACTTCCGCATCGATAACACCGCCGATGGCGCCATCACCGCCGTGCACGGCGGTGGGGGCGATGACCTCATCACCGCTAACGGTCGTGGAGGCGTTGACTCCCGGGGCTACGATGCGCCGCTGGTGATCTTCGGCGACACGTCCCAGGATGGTGGACGCTACGACGGTATTGCGGGCGTTCCGTCTCCGGGCGATGCCTGGAGCTTCGGCAACGCTGGCGCCGATACGATCGACGCCTCGGCGTCGGTTCAGAACGTCACGATCTACGGCGGCATCGGCGAAGATGTGATCGACGGTGGCCAGGCGGGAGATCACCTGGCTGGTGGCTCGGGCAACGACACGATCCACGGTCACGACGGACTCGATCACCTCTATGGGGACTCTGGCGTCAACGTCGAGCTCGCCACCCGGGTCCTGACGATTCCGACCGTCGACGACAGCAGTGCGCCCAGCCGCGATCCGCTGGGCGTGGGCGCAGACACACTGAGCGGCGACAACGGCGCTGACCTCATCCTGGGCGACCACGGTGTCATCACGCAGACGACCGGTACCGAGCGGATCCTCACGACCGCTAACGTCGAGCGCATTGAGACGGTTCGGCCCTCCGACGGCGGCGCAGACAGAATCTTCGGTGGCAGCGATTTCGACGTGATCCTGGGCGGCAACGGTGCCGACTTCATCAAGGCCGGGACGGATAGTGCTGGGGCGGTGGTCATCGGCGACAGCGGATCCGTGACGTTTGGCCCCCTCTTCCCGGCGGTCGCCAATGTCACCACGAGCGACCCGACGCACGGTGGCGCGGACACGATCACAACGGGTGACGGTGACGACATCGTCGCCGGCGGCTACGGAGCCGACATCATCGCCATCGCAGGTGGCAGCAACACGGTCCTCGGGGACCATGGCGTCGTGACCTTCCAGGAGGGCACCTCGATCCTGGCGTCGGTGGTCTCCATCAATCTGAGCACGGGTGGCCAGACCTTCCTGCCCACAGGCAGCGACACGATCTCGACCGGCCTGGGCAACGACGTAGTGATCGGCGGTCTGGGCAACGACGAGATCACCGTTGCCGGCGGCGACAACATCATACTTGGCGACGACGGGGCCATCACCTTCCAGGCCACGAGCGGGCTCACCGACCGGATCGAGAGTCGGTATCTCGATGGTGCCGGTGCCTCGCCGATCGACGCCTCCGAGGCCGTGGTCGGCAACGACACGATCTCCACGGGCTCCGGTGATGACGTGGTGCTCGCCGGTCTGGGCGACGACGTCGTGACGATCCTCGACGGCGCCAATGTGGTGCTCGGCGACGAGGGCTTTGCGCAGTATCAGGATCAGGCCGACACGTCTGGCACCGCAGTGCTGGGTACGGTGTCGAGCCAGTATCTGGACGGCGCCATGAGCTTCGTGCAGGGTGGCGCGGATTCGATTACGACGGGTGACGGTGACGACACGGTGATCGCCGGTCTGGGCAATGATGACATCACGGTCGCCGACGGTGCCAACATCGTCTTGGGTGATGGGGGTTCGATCACCTACCAGTTGACGAGTGGCCTGCGGGATCGGATTGAGAGCCGCTACCTCGACGACGCCGGATTCGCTGCACTGGATGCGACGGAAGCGGTCGTCGGCAACGACACGATCTCCACGGGCTCCGGTGACGACGTGGTGCTCGCCGGTCTGGGCGACGACGTCGTGACGATCCTCGACGGCGCCAATGTGGTGCTCGGCGACGAGGGCTTTGCGCAGTATCAGGATCAGGCCGACACGTCTGGCACCGC
>JABHDC010000248.1 GCA_018673255.1 Gemmatimonadota bacterium
TCCATCGGCCCGCCACATTTTTGGCCGCTCCCGCCCTGACCGGTTCCACTCGATGGATCCTCCTGTGCCCATGACGTGATACCAGTGATGGCCACGAGCGTGACTCACAGGTTGGGTGAACCCCGTCGCCATGCGAAGCACGGCATCCTTCTCCGTCTTCATCAGCGCCACCTGGATGTCCGGCGATGTCACTTCCGGGTGAGCGTAACTGGGCGAGCCGGTGCTCATACAGGTGACATCCACAACACGATCATCGAGGACCTTGAGCATGGGGCTCAACTCGTGGGGCAGATAGTGGATGGGCGGCATCTCCTGCAACCAGGTCGCCTCTGCCGCCGGATACTGCGCCAGCTCTTCGACGCCACAGTGTCTGCCCGTCTCCGGATCCTGGAAGAAGACCCGCGTCCCGTAGTAGCCGATATACTGTCCCTCGCAGAAGGTGACCCGACCAATCTGCCCTTCAGCCACAATCTGCCGCCAGGCATCGACGAAACCCCAGTAGCGCGTCTGCTCGGCCAGCTGATAGACCTTCCCCGACCGTTCAGCGGCAACCACGATACGCCAACAATCTTCCAGCGTGTGTGCCGCCGGCACTTCAGAATTCACATGCTTATCGGCTTCCAGAGCCATCGCCGCCAGCGCTCCCTGCTCGCGACAACGGACACACAGCGCCACGGCATCTACATCGTCATCGGCCAGCACATCTTCGTACCGCGTCGTCGACCGCACACCTGTGCGATCGTCCAGTGCCGCCAGCGCCGGTTCCAGAAGCGCTTCGATCGGATCACAAACAGAGACGATCCGGTATCCGGGCATACGTTGCAGCAGATGGATCCAACCCAGGGCACGATGACCCAGACCAACGACGGAAATTCGGATCTCATTCATTGGGAAACTCCACGGGCGGTTCGTCGAACCAGTCAGGGCTGCCAAAACTGGGAAACATGCCAAACCCACGATCCAGATCACGCTCTTCCCAGACCAGTCCAGTCTCGCAGTAGGTCAGAGAGCCGTGACCGGGCGGGGACAACCAGGGACGCGTCAGCAGATCGGCGCGATGCCAGACCGATCGATGCCGGAAGCAGACGCCTTGGGTCAGGTTCGTGTCACAGAATTCGACGATGTGCGGGAAAGTGCGCTGAAACTCAGTACCCGGGCCCCACTGAATGAAGTCACCGATTCCAATGCCGGCTTCCTGAATCTCCGTCATCGACATCAGCCCGCCATCGCGAACGAAAAGGGCGTCAGAATTCGGATCCACGACGAACCACCCCCCGTCCTGCGGATTCCATACTTCGGCGACGAAGTGACCCTGCGTGCCATTGGGTGCCTCCGTGACCACAGCGCATCGCGCGGCCAGGCCCACAGCCTGGGCGGCGCTGACAAGGGCCGCTGCATAGTGCACACACATGGCGATGGGCCGCTTGCCATTGTGGCCTTCCTGGCGCGGCGCCCAGGACAGCAGCGTCTCGGCATCCCACGGTGCGTACTGCGTGGCACGACCTGAACCGGTGTGTTCCCAGCTGCCGGCCAGCCAGGATGACAGGGCACGTATCTGATCCCGAACCGAACCCGACCGCCGGGCCGCCTCCGGCACGAGGGCGCGCAGCGAAGCCATGCGGGGTGAGTCCGGATCCTCCCAGACGACGGGGGGTGCAGCCGGATCTTCCCCCTCGGCCAACCGGACGCGCACCACGTATTCGGCGCGCACACAATTGAGGTATCCCATGCGTTCGCGACGCCAGGAATCGCCTGCGTCATCACTCACCTCGCTGTTCGGCTGCCCATGCCCCGCCTCCAGCGCCAACGACCAGCTGTCCATGCTGCTGGTATCCGACCACAACTCGAAAGTGTTGGCGCCCGGGCGCAGAACGTCGGCCTCCACGTCAACACAATACCAGTAGTAGGCGGCCTGCACGGGTTCGATCGCAGCCACCTCGACGTCATTGATGGCCAGCCGCAAGGGCGTGTCGTTGCCGGGATAGGAACGGGCAAGAAGGAAGACCTGTGCCGCTTGGGCTGTGGCAGGGAGAACGAGGTGTTTGCGAACGCGGCGGAACTGTGTCAGCTCCTCGCACAACGAGGGCGTCACCCGGCCCTCTTCAGAGTAGTACAGACGGCTCATCGTCACCTCATCCAGCTGAATGGGTCCACATATCTGCGTACTGCCTCCTGCGGGAAGGAAGGGTAGATACGCTGGATCGACGCCGCCAGCAGTCGCCGGGCGCAGGCACTGTCGGTGGGCCCTGTTGAGCCCGGTGCCCCCAGAACACACGATGTCTCGCCCACCGGACCTCGTCCACTGCTTGTCTATAGCCGGCGCACCTGCAGAAGAAGGCTGCCGAGAAGAAGACCGTCGCTGACACGGTCTCCTGACCCTGACGGGAGATCTGCTCCGGGTTCTGGCGTTCATCCCGGATTCCGGAGTTCACCAGGAGATCCATCGGATCAGGAAAATACCCCAACTTATTGTTTATACATTCTTTATCGTACATTTACCAGAAAGTGAACTTGACGAAGGCCTGAGCGAAGGATCCGTTGGCATCGCCACTGGTCGAATCGCCCAATTTGACTATATTGGGCAAATAGCGCGAAAGGGACACAATGCAGACGATATCAGCCCATGAGGCGAAGGCCCGGTTCGGCCAATTGCTGGATGCTGCCCGGGTAGAGCCGGTAACGATCGAGAAGCACGGTCGCCCGGTGGCCGTGCTCGTCTCAAA
>JABHDC010000249.1 GCA_018673255.1 Gemmatimonadota bacterium
GGTCCATGGCTGAAACCCACCCCATGAATCGAATCGGCCAGCCGCGCGAGGTCGCCCGCGTCGTCCTCTTCCTCGCCAGCGAAGACGCCTCATTCATGACGGGCGAGTCGGTGTGTGTCGACGGTGGAATCATGGCCCGTGGTAGTTGGGGATGACATGATTCCACTTCGGTGGCATCATGGCGCGCGGCTCGTGGGGCTAAAGGCCTGATGCCACTTCGGTGGAATCATGGCCCGCGGTAGTTGGGGCTAAAGACATGATGCCGCTTCGGTGGAATCATGGCGCGCGGCAGTTGGGTCTAGCCGAGAAGCTCCCCGGCGTCGTCTACCTCTGAATCAGTCATCCGTCTTCCCTCCCGACCATGTCGGTGCCTGGTGATCTTCGATGAAGTTTGCTGGCAGCATGGGCATGGCTCTGCCATTGTATCGGGTGTGGAAGTCGATCCATGACTGCAGGGCCCCAAGGCGGCCTGCCGGGGTGTCGTTCTGGCCGAATCGTGCCATCAATCCAAAGAGTCCCGCACTGCGGGATGAGAACCATCTCTGCGTCGGCACCTCCAGGATCTGCACTTCTTCATCGGCACCGATGGCGGCGCGTTCCCTGGCTACATCGATCGCCGTCATCAGCGTGCCGATCGTATCGGCCAGGCCATTCTTCACCGCCGCAGGGCCGCTCCAGACCCGTCCACGAGCGATGCTGTCCACGTAGGTGATCGTCTGTCCTCGTGTTTTGGCGACACGGCCGACGAATTGTTCATACATCGAGGTGATCGTCGCATCGACCCGCGCCGCTTCATCGGATCGCAGGGGGCGATCCGGCAAGGTCGTACCAACGAAGGGTAGGGGGAGTCCAAAGCCGAGGTCAGCATGGTCACCGACCTGCACGTGATCAGTTGCCACGCCGAGACGTTCCTTCAGTCCATCGTCGTACATCCAGCCACCGATGACACCGATACTGCCGGTGATTGTGTGTGGTGAGGTGACGATGGCATCCGCCTCCATCGAGATCCAGTAACCGCCTGAGGCGGCGACGCGTCCGTGTGAGACCACGACCGGCTTGTGCTCGGAGATCTCCGCGATGGCTTCGGCAACCCAGTCGGAGGCCAGTGCGTCACCGCCCGGTGAATCGACGCGCAGCACGACGGCGTCCACGCCGTCATCGGTTGCCAACTGACGTAGTTCACGGGTCAGTGTCCGAGCCCGGATTCCGGTGTCCAGATCGCAGACGCCCAAGGCATAGGCGATGGCGATCGTCGGCCGGCGCCCCCATGTGGTATCCACGGGGCGTGCCAGGCGCCAGCGATCGATCCCGCCATGCGCTCCCTCCGCCTCCAGGATCTCTTCTACAGCTGACCAGCGGCCCAGCGTGTCCACGAGACCCTCCTGCAGGGCCTCGTCCGCTGTGAGGATCCCTGGTCCATCGACGAGGTAGTCGAAGGTCTCACTCGACATATTCCGCGCATGCGTGATATCGTGTCGCATGTCGGCATAGGCGTCGTCGAGCAGGGCCAGCAACTGCTCTCGATCGGCCTCGGACAGATCCTGACGGCGGAAGGTCTCGAAGGCGGACTTGAATTCTCCCGTCCGCCACTCCTGCGTGCCGATGCCGATCTTCTCGAGGGCATCGGCGAGGTAGACACGACCGGCCACGAGCCCCTCGAGGCCCACCAGACCATAGGGATCCAGTACGACTCGATCAGCCGCCGAGGCCAGATGATATCGCCGCAGATCGGCACGGTGGATGTAGACGACGACAAAATGACCCTCCGCGCGCAGGTCGAGTAGTTGCTGGCGCAGTTCCCACGAAAGGGCGGGATCGATCTGCAGTCCTGTCAGATCGATGGCAACACCCATGACCCGCGGATCCTCTTTGACATGCTCAAGGTCGAGCAGCAACTGCAGATGGGAATCACTTTCGTCGAGAACGCGGAATGTGCGGTGGCGTACAGGGCGCGTCAGCGGCAGGTCGAGGTAGGCGGGCTTGCGATAACGTGTCAGTGCGTCGCCGCGATGGGGCCCGAGTCGCAGCGCAAAGGATCGTCTGGTGCCCGCTCTCTTGCCGCGATCTCGTGCCTGCGACTCAATACCGCCAGGACCAAATTGTGCCCGGATACCGAGGCTGATGCTCCGCCCATCGAGGAATCGGCTGCTCACATACAGGCCCTCGGCCACCCGGGCATCCACGCCGAGGCTCCAGAATCGTTCGGCCCCGGCGGCAGCGCTGGATCGGACCCCCTCGGCAAACAACGTCAGTTGGTCCGTCTTCCAGGGGCGGTAACCGATGTCACCAGCCAATTCCCGCTGGTCGCCATCGCCCTGGGTCCAGGTCGAGGCGAGCGACCAGCGGGGACCGGGACGGGCGATCAGGCCTGCGACCCAGACCGGATTTGGCTCCTGTGGGGCCCCCCGGGACCAGCCGCGGCCGATACCGAAGGCGAACTCCTCATTACCCAGGCCGAGCCCGAGTCGGATCTCAGAGAGGTCGGACAGGCCGGGCCGCTGCTGGTGCAGAACCCCGATGCCAAGATGGGGGACGGCACCGAACCAGCCCCCGTCGGCGTGGATGGTGCGATTGTCAGCACCCGACGAGAAGATGATGCTCGATTCGGGTGCAGGCAGTAGACTCAGGGCGGCAGGATTGACGAAACCCGCGAATCCACCGGCGTCGATTCCGGGTGGCGTCAGCAGAAATTGCGTACGATCAGCATAGGATGTGAACTGCGCTGAGGCGCTGGTTCCGAGCCACCCCAGGATCAGCAGGGCAAGGCAAAGATTGCCAGCCAGACTGCGGCAGACGAGGTTTCTGGACACTGGCATCATCTCAGATTCGTGACATGAGGCAGATAAGGTGGAAACCGTCCCAAGATTACCCGATGAGCACCTGGCCAAGGCGCGGGAATTTGCTACAGCGCAACGCAATGGCAAGAAATGCAAGTTGTGCTACAGCCGCGGCTATCAGGGCACTGACCAGAACAACATGCTCGTATTGTGCCCGAAGTGTGTCGACGTCGAAGCCGTGGGCAAGCAATGGCGGGAATATGTGAGTGCGACGCCTGAGCTGGCTGAGTTGTATGGCGACTACTTCGATGAAGAGGAAATCGACGAAGACGAGGCACCCGTCGAAACCAAACATCGGCCGGAAGCCAAACACCGGCCGGAGGCAAGACAGCGTGGCGGTTCCAAACGACCGGATGTTCAGCGGACCGAGGTCCACCGACGGGCCGACGGAACCTGAGACGACTCACGCATCCTCGATGAAGGCCGAAATGTCACCTTTGCCCTGTCGCAAGACCTGAATCTCATCATCGATCAGTGAGACGACAGTCGATGGCTGCACGGGCAGGATGCCACACTCCAGGATCAGGTCGACCTGGGGGCCCAGTTCACTCTCCAGTTCGACGGGATCGGTGAGGACATCCTCTGCGGATCGATTGGCGCTTGTGCTCAAGAGGGGGTGGCCCAGTTCGCTGACGATGGCCCTGCTGACCGGGTGATCAGGTATGCGTACGCCCACCGTCCGTTGCTTGGAGCGCAAGACGCGCGGTGTTTCTTTCGTCGCGGGCAGAATGAATGTGAAGGGGCCAGGCAGCAGTCGTTGCAGCAGGCGGAAGGCGAATTTGCTCACGTGGGCGTAGGTGCTGATGTCGGCCACATCGGCGCAGACAAATGACATCGGCTTCTTCGCATCACGACCCTTGAGCCGCTGGATTCGCTCGATGGCCGCCTTGTTGGTGATGTCGCAACCAAGGCCATAGACCGTGTCCGTGGGATAGACGATCACCCCACCGGTCTTGAGGGTTTCGACGGCGCGATGAATCAGCCGGCCTCGAAGGTGCTCTGGATCGACGGTAAGCATGCTACCCATAGGATTCAGGCCTTGCCGCCGAGACGGTCGACCCAGGCCGATACGACGGCGTCTACCATCGCCTGGCCGTGTTCGACATTCGCCGTCCAGCTGCTTTTCTCTTCGTTTCTGTGACAGTACCATGGCGCGCTATCGTCCAGGCGCGACTGATCAACCAGTTCCGGACGGGTCGCCATGAGGAAGGATGTCTCGTTGTAGCCGGCATGGTCGCCACTGGCAGGTGGTGAGGCAGCTGGAAGGATCATCGGCGCCACTTGAATACGTCCCCAGGCGGCTTCATCCTTCAGCTTCTCGTCTGCCCACCAGCCACGGGGGAATCCACCGTCGAGCATCCCTTGGAATGAGAGTTCAGCAGCGGCTTTCTTGAAGGCCAGGGCAAGAGGTGCATCCATGCCCTGATGCATGATGATGACGACGATCTGCTGGAAGCCCATTTCAAGGAAGTTGCGCAGGACCGATTTCACCAGACCACCAAAGGCGTCGTAGTCGGGATCGATGGTGCCGTCTTCCGGCCCACCCAGGGCGTAGCCGGTCGGACCATAGTCGAAAGAAGGGGCGATGATGACGTCCATCTGCTCGGCGATCCGCGCGCAGATCTCTTCGACGATAATCGTGTCGTGTCCAATGGCCATGTGTGGCCCGTGGGTCTCGACACATCCAGCCGGGACCAGCAGGGGCTGACCGGCTTTCACGGCATGGCGCAATTGGTCAGGCCGCACATGTTTCAGTTGCATAGGGCTTCTCCTCAACTCGGGATCGAACAATATAGCGTCGGGCTCCCGTCGGCGGAACGGCTGAGGGAAACCGAGAACCCGCGGGAATCGAAACGAGCATCGTATTGGCACACACCGTCATCGGCACGGCCGGACATATCGACCACGGCAAGACGCAGCTGGTCCGCGCACTGACCGGGATCGACACCGATCGAACCCGCGAGGAACGTGAACGCGGAATCACGATAGAACTAGGTTTTGCCCACTTCGATGCGAACACGACCATCATCGACGTTCCGGGTCATGAACGTTTTGTGAAGACGATGGTCGCCGGCGTCAGCACGATCGATGTGGCGCTGCTGGTGATCGCCGCTGATGATGGCGTGATGCCGCAGACGCGCGAGCATCTCGATGTCCTGCAGATCCTTGGCGTCGAACGAGGGATTGTTGCCCTCAACAAGGTCGATCTCGTCGACGATGAGTGGCTGGATCTCGTCGAGGATGATATCCGCGGATCTCTGCAGGGAACATTCCTCGAGTCGGCCCCGATCCGGCGTGTTTCGGCGCTGAAAGACGTAGGGATCGACGAACTCTCCACCGACCTGCGGTCGATGCTCGCCGAAGTGAGCGAACGATCTTCAGTGGCCCGACCATTCCGGCTACCCGTGGATCGCGCCTTCTCGGTGCACGGCTTTGGTGTGGTTGCCACCGGTACGGCGATCTGTGGTCAACTGCAGATCGGCGATGAGGTAGAGCAACTGCCGGACGGTCGGCGTCTGCGTGTTCGCGGACTGCAGTGCCACGGCGAAGATGTGAAGGTCATCGAAGCGGGTGCGCGTACGGCGATCAATCTGGCCGGCGCCAATGGAGATCAGGTCCTGCGCGGCGACACACTGGCCGTGCCCGGCTCGCTCCGGGCCACATCGATGCTCGACGTGGATCTGCGGCTGCTGGCGTCGGCGCCGAAAGCCGTCGAGCAGCGTACCCGGATTCGACTCCACATCGGTACTGTGGAAGTCCTGGGACGGGTCGTCCTTCTCCAGGCCGAACCACTGATCGCAGGTGAACGCGCGATGGCACAGATCCGGCTGGAGAAGCCCGTCGTGGCGGCGCACGGTGATCGCTTCGTCGTCCGCCGTTACTCCCCGGCCGTCACGATCGGCGGTGGTGTCGTGCTGGATCCACAGCCACAGAAGCACCGCGAGGGCGAGTCGGCCGCCGATGTGGCCCTCGCAGAACTGGTTGAGATCGACCTACATGTCGCGCTGGGTACCTGGACCAGGCACAGAGGACGACAGGCCCCGACGCGGGATGATGCATCTGCCGCATTTGGTCTGAGCCGTGACCAACTTCAGGCCGTCTCAGACGAGAGTGGTGAGGTTATCTCTTTCGACTCGCGCGGACATCAGCATCTCGTATCTCGCAGCCTCTGGGAGAGTGAGGTGGCGACGATGGTCGATACACTCGACCGATTCCACCGGGCTGCGCCGCAGGAGGCCGGCATGCCTCGACCTGAGCTGGCACGGGTGCGCAGTGCTCGTGTCGACGAGCCGCTCTTCATGGCGCTGGTGACACACCTGGAGAAGGACGGGCAGATCTCCCTCGAGGGCGTCGCGATCCGTCTCGCCAGCCACGAGGTCAGCCTCACAGCTGACGATGACGCGCTGGCTACCCGCCTGACCGAAGCGATCGAGAGTGCGGGCTGGTCACAGCCGCCGGATGCGGACGGACTGGCTGCCCTGTTGGCCGCAGATGCGGCCCGGATTCGCAGTCTCCTGCATGCGATGGAGAGGCTGGATCGAGTGGTCTTCCTGGATGAGCATCTGTTTCTCACCAGCGCACAGATGGCAGACAGTCGCAGGCAACTGGAAGCACATCTGACGGCCGAGGGAGAGGTCAGCGTCTCTGACTACCGCAAGCTGCTCGGTACGAATCGCCGCTATGCCCTGGCCCTGCTGAATCACTTCGATGCGGCAGGGGTGACCGACCGGGACAGCGCCGGGGTTCGAACCCGCCGGCAGTGACGCTGAATAAGAAAGAGCGGGCCATCACCCATGAAGTGACGGCCCGCCCGAGTCTCTGCTGATCTGGTCTGAATTCTAGAATTTGTAGTAGGCTGTGACTCTCGCCTGGATGTTGGGATCGGGGCCATCCGGCAATTGCACGTAGAGATTTGGCATGATGTGGAGGCTCTTCTCCACGGTCCAGTCATAGCCGGCCAGGACGAACAGGTCTGTTGTGTCCGTGTCATCGTTGCTGACCATGTCGAGACGACCAAAAACCCGATCGTCGCCCATGGGCAAGGAGCCGAAGACGGACGCACCTGTGATGGTCTCATCTTCGCCACCCGCGCCTGCTTCGCTGTTGATGCGGATGAAGGGTTCCAGGCCGAAGCGCACGGCATCGGTCTGCAGCCCCAGGAATACCTTGGCTGTCAGTTGGTTCTGACTTGCTGGCCTGAAGTTCATATCGGCATACACCTCGGCAACCATGGACTCGGAAGGCTTCATGGAGAGGGATGCATAGAATTTCTTGCCATTGTCGGTCTCAGCCCGTTGTCCCGGGCCATTGGCCACCATGACGTGGTATCTGAGACCACCTGCCGCCCCCTTCAAGCCCAGGCCTACGTCGGCCGATGAGCCGATGCCATTCAGGTCCATAATCGTCTTTTCCACCGGACGATAGCCCCAGATACTTTCCGAGATACCCCACGTCGGTGTGCCTGACAGGCCGATGTACAGATCCCCGCCAAGGGCACCATTCCACTTCAAATACCCGTGCTTCACGAAGGGGACCATCTTCGGGCGTTTGTCGCCGTTGGTGTCCCCAAATCCAGCGTCGTTGGCCTCCAGGCGGAAGCGGACGTCGAAGCGTTCCGATACGGACTGGTTGTACGTCAGATAGAGACGACGGAAGCGGAATGCGTTGCGCTTCTCGGGCTCGTCGTCGGCATCATCCGCGGCAGCGACGTAGTAGTAGTCGGCATAACCCACGCCACCGATCTTCCCCGGGGTGGCGCTGGCGCGCTCCAGGGTCGCAAAGGTCAACCCGATGGCGAGGCACAGTGTGAATCTGATCAACATCTGCATGACTCCAGACAAGGTGAGGATGTGCGAACTGATGGATTGTTATGAAAGGTGGGTGAGGTACGTGTCAACGAAGTGTCGGACGAGGGGCGATGTGATGCCATTCGCGTGTCGAGGACACGCCAGGTTGTCACGCGATCGTCACAGATCCGGGATCGAGGCGTAACCTGTGCCTGCCACTTTCAATTACGGGCGCACAGAGGTGCCATCTTCGCGATAGTCATATAGTGCCCTGTTAAGGAGTAATCCTTGTATTCGTCCGCCGATCCATCCTGGCTCACCGCGTTGCGCTCCCTCGATGGGTCCCACTGACCCACATCGGTCGCGCGCCTTGTGAGCCAGGCGCCTCGACGCCCGAATTTCACAAGGCTGATTCCTTAACAGGGCACTAGGTTAAGGATTATCTGATTGTCCGCCACGGTGATCTCGTAGAACCAGACATTGGCGGCTGCCACAAGAGGGAATCCATATGAGCCATCGGATCCTCATCGTTGAGGATGAACCTGATATCCGGGAGATCATCTCCTACAATCTGCGTCAGGCAGGTCTGGAGCCGGAGACTGCCGAAGATGGTGAACAGGCGCTGGTGAAAGCTGAGAGTCTGCGGCCGGATCTCATCATTCTGGACCTGATGCTGCCGGGGATCGATGGCCTCGAGGTCTGTCGTCTCCTGAAACAGAGAGACAGCGTACGTCACATACCCGTACTGATGCTGACGGCCAAGGCTGATGAGGTCGACCGGATCGTGGGCCTCGAGCTTGGTGCCGATGACTATCTGACCAAGCCATTTTCGCCGCGGGAACTCGTGTTGCGCGTGAAGTCGATCCTCAAGCGCAGCACATCCACACCGGATGCCGAGTCGAGTCCAGAGCCCTCACTGATCACGGCCGGTGACCTGTCGATCGACCCCGATGGCCACCATGCCTACGTGTCGGGGACCCCACTGCACCTGACGGCAACCGAATTCAAGCTGTTGCTGACCCTCGCGCAACGCCGAGGACGCGTCCAGAGTCGTGACGAATTGCTCAACGTGGTGTGGGGATATCAGCACAGTGGCTATGGCCGTACCGTCGACACGCACGTACGTCGTCTGCGAGAGAAGCTCGGCGCGGCGCAGGAGTGGGTGGAGACGGTCCGCGGTGTCGGATACCGCTTCCGAAAGACGACCGATTGATGGGTCTGACCTGGAGGTTTGCCCTGGCTCACGGTGGCGCCGCCGCGATTATCCTGTTGCTGGTTGATGCCTACGTGGGGCCCCAAGCCGAGTTGGGTCCCACGCAACCGCTGTTCTTCATCTGCGTTGTGGGTGCAGCCACCGGACTCGGGATATGGATGTCGCGGATGTTGCAGAGCCACATCCGTCGCCTTGCCGACAGGGCGCAGGAGACCAGCGCAGATCAGCCGCAATCGTGGCTCGATCTGCCGACATCGGCGCCGCGAGAGTTGGTTGAGCTCAACCGGGCGCTGGCGGATCTGCATGACAGAAACCAGCACATCGTTCAATTGCTCACGCTCGAGCGCTCCCGGCACGGGGAGATCCTCGACAGTATGAGTGAGGCGATCCTGGTGACCGATGCCAAAGGGCAGGTCGCACTCACCAACCGGGCCCTCGACGATCTGTTCGGCTCCAGTGGGGTTCCCAATGCCATGATCGATGAGGCCATCCAGGACGTCCTGCGTGGTCATCAGCCCGTGACGTGTGAGGTCCCTCTGCACGGTGCCAACACACGGTATCTCGATGTGCAGGTTGCACCTATCCTCGATGGCGAGCACCTCGTCGGGACGGTCACCGTGCTGCACGAGATCACGCGTCTGAGGCGGTTGGAACGCATGCGAGCCGATTTCGTGGCCAATGTGTCGCACGAATTGCGCACACCCCTCACGGCGATCAGAGGCTGCGCGGAGACGCTCACCGATGGCGCCCTCCATGACCCGGATGTGGCTGCGAAGTTTGTGACCGTCATCAGCGCGCATGCTGAGCGGCTGACGATTCTCCTCAATGATCTGCTCGATCTTTCTCGATTGGAGTCAGAGGAACTGCAGATCGATCGGCAGCCTCATTCGCTGCGCAGTATCGTCGATGCGGCCACGTCCGCCGTCGAGGAGGGCAGAGCGGGCAAGGGGATCGAGATTCAGCTGGAAATGGATGATCCGGCGTCGACGGTGCGTTGCGACCGTCAGCTGATCGAGCAGGCGCTGATCAATCTCGTGGACAATGCCATCAAATACACACCCCATGGGGGCCGGACGACGATCCGGATTCATCGCGTCGATCGGCAGCAGGTTCCCGTCGAGTTGGCAACGCACGATTTCAGTCTGGAGGGCGTTGACACGCCGGGTGAGACGGCAACGGAGACGGCCGTCTTTGTCGAGGTCACCGACTCCGGGATCGGCATCCCGTCGAATGAACTGGACCGCGTCTTCGAGCGATTCTATCGCGTCGATAAGGGGCGATCACGCCAGATGGGGGGCACGGGTCTCGGACTGGCTATCGTCCGGCACACCATCGCTCTGCATGGAGAGCGCGTCTTCGTCGACAGTGAACTTGGAAAGGGTTCGACCTTCGGGTTCACGCTGTCCGCCGTCTGACGGACACCTACCCGTAACGGCCTTCGATGTAGTCCGCCGTTTCTTTGTGAGCCGGTGTCACGAACATCTCATTCGTGGCGCTGTGCTCGATCACCTTCCCCAGAAGCATGAAGATGCATTCTTCGCTCGCTCGGCGTGCCTGTGCCATGTTGTGCGTCACGATGAGGATGGTGTATTGACCCCGCAACTGCCAGATGAGCTCTTCCACAGCTTCAGTGCCCTTGGGGTCCAGCGCCGAACAGGGCTCGTCCATCAGCAACACACTGGGTTTGACCGGCAACAGTCGCGCGATGCACAACTTCTGTTGTTCCTCAAGCGAAAGCTGGGTCGCTGGAGACTTCAGCCGGTCTTTGACATTGTCCCACAGCAGAACCTGGCGAAGGGCATCTTCGACGATGTCGTCCTGTTCGCTCTTCGTCGTGCGCTCGGTGCTGTGCATCCGGTAGCCGAAGAGCACATTGTCTCGAACGGAAATCGGCAGCGGATTCGGACGTTGGAAGACCATGCCGATCTGCTTTCGAACCTGAATGAGTTCGACGACCGGGTCATAGATGTTACTACCCATCACCTCGATCGTGCCCTCAATCCGGACATACCCGAGACGTTCGTTGATGCGATTGACGCTGCGCAGGAAGGTCGACTTGCCACAACCGGAGGGGCCGATCATCGCCGTAATGGCGCCGTGCTTGATCGCCAGGTCTACGTCGAAGAGGGCCTGAAAGTCACCATACCAGAGGTTGAGCCCCCGGGTGGTGATCGCGTGTTCTTGCATGGGTCTACCCGAACTTCCCCTGCACGTAGTCGTGCGTGCGTGAGTCCTTGTGGTCGCCGGTGAACAGGTCTTCGGTGTCGCCGATTTCCACGCATTCGCCCTGCAGAAAGAATGCGGTGCGGTCGGCGAGCCGGCGAGCTTGTTGCACGAGATTCGTCACGAGGATGATGGTGACTTCGCTGCGCAATTCTCTGAGCACATCCTCGATTCGCATGGTCGTCACGGGATCCACGGCAATAGAGAACTCGTCCAGCATCAGCAGGTCTGGTTCCTGAGAGAGAGCCCGGGCGATCGTCAGACGCTGCTGTTGACCACCGGACAACATGCTGCCGAGTGAATCGAGTCGATCCTTCACTTCATCCCAGAGTGCTGCCCGGCTCAGACAACGTTCGACGATGACGTCGAGGTCGGCTTTGCTGTGACCGCCTGCCAGGCGAGGGGCCAGCGCAACGTTGTCGTAGATACTCATCGGCAGGCCGACGGGCAGGGGGAAGACGACGCCGATGCGGCTGCGCAGGGCGTAGATGTTGCGCCACTGACGCACATCCCGGCCGTTGAAGATGATCTCGCCTTCTACATGCATGTCGGTGGTGAACTCATCCATGCGATTGATGGCTTTGAGGAAGGATGTCTTGCCCGCATTGGCTGGCCCGATGATGCCGAAGATCTCGTTCTCACGGATCTCCAGATTGACATCTCGCAGGGCGAACTCACGCCCATACCGAATCGAGAGGCCTTCCACGGCCAGCTTGGTTGCAGCTGGCGCCTGAGTGGGAACTGGGGCCGTTACCATTTCTTCCTGCCTCGCAGATACATGCGGAATGCGATGGAGGTGCTGTTCATGGCCAGGACCATGCCGATCAGCACCAGCGCGACACCGTAGGGAAGCTGGTCGGGAACACCGGGAACCTGCGTCGATACGACGAACAGGTGCAGCGACATGGCCATGGTCTGATCGAAGACACCCTGTGGCAGGAAGGGGGTGAAGAAGACGGCCCCTGTGAACATGATCGGTGCTGTTTCGCCCGTGGTTCGTGAGACCTCAAGGATGACGCCTGTCAGGATGCCGCTGATGGCATTCGGCAACACGACGCGACGGATCGTCTGCCAGCGCGTGGCACCCATATTCCAGCAGGCCTCGCGGAAGGCCAGGGGGACGGCCTGCAGCGATTCGCGGGTCGCCACGATGACGACGGGCAGCGTCATGATCGCCAGGGTCAGACTCGCCGCAAGGATGCTGGTCCCGAAGTTGAAAAACAACACAAAGGCGCCGACACCGAAGAGGGCGTGGACGATGGATGGCACGCCAGCCAGGTTGATGATGGCCAGGTTGATCACGCGAGTGAGCCAGTTCTCGGCCGCGTATTCGCTCAGATAGATTGCGGCTGCCACGCCGAGGGGGACGGAGATGATCAGAGCAACGGCGACCAGCCACATCGTGCCGAGCAAGGCGGGAAAGATGCCACCAGCGGTCATGCCGTCGGTGGGTCTGGTGAAGAGAAAGTCGAAGGAGATGATCGATCCACCCTCGTGAATGAGGGTGGCCAGAATGATGAGCACGGGAAGAATGAGCAGGCCCGTCATCAGTCCGAAGAGGAGGCGGAACAGGGACTGGATTCGGGCATTGCGCGCATTCAGAGCGGTCGGTTCGAACATGTGTTTCCTACCCTTCGCGCACGCCGCGCACGATCAGATCGGCGGTGAGATTGATGACGAAAGTGATGACGAAGAGGAAGATGCCGATGGCGAAGAGGGCCTGATAGTGGTCGGAGCCGACTGCGGTTTCGCCCAACTCAGCAGCGATCGTGGCAGTCAGGGCGCGCACGGAATCGAACAGTGATCCGGGGATATTCACCGAGTGACCTGTTGCCATGAGCACTGCCATCGTCTCCCCGAAGCCCCGTCCCACACCGAGAAGCACTGCGCCGAGCAAGCCGTTCTTGGCTGCCGGCAGGACGACGCGCGTGATGACCTGCCAGCGTGTGGCCCCCATGGCCTCGGCCGCTTCGCGATAGCGGTCGGGTACCGCCTTCAGCGCATCTTCGGCGATGGAGGTCATGATGGGAGCTGCCATCAAGCCGAGGATGATACCAGCGTTGAGCACATTCAGACCGACAGGAACGTCGAAGGTCTCAATGATCAGGGGGTTTATGATGCTCAGGCCGATGAATCCCCACACCACCGAAGGGATCGCCGCCAGCAGTTCCACCAGGACCTTCAGAAACTCGCGGGTCTTGCCCGACGCGAATTCGGCGACGAAGATGGCCCCGCCCAGCGAAAAGGGGATGGCGACGATCATGGCCAGGCCCGTCACACTCGCCGTGCCGGCGATCAGGGCGAGGATTCCATACTCCGGTTCATACTCATCACTGGGGAACCAGTAGGGCGTAGTGAAGACCTCACCCCAGTCCATCTGCAGGATGAAGGCGTAACCTTCCTTGGTGATGAAGGTGAAGATGCCGAGGACGAAGATGATGGCTGAGAAGCCGCAGGCGAAGACGATCACCTGCACCGCCTTGTCGACGTACCAGGCGAGATCTCGCCGATCGAAGTCGGTGTCCTGCGCTCTCACGGTGAGGATGTCTCCTCACCGCGCAGTGTCACCATCAGATCTCTCAACTGTGGCGCCAGGCAACGATAGAGTGACTCGAGCCGATCTGCTGGATCTTCCGGCAACTGTGCTTCGAGGTCCCAGTTCAGGGCGATGGTGGCAAAAGGCACGGTGTCGATGTAGTCGGTCACCGATCCTTGCAGACTTACGATCACGTGGTAATCGACCAGGTCGAGTGCTGGATCCAGAGTCTGTGGTGACGTGCTCTGCGTCTCAATGCCACGGTCTTCGAGATAGGGCCCGAGACCTTCCTGGAAGGCATCGGCAGCCTGCCGGCCCGCGGTGTCGTATTGTCCGCTCTGTGGATGGTTCCTCTGGGAGATAGCCTGCGCCATGGGGCCCAGAATCGAGTTGTCCTCGTCGAGGAACAGAACCCGATAGGATTTTGGGGCCTTCGTCTCTCCCGTCACGGCGAAGATGGCCTCTTCGCACGTGTTCTTCGCCTGGTCGATGATGCGATCGAAGCTGTTGAGGATCACCAGGTGGCAGAGAAGTTCGCGGACAGAGGCGGAACCCTCTTCGTCTACGATTGACGTAAACCCGGTCTTGATCTGCCGGCCTGCGGCGGATGCGGCGCGAATGCCGGCTCTGGCCTCGTCGGCGTTGCCGTCAACGAAGGCAGTGACAGCGCGTTGCAGAATGCTTCGGGCCTCCATTGAGACCTGCTCCAGCTGGCCGCGAATGGCCCCCACCGGCGGCTGGTCGAGTTGCACGGATTCACGGCTGATGGTCTTGGCGTAGTCCCCAATCCGTTCCAACTCGATGTTGACATGCATGACGGCGGAGACAAATCGCAGATGGCCGGCACTGGGCAGATGCACGGCGATGAAACCCAGGCAGGTCTTATCGAGTGCGCGGCTGGCGCGGTTGATCGGGTGATCGGCGAGACAGGCGTTGTAAGAGAGTTCATGATCCCCGCTGAACAGCGCAAGGGTCGCGGTCTCGACGGCGGTCTGTACGGCCTCAGCCAGATTCGTGAGTTGATCGCGGATCTGACCCAGATCCCTTTCCTGTCGTGCTTCGTAGCGACTCATACCAGCCTTCCTTCACAGATTGATCTGCCGCCGAAGAGCCCGGCGGCGGGCAACTCACAGCCGCCGGACTCTATACCGTCGGCTGTGAGGTATCACATTCAGTCACACGTTACGCTGCGGACGGGGGCATATCCCTTGCCGAGGATGATGCACTGGCCCTCGTCGCTCAGAATCCAGTCCAGGTAGTTCTTTACGTCGCCCTGGGGCTCACCATTGGTATACATGAACAGCGGCCGGGCGATAGGGTAACTCCGGTCGGATGCAGTCGCCACGGATGGATCGACGCAGCCGCCGCCATCTTCGGTGGCGATGCAAGCCATCTTCACATGGTCGGTGGCGTAGGCCAGACCACTGTAGCCAATGGCACAGGGCGTCTTCTCGACGAGATCGATCACGTCCTTCGATCCGTGCATATCCAGGGTGCCTTGACGGTATTTGCCCCTGGCGCCGAGGACGGCCTTCTGGAAGTAGGCATAGGTGCCGGAGTTGTTCTGACGGCTGACGACGACGATCGTGTTGTCCTTGCAGCCTGGCACTTCGAGGCCCAGGTCTAACCAGTTCGTGAACTCCTGCCCACGCGCATAGATCTTCGACAGCTGAGAAATACTCAGTGATGTGGCTGGATTGTCAGGGTGCATGTAGACGGCCAGTGCGTCATATCCCACGATGTGTTCCACCGGCTCCTGTCCGTGCTCGCGCGCCAGGTCGATCTCCTTCTGCTTCATCCGTCGGCTCGCATTGGCGATGTCCACTGTGCCATTGATCATGGCGGCGATGCCGGTCCCCGATCCACCACCGGATACGGCAATGGCCACTCCCGGGGCCTTCCTGGCATACGCCTCTGCCCAGGCCTGGGCGACATTCACGAGGGTGTCCGATCCCTTGTTCTGTATGGCGGTGCGAGCGTAGGCACCCAGAGCCAATGCTGCGCTCAGAATGAGAGTCAAACCGATCGTACGTCTGCTCATGCGTCTGGTCGTGTGTCTGGTCGTGCGTCTGGGGTTCATCGAATGCTCCTCCAACGGAGATCTCGGATGGTGAATCGTCGGGTATCCCTTTTCGTTCCACACTGAAGCTGGGGTGCCCAGAAGACAACCGGGTGCCGGGAAGATGACGATTGTGTTACAGTCCAATACAGACCATCTTGGCCCCGCCAACACCTACTTCCGGAGAGATCTGCCCATGTGTGCTTCCATGACGGCCGCCATCGTCGGCTGTGGTGACATCGCCCACGCTCATGCCTGCGGCTACCAGCTGGCCGGTGTCGATATCATCGCCTACATCGATCCGCTGGCTGTCGCTCGCGACCAGTTTCGGCAGGAATACGGCGGCGGTGTCGGCTACGAAAGTATTGAGGAGATGTTCGATGCCGGTGTCACGCCCGACATGATCAGCATCTGCGCCTGGCACCTGCTGCACGCCCCTCTCACCGTGGCGGCGGCGCGCCCCGGGGTGAAGGCGATTCTTTGCGAGAAGCCGATGGCGGTCGGGTTGGGTGATGCAGATGGCATGATCGAGGCCTGTGAGGCGGCCGGGGTCAAACTGGCCATCAGTCACCAGCGTCGTTTCACCCTCGGGTGGGAGAAGGGGCGGGAACTGGTCGCAGCCGGTCACATTGGTGAACCCCAGTTTGCAGTAACCAAGCTGGGCCACGGACTGCTCAACTGTGGCACCCACGCCATCGACGGGGCCCGTTTCGTATTGGGAGATCCGACGCCGCAGTGGGTGATGGGTGCCGTCCATCGCGATACGGGACGTATTGAGCGGGATGTGCCGATCGAGGACGGGTGCCTCGGGCTCGTCCACTTCGACAACGGCATTCAACTGATGATTGAGAGCGATCTCGACATGGAGGGTGCGACGGTGGGCACGTTCCAGATCCGTGGCGCAGATGGCATGATGGAAGTGGGTGAGACCCACTGTCGGACAATGACTTCGCAGGGGTGGGAGGAACACGATCTCGGCGTACCACGCGAGCAGATCGATGTCATTGGTGGCCAGGCCAATGGTCGGCAGGCCAAGGAACTGGTGGCCTGGATCGATGGCAGTAGTGAGACCCATCGATGTGCGGCGGCACAGAGCCGGGTGACGGTGGAGATCATGATGGCCCTGCTGGAATCGGCCCGGCAGAATGCCGTTATCCAGCTGCCCCTGCAAGAGATGGGCTACCCCCTCGATCTCATGTTGGAGGAAGGCAAGTTGCCGCATCACGATGAGGCCGATACCTACGACATCCGTGCGTTCCTGAAGCGCGATGACATCGACGAGGCGGCATACACCGAGTTGCGGGCCACTGGCATGGGGCACCACCCGATCATGCGGACCCTGTGGGATCGGGCGCAGGCTGACTGAGATTACCTGCCAGGTCGCCTGCGCGGCGACTGTGTGCAAGTGACCGGTCAAGGCGGCGCGACTCGCATCCGGCCCATGTGGCCGGGTGTCCATCAGCCGAGCATCAACAAGTCTAGATGGAGTACGTGTCCGGGTTCTCGGAGTGCCTGGCACCCCGTAAGGGGCTGCGCACCCGCGCGCCAAGTTCCAGCTGCGACCACAGGTGATCGAGGGCGTGCTGATTCCAGGCAAAAAGGTGATCCTCGCCGATTTCCTCCAGCAGGCCATCTCGGGCCAGTACCTTCCGAACGTTTCCCTTCAGCCGTGTCACGAAGATGTCGATCCCGCCGGCGCGCAGATCCTCCACGAGTCGCCGCAGGGTTTCCACACCGGTTGCATCGATGCGATTGATGCCGCCCGCATCCAGCACGATGTAGCGCAGGTCCGGCAATCGTGCCAGGGCTTCCAGCACCTTGTCCTCGAAATAGGCGGCCGCTCCGTAGTACAGCCGGGCGTCGAAGCGGATGATGGCAATGTATCGATCCAGTTCGAGACCGTGCGCATCCGCGTCCACCAAGGTGCCGTCTCTGTCGCGCGCCAGATAGGCCACGTGGGGCCGCATCGTGCGTCGAAGGAAGTGGGCCAGAGACAGAGCCACCCCTGTGCCGATGCCCCAGTGAAGTTGGGGGGCCATGGCCAGTGTCACGAGGAAAGTGATGATGGCAATGGCGCCATCGGCCCGTGACACGCGCCATGCACGGCCAACGGCTCTGATCCGCAGAAGGCTGAGTACGGCCATGACGATGACGATGGCCAGGGTCGCCTGTGGCAGATGATAGAACAGGGGCGTCAGGAACAGCAGGGTCAGAACGACGACACCGCTGGTCACGGCCGACGACAGGCCACTGGCAGCACCACAGCTGAAGTTGATCGCTGAGCGTGAGAAGGAGCCTGACACGGCGTAGCTGTTGAAGACGCCACCGACCAGATTGGCCATGCCCTGGCCGATCAATTCCTGATTGATGTCGATGTGTTGTTTCGTCCGCGCCGCGATGGTGCGGGCAATGGACATGGCCTCCATCAAGCCGATCAGGGTCAGCACCAGCGCACCGGGGAGCAACTGCCACATGATACCCGTGTCGATGGCCGGCACGGCGAAGGCGGGCAACCCGCGGGGGATCTGCCCGACGATCGCCCCTTCATAACCCAGGGCCCAGGACAGCACCGTGGTGACGACGACGGCGATCAGAACGCGTTCGTGCCGGTGTCGCAGCCCAAGCATGATTGCCAGCGCCAGCGCTGCCATGGCGAGGGTCAGCCACTCGACACCAGCTGTTGCTCGCTGGACCTCGACCCAGATGGAGGCGAGAAACAGGTCTTCGTGACCGCGCTCGACGCCGAGGATCCCGTGTAACTGCGAACCGGCGATGATCAGGGCGGCGGCATTGCTAAAACCCACCACGACGGGAGTGGAGAGCAGGTTGACGAGGATCCCCAGACGCAACAGACCGAGACCCACTCGCAGAACACCGACGAGCAAGGCGAGCAGGATCGATGCATGGACAAAGTCCTGTGTCGACGTGAGCCCAAGACTGCCGACGGTGGCAGCGCTGATCAGGGAGGCCATGGCGACCGGGCCGGTTGCCAGTTGCCGCGACGAGCCCCAGAAGGCGGCGATGATGGGGGGCAGGAAGGCGGCGTAGAGACCATAGACGGCAGGTAATCCAGCCAGGCGCGCGTAGGCCATCGCCTGCGGGACCAGGACGGTGGCGACGGTGATCCCCGCGATCAGATCACGGCGAATCTCGTCACGGCCGAGTCGTGGAAGCCAGGTAAGGAAAGGGAAGAAACGCTGGATCAACCGTTATCCGTCATAGAATTGAGAGATGTTCGATGTCTGGCGCTGCCGGATCTTACACGGTCGGTGACGATCCAATGCAGCGATCACCCTGTCTCCTAAGTAGCGGGGCGGCGCGCATGGCAGCAAGGTGATCTCGGTCCAGAGCCACTTCGGGTGGCTCTGAAGCCGCGCCACCCGCACAGGTCGTCTATACGATCATCGGCTGATCAGCGACGCTACCTGGTCTCACCCGGCTTCCACGACGAACCAGGTCACACCATTGGCTGGCACGCGAACATCGAGTGTCACACTGCCGTCGGGGGCGACTGCGTATCGCTGCCCCGATCCCTCCTGCTCGCGGATCAGCGCAACGTCACTCAGTCCGGTGTAATAGAGGGGCAGCCGCCATGATCGGGTCACCTCGACATCCAGTGGGTTGAAGACCATCGCCAGACCGCGGACATCCCCGAAGGGATCCACATGCAGGAAGCCATCCAGATCGCGCGCGTCAGGACGGCGCAGGTGGATGATGTCGGCCTCCAGGATCTGGCGATACTTCTTGTAGAAGTCGACCCACTTCTTCACGACGGTGCGCGTCCGGTCCGTGTCATAGAGTCGTGCGCCGCGATAACATGCCTGTACGCCAGCGCCGAAGTTCTGCGCCAGGTGTGCCTCGTAGGCATCCAGGTGGTCATGCAGGGGCTCGAGGGTGGCTGCCTCGCCGCCACCGTGGTATTCGACGAGGGGGACAAACATCCACCCCATGCTCGGTGACTTCTCCCACGTACCATCGTAGATATTCTGGCGCCCCAGGATGATCTGCTGTTCCCGTGGCAGCGACCAGTTTACCTCGCGATAACCCATGCCATTCTTGTTCGAGCCATTCAGGAAATACCAGTCCGGCACATTCAGGTAGATGCCCCGCTCGCGGCACCAGCGATAGAAGGCGGTGATCCTGAGCCATTGCGTCCACTGGGAGTCGGCCAGTCCTCGATGGCCGGGATGATCTGTCGAAGCGCAGACATCTCCCGGGTAGGAGCCGTCGTGTTCGAGGATGTCGAGACCCGTGTGTTCGTACAACTGCTCGAGTTTGCGGAAGTAGTCCTGCCCCCAGGCAGATTCCAGGCAGGGGGAGTTGCCGAAGGCGCCGTGCCCCCGCTCACCACTGTCGGGATCGATGATATCATCGGTGTCGCTGACGGCGCGACTGGCCAGTAGCGAATACCCACCCAGTTCGATGCCGCGCTCGTGCGCGTAGTCAGCCAGTTCCTTCAGCTCATCCAGGTAGGCTTCTTCTTCATTTTCCGCATCGAAGCCGGAGCCGAAGGTGAGGATGACCATCTCGAATCCGACATCCTCACACTGGTCGATGGCGGCCTTCACCGATTCGGGATCGGCGTGGCGCACGTGCATGAGAATCGGGTTCTCCGTCGTCCAGGGCGCTACGGTGCGGTAGAAGCGTCGTAGCGCCAGGCCGCGACGTTCACGTTCCGTGCTGTCCGGGCACACGAGGAAGGTGCGGAAGCTGGTCAGTGTGTCACCCGGTGCCAGCTCAGTATCTGGACCCAGAGGGGGACGAGTCTCCAGCAGCAATGGGGACTCGAGCAAGTAGCTGACTTGCGAGGTGTAGCGTGGGTCGGGCAACCAGCACGTGGTGACGTCGGCAGACCGAGCGGTCATGCCGTGAAAGGCATAGTCGCTTTCGACGTGCAGACCCGGATAAGGCCAGCCTTTCTGACCTTCGACGCAGCTTTCGTAGTCGACGACGGCGAGGCATTCCACGGAGAACTGTTCGACGCGCAGGGGCCGATCAGTCGTATTCCTGATCTCCAACCATTTCGCCAGTACGGGCACGCCGTCGTACAGCTCATAGTGGACGGTCACTTCCGCCGCGGCCTCTGAGCTGGCCCGGTCACTGGAATCGCCCGGGCCGGCGCCGTTCGACTGCGCGTAGTGCATGGTGAGCCGCACACCTGGCGGCGGCCACGGCTGGTCACCGTGATGGCGACAGCGTCGCCACTGGAATGGCGGCATGGTCTGGCCGGTCTCGATGCCGACCAACTGCAAGGCGTTAGCAGGTGACGTCATCGTTTCGACCCACTCACGCCGCAAGTAGCCGAACTCGGGTTGGCCAACCAGGCCGCCTACGTCGAGATCTTCACCATCGATTCGAACCCGGGCCTCGGGTGAGACCGCACGCAGGATCGAATCACCAGTCACCAGATTGTCGAAGGCGACGGTCGCGCCATTGGGGTTCAATCGGAAGGCCCGTCGGATCAGACCATTGCTCAGACTGATTGTATTGTGCGCGTCCGCGCTGCGGCTCACGACGGCAGGTTGCGAAACTCCCTCGACCAGCCAGTCGGTGTCGATCGGCGTGGTATCTTCAGCGGGTAGATCAGCGATAAATGTGTCGAAGGCATTCACGCGAGAGACTCCCGGGCGTACGTTCGGGCGAAGAGGAGGAGATCATGAAGAAAGCCGTCATCGAAGCCAAGGGGAAATCCGGGATCGTCGAAGTCGACGATCCCATCGCCAGGCAAGACTGGGTTGTGGTGAAGATTCACACGGCGCCCATGTGCACCGAATACAAGGGATTCCTCACCGGTCATGCGGCAACCGATCTGGGACATGAAGCGGCAGGCGAAGTCGTAGACGTGGCCCAACCGGGCAAGGTCAGCATTGGCGATCGCGTGGTGGTCATGCCCGGGACCTCCTGCGGCACGTGCACGCACTGTCTCACCGGCGAATACATCCACTGCGAGCAGATGATCGACGTGGGCGAATTCACTCAGGGTGGTGAGGGACGGGCGACGATGGCGCAGTATCTCATCAAGGCCGACTGGCTCCTGCCGCCCATACCGGACGCCGTCTCCTACGATCATGCCTCACTGGCCTGTTGCGGCCTCGGCCCGTCCTTCGGGGCGCTGACGCGCATGCGGGTCGATGCCTTCGACACCATCCTCATCACCGGTCTGGGCCCGGTCGGTCTGGGCGGGGTCATCAATGCCGTCTATCGGGGTGCCCGTGTGATTGCCGTCGATGCACAGCCCTGGCGGGCACAACGCGCGCTCGATCTTGGGGCTGAGGTGGTTCTGGCGCCAGACGATTCGACCCTGGCGGCCATTCGAGATCTCACCGGTGGCATCGGCGTGGACAAGGCGCTCGACTGCTCCGGATCTGTCGCGGCCCATCGACTCTGTATCGACGCCACGCGACGTCGAGGCCAGGTGGCTTTTGTCGGTGAATGCAGCGACGACACAGCGATTCGGATCTCCCCCGACATGATCCGCAAAGGGCTGACGCTGGTTGGCTCCTGGCACTATAACCTGCGTGACGCGGCGGCGATCTTGCGGATCATCGAAGAGCGGCCGGCCGTGATGGATCGCCTCATCTCTCACGTCTTTCCGATGGATGACATCCAGACCGCCTTCGAACTGCAGGAGACGGGTGATTGCGCCAAAGTGCTGCTGCACCCCTGGGCTTGAGCGCCCGAGGCGTGGGCCACTTTCGCAAGCCTCCACATGCGGGGACATGTGGGTCGGTGTGCCACAGAGGGATGCCGTCGAAGACTCGGGAACGCTCTCTTCGGCACCCCGAACACGGGCCTACCGCGACTGGGCCTCTTCCAGCGAGCCCACCAGATTGGCATGCACCCACACGGTGTCTGCGTCTCTGGCGACGGCGCACCAGGCGCCCCTGCCGAAGAGCACCGTGACCGGGTCGCCTCGTTTCAGTGTGCCGACGATCTTGTGATCTCTGCTGGGCCCGGCGCGAAGCCGAACGCCGTCGCCGACGATGTGGAGTTGTGTGCCTGCCAGTTGCGAGACGGTTGGCTCGCCGTCAGGTGTAGTCGCGGGGTCAATAGCAGGGGCGGCACAGCTGTTGAGAACCGCAATCGAGACGACGACGATGGCGGCACAAAGGAAGCGGGTGGCGATGTCGGCAACTCCTTCGGGGGTGTTGTGACCGGGCGGGCGACGATGATAGAGGCTGCCCCCACGCGGCCGACCCGTCAAGTGGCAGCCCTGTGCTGAAGGTCTGAAGTCTGAAGCGAAGGCAGAGCAGAGATCGGGGGTGTGCCGGGGAGTGCGCGCCCCCGGTCACGTTCTGGGCCAGCTGCCGTACTCCCAGGCCGCGTCGAGGAAGGCGCGGTAGTTGTCGAAGACGCGGGGATCGGGTTGCTCTTCATATGGACCGGCCGTGGGCGACAGGATCAGACGCCTACCGGCGGCCTTATCCAGGGTCTCTCTCACCAGACGCTGCATCTGAGTCGGTTCGAGAGCGCGGAACTCGTCGTATTGGATGTTGCCGATGAGAGTAATATCGTCGCCGATGGCGTCGAACGCCTGAGCGTGCGTGCAGTCGCCGATGGGGGGCGCTTCGATGGTGTGCAGGCCGTCGGGGCCCATGGTGAGGAAGTCGGGCAGGATCTCGGCAATCTGCCCGTGGTAGTGCTGGATGACCTTCTTGCCGTGTCCGTGGATGAGCCCGATGAGCTCGCGGGCAAAGGGGACGATCCAGCGCTGGAAGGTGTCGCGGCTGACCAGGGGCGGCGAGGCGAGCTCGCTGCCCACGAGGAAGTACACATCGGCCAGGTCGCGCTCGAGGCACCACGTGTAGATCAGTCGGAAGCGCTCCATCAGCCGCTCTAGCAGCCCGACCACGACATCGTCGTGGGTGATCGACCAGATGGCGTATTCCTCGAGATCCGACGAACCGTAGAGCGCGCCGATGGGCTCGCCCAGGTCGAGCATCATAGCGCCGAGATGCTCGGGGAACTCGGCTCGCTCCTCGAGATACCGGGGCAGCAGGGCATCGAGTGCCGCGTACAGACGCGCGGGGTCGGTCTCGATGGGGAGGGCGGCGTACGCCTCGAGGTCCTCGGCACTGGCCAGCAGTTTCACCCGATCGGCCGGGGCGTCGACCGGACCGGTCTGGCTGTATATGCTGACATCGCCGCACTCGAGCCAGCTTCTGGTGACCGGGCCTCCGGGCGTGTTGATCTGTTCCTGTCGAGAGACCACGTCTTGGGTGTGCAGGGGGGCGCTGAGATTGCGGCGGTTAAGGGTGACGGCTCGCTCCACAGCAAGCTCATGGACGGGCAGATACTGAGGGTGGGAGCGCACATCGACGTAGTAGCCGGTGGGATGGTAAGGGAAGAGCAGCCAAACCGGAACGCGATCGGTGGGCTCGCCGGCCAGGGCGGCGAAGAGGCGCTCTCGACTATTCACAGGGCGAGCCTATACAGCTGGAAATCCGTCACCGGATGGTCAAGCGCTCAAGAGGCTCTGCGAGCGTCGCCCGGCTTCCTCGCCGTATTCGGCGAACAACGCCAGATACAACTGATACTCGTCGTATGACACGCCGGGTGGTGTCTGGTGATCGCAGCTGACGATGTATCCCCCCTGGGCGGCCACGGGAAGATGGCGCTCGAACTCGGCGCGCATGGCTGCTTCACCCTTGTTCATCACCATCTTGTCGAAGTGGCCGATGAAACGCATGCGCGGGTGTTCCTGCCGCAGCACGGCCATGTCGACCCCGGCCTGTCGCTCCAGGGGCAGGATCCCTTCGATGCCGACCTCTTCGAACCAGTGCGCCGGCACGGTGATGTCGCCATCTGAATCGATGATGGCAATGATGCCGCGCTCGTGGAGCACGGGCAGGATCCGGCGGTAGTAGGGGGCCATGAATTCATTGAAGAGATCCTGCGACAACATCGGCCCGTGGTTGTAGCTCATGTCTTCACCGAAGGTCATGAAGTCGGGCGTGCAGATGGCGCAGACCTCGTCAATGACCTTCAGACTGTGTTCGGTCAGGTCGTGGTTGATGCGGTGCATGAGGTCGGGTTGGTCGAAGAAGGCATACAGGTGACGTTCGATGCCGAGCAGGGTCCGGGCGAACCAGAAGTAGCCATCGAGGGTGAACCATAGTGCCACGTCACCTTCGGCCTGCAGGCGGGCGCGCTCCTGCCAACTGACCTCGTCAACGGCGGGCAGTGGATACAGATGGGGGAGCATCGCCTCGTATTCGGCTTCGTTGGTGAGGATACCCGCCCCGTGATGGGCCGGTGCTGGACAACCCGAACCGCGCGGCCTGAACCACTCCTGCATATACACGTCGAGGCCGAAGTGACGGCAGATGTCGTAGCGATCGGTGAGATCCGCCGGCAGTTGCTCCGTGTGCCAGCGATCGATGGTTTGCGTCCACCAACCGGCCCACTCGACGATGGGCAGCCGGTCGAAGGGCTGGAAATTCATGACGGCCTGGAATCGTTCACGTGTATTCATGGCAATCATACTCCTCAACTGTTCGCTTGCAGGCAAGCGGTGAGGCGGCGCGCAGGTGGAGTTGAGTCTGGAGCAACTGGCCGACCGTATGCCACAGTTGCCAGCCGGCCCGCCGTGAGCTTGCCTTAAGTCATGCTGAACCTCTACGAATCCGTGCGCACGAGCGCCAAGTTCAATACGCTGGAGATCGGTGAATTCCTCTTCACCGAGTACACCTGTCCCCTGCCAGATCGTCACGTCGGCGTGTGGGCCCATTCCGATTACCTCATCCACGTCGTCAGCGGAACCAAGATCTGGCACACGACCACTGCGAAGTGGACGGCGACGGCCGGACAGAGCCTGTTCTTCAAGAAGGGGGCGGCCATCGTCGAACAGGACTTCAGTGAAGAATTCTGTCTGTTCCTGTTCTTCGTGCCCGATGACTTCGTGCGGGAAGTCGTGGCGGAGCTCGACCAGGCGACCAAGGTGGTGAATCCCAACCTTTCGTCGGCGCCAGCGATTCGCGTTGAGGATGACGTACCGCTGAGCTCTTTCTATCAGTCCATGATGGCCTACTTCACCGGTGATGAAAAGCCGGCAGAGCCGATGCTCCGCGTCAAGATGAGAGAGCTCATCACGGGTATTCTGACGAGTCGGCGCAATCAGGAACTGGCCGATTATCTTCGTGGTCAGTCGACGGGTGAGTCATCATCGATCGCGGCCATCATGGAGGAGAATTTCCGCTACAATCTTCCCCTCGAGGACTTCGCCAACCTGTGTCACCGGTCCTTGTCCTCCTTCAAACGCGACTTCCGGAAACATTACGATGCGTCTCCCGGCCGCTGGCTGCTCGCCAGGCGCCTGGAGCGGGCCGCTGTTCAGCTCAAGACGTCTGACGCAGGCGTGTCACAAATCGCCTTTGACTGTGGCTTCGAGGATCTGTCTCACTTCAGCAAGGCGTTCAAGAAACAACACGGTGTTTCCCCCTCCGGCTATCGGGATATCTCCCTTTCCGGCGTCTGAACTGCCCTCAGCAGTTTACTCTGGGCCGCCTGGCCAAATCACTGACCCGCACAGCCAATTTCCTCTGGTGGCGACGGTGTATTCTTGTCATGCCACACAGGATCACACCGTCACTTGATCAGGAGAAACTGTCATGTCCGACAAGGATTGGATTGAGCTGATTCACGAACTGGGTCCCACCTTCGAGGCACGGGCGGCAGGCAATGATGCCGAAGACCGGTTCGTGAGCGAGAACTATGCGGATCTGAAGGCGCACGGCCTGTTTGCCGCCGCCGTGCCGACCGAATTGGGCGGTGGTGGCGCCTCACACAGTCAGATGTGCAATACACTGCGCACGATCGCCCAGTATTGCAGCTCCACGGGGCTGGCCAACTCAATGCATCAGCATCTGCTGGCAGCCAATATCTGGAAGTATCGCCGTGGCCAGGGGGGCGAGGAGATGTTGCGCAAGGTGGCCGACGTTCAGCCCGTTCTGGTCAGCACCGGGGCCCGCGACTGGCTTGAGTCCAATGGCGACGTAGAACGGGTCGAGGGTGGCTACAAGGTGAGTGCCATCAAACACTTCGCCAGCCAGTCTGCCGCTGGAGACGTGCTGGTGACGAGCGCCCCGTACCGCGACCCGCAGGAAGGCTGGCAGGTCCTCCACTTTCCGATTCCTTTCGGCAGTGAGGGGCTGAAGGTGCTGGGCAACTGGCGCGCCATGGGCATGCGCAGCACCGGTTCGCACACGGTGAAATTGGAGGATGTCTTCGTGCCCGAAGAAGCCGTCGTCCTGCGTCGCCCACAGGGCGAGTTTCATCCCTTCTGGAATGTCATCCTCGGCGTGGCTCTGCCGCTGATCATGTCGGTCTACGTGGGCATCGCACAGAAGGCAGCGCGCGTGGCGATTGAAGGTGTGCGCAAGTCGAAGGACCCGAAGCCGTACGTGGTGCCTGCAGTGGGGGCAATGCACAACGAGCTCACGGCGGCCGAACTACACCTGCAGGACATGCTGCGACTGAGCAACGATCTCGACTTCGAGCCGACCGACGAGCTGGGTCACGCCATGCTGACGCGCAAGACGAACATTGCCATCGCCTGCAATGGTGTGGTCACGAAGGCCATGGAACTGGCCGGTGGGCAGGGATTCTTCCGCAATCACGGTCTGGAGAGATTGTTCCGCGACGTGCAGGCCGCGAAGTATCACCCGTTGCAGGAGAAGGACCAGCACCAATTCACCGGTGAGTACATCCTGCAGGGGCAGGTATGATCGCCAATCGAGGGAGCTGCCGTCGATCTGAGGACGACGGCAGTTCGCCCGGTCAGTGTGAGACGGCAGCGATCAGCCCACCATCGACGCGCATCGTGCTCGCCGTCATGTAGTCGGCTTCGTCGGAACAGATGAAGGCGACGGCGTGGCCGATGTCCTCGGCCTGGCCCATACGTCCCCAGGGAATCGTTTCCTTGCCGGCCTTGGCAATGTCCTCATCACTCATGCCACCCGTGCTGCCCGGTGTCTGCATCCATCCCGGTTCCAGTGCATTGACACGAATGCGGTATTTGGCCAGTTCGAGCCCCAGTGTTGAGGCGAATTGGTTCAAGCCGGCCTTGGTGAAGTTGTAGATCGAACTGCCTGGATACGCGCTCTCGGCGTGGACCGAGGTGATGACGACGATACTGCCGCCCCGCACCTTGAGTGGCTCAAGGGCTTCCTGACACAGGTTGAAGGTGCCGAAGAAGTTCACATCCACGACCTCCCGCGCGCGGTCCTCGGACGTGTCCTCAAAGTTGGCGAAGGCATTGATCCCGGCATTGCAGATGAGCATGTCGACACGGCCATATTCGGCCATGGCTGTTTCCACCATCTGCCGGCACACGTCACGGTCGCCGGCGCTGCCAGCGACACCGACTGCGGTCCCACCGGCCGCCCGGATCTCCTCACAGGCCGATTCGACATTGGCCGGAGTCGAGCTGTTGAGGACGAGACGGGCGCCTTCGGCGGCCAGGACCCGGGCGATCCCACGCCCCATGGCACCTGGTTTGCCAGCGGCGGTAACGATGGCGACACGATCGGTGAATTTCATGGCAGTATCCCTTTCAGGTGAACAAATCCGTCAGGCCTAAAGAAACGGCCCGTCGCCATCCGGGCCAGAGCATTGGCTGCAGGCGACTGCCGACCGTTCTTGTCGGGCATCGGCAGTTCGCAACGAGTATCAAGGAGGCGAGGATGACCGGCAAAGTGAGAGTAGGTGTCCTGGGTATGGCCCACGATCACCTCTGGACGAATCTGAAGGATCTGCTCAAGCGGGAGGATGCCGAACTCGTAGGGGCAGCGGACCTCGCTCCGCAACTGCGTGAGCGATTTCGTGAGCGGACCGATTGCGCTCATACCTTCGAACAGTGGGACGAATTGCTCGACAAACAGGCACCCGATGCAGTCTACGCCTTCGGTGCGACGGCCACCCATGCCGAGGTAGTCGAGAGCTGTGCCGAACGTGGTATCCACGTCATGGTGGAGAAACCGATGGCGGCAACGCTGGCGCAGGCGGATCGCATGCTGGTGGCGGCGCGGAAACACAAGATCCACCTGATGGTGAACTGGCCCACCGCCTGGTCGCGGTCGATTCGCACCGCCTACCGCCTCGTGCAGGAGGGCAGGATCGGGCGGGTCTGGCAGGTCACCTGGCGTGGCGGTCACAGTGGCCCGGACGAACTGGGCTGCTCGGAAGAATTCTGTCAGTTTCTCTTTGACCACGATCAGAATGGCGCCGGTGCCTTCAACGACTACGGTGGTTATGGCTCCTGCCTGTGTGTGTTGTTCATGGGTGGATCGCCAACCAGCGTCATCGGTATGGCGGGGCGATTGACCAAGGATCACCTGTCGGTGGACGACAATGGCGTCATCGTCATGCGGTATCCGCGGGGCATGTGCCGAATTGAGATGACGTGGAGTGAAGCGGTGCCGCATGTGCCACCCCATGATCCGGTGATCTACGGCACCGAGGGGACCCTCGTGGCGGGCGAAAATGTGACGCTCTACACCCGGCAGGACAAAGACGGATCGGTGATCAATCTCGACGAGTTGCCAGAGGCACAGGGCAATGCGACGGAGCATTTCCTGCACTGCATCCGCACCGGGTCTGAGCCGCAGTTCCAGACGAGCGCCGAACTGTCACGGGCAGCGCAGGAGATCATGGAGGGTGGGTTGCGCTCGGCCGTATCGGGCGTCGAGGTGTCATTGCCGATTGAAGACCACCTGTTCCGAGTCTGAAGGGACAACTGCAGGCATCACGGCCGGGCCCGGCGACGGTGGAGTGTCCGTAGTGGTCTGCGAATTGACGTTGCCGCGGTTCTTGGCGAAGATGCCGGCAGCATCAACCTGCATCGTGTGAACCGGGGATTGCAGAGGAGGACAACCGATGGCGTTCAAGCTGGGTTTCTGTGCATTACACTGGCGGCAGCCGGATCTGGAGCAAGCGCTGCCCGCGCTGGCTGAATCGGGTTGGGATGGCTGGGAGTGCCGTCTGCCCATCGAGTGGATGGGACCGGTGAGTCGCATGCGCCGGCTCTGCGACGAGGCGGGCATGCCCGTGGCGGTCATGAGTGCCCAGGGGTCGCCAGACACGCGTGACTGGGAGCACGTGGAGTTGAACAAGCGCCGCATGGAATATGCGGCCGAGTTGGGTGCCGACTGCTTCCTGTTCATGAATACGAACAAGGCAGAGGATTCGAGATCTGTCGAAGATGATATCCGTGCAGCGGCTGAGGGCGCCGACGAATGGGCCGAATACGCGGCGGGTATGGGTCTTGAACTGACCTATCACATCCACACCAATCTGCTCGTGGACTCCATCGACGAATGGCGACTCTACATGAGTTGCCTGAAGACAGCGAAGCTCTGTATCGACGTGTCTCACGCGGAGCTCTGGGACTACGACCCGGCCCAGTCGTTGATCGATTTCTACGACCAGCTCAACTATGTGCACCTGCAGGACTATTCCTCCTGTACCGTGCGAGAGCCTGGCAGATACAATCCCGAATGGGTGAATGTGGGCGAGGGGGAGTGTCTGGATTTCAAGGGTTGTCTCGACACGCTGGCCGACAAGGGATACAGCCGATGGGTCACGGCCTGCCCCGAGACGCCGCCGGAGGGTGGGACCGAGGCCACCGTCTCTGCCCGCAACAGTTCCACCATGCGCGAGTATGTGCGCAGTCTGGGGTACTGATGGAAACCCGATCTCTTGGTCTGACGGGTATTCAGGTGTCGCGCCTGTGTTATGGCACGATGGCCTTTGGTGGCGACGCAGATGAGTCCATGTCGGCGGCGATCTACAAGCGTTGTCGAGACGCGGGGATCAATTTCTTCGACTGTGCCAATGTCTATGCCGGGGGCCGTTCGGAAGAGATTCTCGGCAAGCTCAGCAAGGGTGAACGCGACGAGCTGGTGCTGACCTCAAAGGTCTGCGGTCGCGTGGGGCCTGGCCCCAACGATCGGGGTCTGTCGAGGCGTCACATCCATTCCCAGATCGAGGTGAGTCTGCGGCGCCTGCAGACGGATCGGCTCGATATCTACTTCATCCACAATTTCGATGCTGACACGCCGATGGATGAGACGCTGCGCGCCCTGGACGATCTGGTGCGCTCCGGCAAGGTGCTGTATCTGGGGGTCAGCAACTGGGCGGCGTGGCAGATCGCTCGTGCCCTGGGTGTGAGTGCTCGCGACCACCTGGCGCCCTTTGCCTGTATTCAACCGATGTACAACCTCGCCAAGCGCCAGGCCGAGGTGGAGATCCTGCCACTGGCGCAACATGAGGGCCTGGGTGTGATCTCCTACAGTCCTGTCGGTGGCGGGCTGCTGAGTGGCAAATACGGGATCCATCAGCGCCCTGACGTGGGGCGACTCGTCGACACACCGACCTATCAGAAGCGGTATGGTGAGGCGGCCTATTATGAGATCGCCGAACGCTTCGTCGATCTGGCCCGAGAGTTAGGTGAACATCCTGTGTCACTGGCTGTGGCCTGGGTGATGGCGCATCCGGCGATTACCACACCCATCATCGGGGCCCGCTCCGTCGAGCAATTGGAGCCTTCTCTGGCTGCAGTCGATGTCGAGATGGGACCGGCGCGTTATGCATCGATCCGTGCCCTGACGCCGACGCCACCACCGGCGACGGATCGCACGGAGGACCAAGCCTGAACTGCGGCTCGCGGCGCGCCAAGGTTTGGCGCGCGGTTCCCTGCATTGCCGTTTGACGGTCGAAGGGTGATGTCGCACGCTTGACCCTGCCGACGGGCCGCTCGATGGCCCCAGTCTCCAGCGCCACATTCTCCCGGACAACAGGATCTTTCCATGGCATCCCAATACTGGCTCGTGAAATGCGAGCCGCATGAATGCTCATTCGATGAGCTGAAGACCCGCGAGAAACGCACCGGTTTCTGGCGGGGTATTCGCAACTACCAGGCGCGCAATTTCATTCGAGATCAGATGGCGAAGGGTGATCTGGCTTTCTTCTATCATTCCAACTGCGATGAACCCGGCGTGGCCGGAATCGTCGAGATCATCGCCGCGGGTTATCCCGATCCGAGCCAGTTCGACAAGAGTGATCGTTACCATGATGTGAAATCGAAGCCAGAAGATCCTCGCTGGTCTTCTTTCGATGTGAAGTGGAAGAAGAGATTCCAGTCCTTCGTGTCCCTGGCAGACCTGAAGGCGAATACGAAACTGGCTGAGATGAAGGTTGTGCAGAAGGGACAGCGACTCTCGATTCAGCCTGTCACGGCTTCCGAGTGGAAGCAGGTCTGCCAGATGGGAGGGGTTGAGGCGTGAATACGGTGAAGATTACCCAGGTCGAGGCCATTCCCATCCTTGTCCCACTGACGAGTGGTCTGACGACGAAGACGGCCCACGGCGAGCACATTGATTCGCCCTATGTCATCATCCGTGTCCACACCGATGCGGGCATCACCGGCGTCGGTGAAGCGACCCTGGCGCCTCGCTGGAGTGGGGAGACGAGCCCTGGCTGCGTGGCTGTCGTACGGGATCTGCTGGATCCGGCGCTGCGAGGAAGCGATGCCCTCGACGTCAATGCCTGCCGTGGCCTCATCGAGGGGGCGTTGCGACTGAATCCCTTCACAAAGGCGGCGGTGGAGATGGCGATCTGGGATATCGCCGGCAAGGCCGCCGGACAACCGGTCTGCCGACTGCTGGGTGGCCGTTTGCGGGATGAACTGCCGATGAAGATGGTCGTGGGCGCCTTCCCGGTGGATCGCGCCGTTGCACTGGCCCAGCGATTTCTCGACGGTGGAGCGCATCACCTGAAGGTGAAGGTGGGCCTCGACCCCGAAGAGGATGTGGCCCGCGTCACCGCCGTGCGCGAACTGGCTGGCCCTGATATCGGCTTGAGCATCGACGGCAATTGTGGCTGGAGTGTGTCGGTTGCATGTCGCACGCTGCCGCGGTTGGAGGCCTTCGATGTGCGTCTCGCCGAACAGCCAATCCGGGCCCATGATGTGGCAGACTGGTCGCGATTGCGCGCCTCGACGTCGATCCCACTGATGGCGGATGAGTCGATCTTCTCACTGGCTGATGCGTGGCAGCTGGTCTCCCATCGGGCCGTCGACGTGCTGGCCATCTATCCTGGAAAACACGGTGGCCTTCTCGGCGCCATGGAGATCGCTCACCTGGCCCGCGCTGCCGGCATCGTGTGCAGCATGGGCAGCAATCTCGAACTTGGCATCGGCACGGCGGCCATGCTCCACCTGGGTGCGGCAGCCGAGGCGATCGACAACGAGACCTATCCCGGTGACTATCTCGGGCCACTGTATCACGAGGCGGATATGATCACCGATTCGCTGCGCCTGGGTCCCGTGACGGCCCGAGTGCCCGATGGGCCGGGACTGGGTGTGGATCTCGACCAGGACCAATTGGAGCGCTGGCGTGACGCTTAGTGCCCCGCGGCGCAAGTCCTACGGTTTATGAACGCCGATCCATCCCGGCTCGCGGCGTTGCGCTCACTCTGAGTATCGCACTGATACGCATCACTCGCGCGCCTTGCGACCCGGGTGCCTCGACGCTCATAATAATCCGCATTACTCACGCCGCGGGGCACTGGAAAGACCAAACGAATGGCTGAGGAAGTGAGTGGTATGACGGAAGAGGAGAGGTCTCGCTTCGCCCTGACTCGATGCAGTGTCGCCCCTGACACGCCAGGAATTCAACATTTGATGAACACGATGAACAACAGCAGGCCCTGGGTTCTTGCAGTCTGCCTGCTGGTCCTGTCTGTGACGATGGCCCAGGCTGAATGGCCCTACAACGAGCGATCCAGAGGACGTGGCACGCCGGTGGAGATCGGCGTGCGCGTGGGCCACGACTACGATGGCGACACGCCCAGCGCCGGGGGGCAGTTGCGATTGCCGATCCCGCGCCTGCGTGGATTTGTGCTCGTGCCCAGTGTCGACATCTACAATGACGGCACCGGCGCGGACTGGCAGGCGAATGTGGACCTGCTCATGTCGGGGGGGCCACGGGGCGGTATCTACGCCGGTCTCGGCTACGGCTGGGCGGAGGAGGGGCTCGAGGAGCGCGAGCGGGCCATCAACCAGATCCTGGGCCTGCGGATACCCCTGGGGGATGGCGGTACACGCGCCTACATCGAGGGGCGCTGGACCGAACTGGCGAGGGACAATGTCTTCCGCCTGGTCGGTGGGCTGAACATCCCCCTGTTCCGCTACTGAGTCACGTCGCTTTGGGTTCGTTCGCCTGGATCGAGCCAGGCGCCGTCTGACGTCATGCTCATTTCTCCGCTGGCACGGCGATGCCGCGCATGATGGTACGCTGCGTGACGAGGAAGACCGTCATCGTTGGCACACTGACGATGAGGATGGAGGCGAAGACGGCCGCCGAAGGTGCTTCCTGCTGGAATTCACTCAGCCATACGGCCAGCACATGCATGCTCGGATCCGGGCAGACCAGCAGAGGATAGAGGAACATGAGCCAGGCGATGTTGAAGGTCTGCAGGGCGACGACGGCGAGAATCGGCTTGCTCAGCGACATCGTCACTTCCCAGAACATGCGCAGCTCAGTGGCACCATCAATCAGTGCCGCCTCGTACAGGTGCCTGGGCAGGGAGTCGAAGAATCCCTTCAGCAAAAAGATCAGATACCCATTCACGACGATCGGTAGAACCAGGGCGATGAAGGTGTTCAGCAGGCCCAGTTCGCGCAGAATCAGGAACTGGGGGATCATCCCGACCATGGGCGGAAAGGCCATGGTCGCCATGTACAGGAGAATGATCTTCCACATGCCCGGTGGCTGGAAGCGAGACAGGGCATAGGCGGCCAGTGGCTGCAGACTGAGGGACAACACGAGGGCCAGGACGACGAAGATGACCGTATTGAGAAAGGCGCGTCCCTGGATGAATAACTCATAGAGGACGTTGGCGAAGTTGACGGTCATGAAATCCCAGCGAAGCTCATCGCGATGGGCCATCACGTGATCGACCTCTGCTTCGGCCATCGGGATCGGCACCTGCTGCCAGTGCTCGTATTGGGCCTCATGGTGCTGATTCAGACGCGCCAGATTCTGGTGGGTCTCAATCAACCACTTCTGCCAGGCGTATTCCGGGCCCACGAGATAGAGAGACTCGTCGGGTTGCTGATCGAGAAAGGCCGAGTAGTCCTGGCGCCTCGAGCCGCTGATCCACTCGCGTGCATCGGGAAGCTGAATCGCATCGAAATCAGCAAACTGGCTGTTCCAGCGAGAATTCAACACCTGGATCGTCGTGTATCGCTCCCGTAGGAAACTCGAGAAGTCAGTGCCCGGTGTGTCTGTGCGAATGAAGCTGACATTCAGAATCTCACGCACGTAGGTACGCCACTCTGTCCGTAGCGTTGGCTGCTGCCGATCCGGGATGCGTGCCGGCAGGACAAAATCTTCAAAGCGCTCCAGGGGAACAGCGTGCGCGTCGTTGTAGGGCTCCACGCGATCTGTACCGTAGGCGGGGGCGACGATATTCTGCAGGAAGGCGCCACTGATGGAACTGAAGGCCCGTTCACCCAGGGGGCGCTCTTGTAAGAGCCCGAAATACTCGTCGTAGAGCACACCGGGTGGATAGTCGTATCGTGCCGTCGTCCACTCGGGGACGTTGAGGGTCAGTTGCGACCAATTCGCCAGGGGGGCACCGAGTTCTTCTCCAAATGCGGTCACGTCGCCGTCAAAGTGCGTGAAGATTCGGGTCCGCAAGCGTCGAAGATTCGCTGACGAAATCCGCTTCAACAGCTTGCTGCCACCGAGGATCCACCAGTGACGGGGGATCTTTTCCTGCTGTGCAAAGGCGTGAAGATCCGCGACGCGACCCGGAACGATCCGGTCGGGCAGCGTCGCCAGCTCGAAGCTGAGGTCCTGACGGCCGCGCAGCCGATTCATGGTGCCCACATCGTGGCAATACTTCATCTCCAGGAACTTGCGCACGAGCACGTCATCATGTTTCAGGTAGTCGGGCAGCACGTTCATCTGGGCGATGTCCATCTCAGATCGCACCGACCCCGACAGCATCAGCAGGAAGGGGTAGATCATGGTGATGCCCCCAAGCACCAGGGCGAGGGTCACCCCTGCCTGCAGGAGTCTTCCCCGCGTTGATCTGGCCTCGACCCGTGTCAGTACCGGCATGAGGAGACCTCCGACAGGGATTCAGTGTGCACCGTGAGAGACTCCGATGGACGGCTCATTTCGTATCCGCCGTCGAGAATTCCGCCTGTGACATTCGCTTCAACTGGTAGGCCGTCAGGACGATGACCATGGCACCCAGCACCCAGGCCATGGCGGCGCCGAGTCCATAGTGCAGTTCCATGAAGGTGCGCTCGAAGATATCGAGACCCAGTACGCGCGTGGCCCCATTGGGACCCCCACCGGTCATGGCGAGGATGAAGTTGGTCCCGCCCTTGAAAGAGCCGACGATGGCGCCGACCAGCTGGATGAGGATGAGGAACTTCACCCGCGGCAAGGTGATGTAGGCCAGTCGCTGCAGGATGCCGGCGCCATCCATCGTGGCTGCTTCGATGAGCTCTTCAGGCACGGTCTTGAGGGCTGCCAGATAGATGATGCAGCCAGGTCCTGCTGTAGCCCAGACGGAGGGCAGCACGACACAGAGCATGGCCAGGTCAGGGTCATCGACCCACGAGAGGGGTTCGATCGAGAAACTGCCGACAAACCCGCTCAGGAAGGTGGCGACGCCCGAGAATCCGGTGACCTGTTCAGGATCCAGACCGCGGGCGAGGATGACGAGATCACCGGGGCCAACCCAGGCTGACCAGACCGGCATCAGCGTCGCAATGACCAATCCCGCACCAAAGGCGATAATGGCGGTACGCACGGGGCGGGTCAGTTCGCGCAGCTGCCAGGCCATGGAGAGGATGAGACCGATCAGGGCGAGCCACACGCCCAACGCCAGCAGTTTCATCAGGGTGGCGCCGACCGGTCCGAGATGGTTGAGCGACAGCAGCAACTGGTTGAAGAAACCTGATTCGGACGGCTCGTAGAGTTGGCGCCACAGAAAAACCATGATGACACCGGAGACGACGGTGGGCAGGTAGAAGACGGTGCGGAAGAAGTACTTCAGTCCTGCTGTCGGCACCTCATCCAGCAGGATGGCGACGAAGATCGGTGGCCAGAACCCGAGACCCACCGTCAGCAGCACCCAGTAAAAAGTGCGACCCAGTGAGGCCCAGAAGCGACCATCGTAAAGGATGGTGGCAAAATTATCGATGCCCACAAAGGCGGAGTCGATGACGAGTTCGTATTCGAAGAGGGCCAGGGGTGCACCCATCATCAGGGGGGCGTATTGCCAGAACATGACGATGGCCATGGACGGCAGGATCAGCAGGTACGCTGTTCGGTAGTGCCACCATGAATGTCGGTTGCCACGTTCGGCCTCTGCTGCCGAGAAGATGCGCCACACCCACGTCAATGAACCGGTGAAGACGACGACGATGAAGAGCAGCACGGAGGTGCCGACGGTGCGACGCTGGGTCCACTCCTCTTCGGTGAGTTCACCCAGCATGTACCTGTCGACGCGCTCAGCATAGAGATCGAGTCCCTCGGCAATGCGGGCCAGGGCGTCTTCACGAGGCAGTTCCAGCAAGGGCTGCTGCAGGGCCCAGTTGATGGGCTCGGAGACCTTGTCGTAGATGAACTGCGTGTTCTTGCCGTAGGGTTCGGGCACGCCGTGGGCGAGGGCCCGTTGGTAGGTCTCCTGCCAGCCCTTTGGGACCTGTCGCAGAATCTCGCGATAGCCGAATCGTTCCAGTAGATGGGGCTGCACGAAGCGGCCGTAGCCATTCTCCACGAAGACCCGGGTGCGAATCTCCTTGGCCTTATCGCTGGCGACGAACCAGATATACTCCATGACGGCGAGTTTCTGTGCCGGTGACGTGTCGCGAAATACACCCAGCATGCGCGCATTGAGATCGCCACCCCCGGCGCCACGGGGTGAATCAGGAATGGGTGCGATCCCGACCAGTTCGGGGTTGATGGAGGCCAGCATCTCGTCCTCCAGGCTGGAGAACTGCATGCCAACCTGGCCTCGTTCCCATTTCAGCGACGCATCATTGCCAGGCAGTCCGACGTAGGCGATGCCCTTGTAGGTCTGCCCATCGGCCTCGAAGGGCTCATCCACCAGTCGCAGAAGGAAGTAGATCGCCTCTGCCATCTCGGGTGTGTTGAAGGAGGCGCGCCACCGTCCTTCCGGGCCACGATCCATGAAGGTGGCGCCATTGGAGGCGAAGAGGGAATAGGCTCCCCAACTGATCGCCGGGCCACCGGCGAAGGTGATCCCATACTTCCCGGGCAGCGCCTTGATGCGCCGTCCGTAGTCCAGCAACTCCTGCCAGTTACCGGGGGGATGGCGCGGGTCGAGGCCGGCCTGCTGGAAGACATCCTTGCGATACAACATCACCTTGGCCAGCACCGTCGTCGGCATGGCCCAGATGTGACGGCCGGGAGGGATGCCCGTCTTGTCCGTGTCGGCGACGCGATGTATAACAGGCCAGACCGGTTCAGGCACGCGGGACAGAATCGCATCCCTGGCCGCCTCGATCTCAGCCAATGACGGCTCGGTGAGCCATTCGCCATCGGGCGTTGACTGGCGCACACCCTCGTTCGGGCTCAGAACGCGCGCGAGCAGGACCTCCAGGGGTTCGAGAAAGCCGTGATTCATGTAGCTGGAGGACTGCCGGAAGTTGACGTAGATCGCGTGGGGTGGATTGCCCGACGAGATGCCCATCAACGGCCCCGTGTCCATCGCGTGCCCCTGGATCTTGGGCATGGCGAAGGGCTTGAACACGTAGTCGGGGTGGTCGCGCAGGAACGCGCGCAACACGGCCCGCTGGGCCAGGGCCCCGGCACTCACATTGTTGACGGCCGGCAGGTCGCCTGAGATGACGACGACGGGTTCAGCGTCGCTCGCAGCGACCCCATGTGTCGGTGCCAGGCTGATCAAGACAATGGCAACGAGCAGGGACGCGAGGCCACTGCGTCTGGATGGCACGATATGTGTCAGATTCATAGGTGGTACATCATAGCTGTGACCGCGCTGTGCTGCAACAACGACGGCAGGTCAATCCCGATAGGGATCCCACGTGTCGGGGCCGGCCATGGCGACACCCAGGGGTGTCAGCGTGTGCAGGATGCGGATGCTGTCGTGATGGTGTTCCAGCACGTCCGGCAAGCGCTTGTAGCAGTGGGGTGACTCATCTGTACCGGCGCCCCGCAACTCGACGCCCCAGTCCCTGATCCAGGCATCCATCATCTGGCGACTGATGGCGCCTTCCTTGACTGTCACCTTCCGCTTGCGGCCACCCTTGCGTTGCCAGCGAGTCTTGCCGGCAGCTGCCGTGCGCGACATGACCCGACCCGCACCGTGTACGGTTGAGTAGTAGCCTGTCTGGGCCGCGGCCGAATCGACACCCTCAACGATGACAGACAGGTCGCCCATGGAACCACCAACAAAACCTCGCTGCCCCGGAAAAGCCGGCGTCGCTCCCTTGCGCACGACCCAGAGATCGCGGTCATCGTGCTCTTCGAGCCAGGCGAAATTGTGGTGATTGTGCACCTGCTCGACGATCGTGGCGCCGAGCAGGGCCACCACGCGGTCGCAGACCCAGTCGCGTCCGGCGTAGGCATAACGACCGGCCAACTTCATACAGGCGATGTATTCCTGTCCCGTCTGTGAATCGGCATCGAACAGCACCGGAGGCGCATGGAAATCGTCCCGGCCACCGCCGAGGCGCATGAAGTGCGTGGCGAGTTTGTGGCCGAAGCCACGGGAGCCGAAGTGGACACCGATCCAGATGCGGTCGTCCTCGTCGGCAAAGACGTCGACATAGTGATTGCCGGCGCCCACCGTGCCGAGTTGAGAGGCAGCCAGATCCTGCAGATCGGCGGCCACGTCGATTGCCCAGGCCGGGTCATCCTCGAACAGGGCATCGTCGACGGGTTCCGGATTCTGGCGTCCGATGCCGAAGGAGATCGTCTGCCAGATCTCGTCCATGAACGAGGCGATGCCCCGCGCATTCAGTTGATCGCGGGTCATATCGACGCGGACGGCCTTGTTGCCACAGGCGATGTCGTAGCCGACGCCGGAGGGTGAGACTCTGCCGTCATAAGCCACGACGCCACCAACAGGCATGGAATAACCCAGGTGATGGTCGGCCATCAGAGCGCCACCGACGGCATTCGTACCAGTGGCCATACAGGCGTGGAGTTGTTTCAGGGCACCGGCGTCGACGGGATCACCCCAGGCCACGCGAAGAGGATCATCTGTCATGATGCTGCCCCGGCTCTGACGTCGGCTCTGGCTGCGGTGGACGCGGACGACGAGGTTTGATGACATGCCACGAATCGATGCCCGTGCTGTTCAGCGTATGATGGTGCGCCGTAACTACCTCTTCAAGCACCAGTTGGCCAACGTCCTGGGGGTCAGCTACGAGCGCCTGATCGCGATTCTTACCCAGGGGGAGGACGACGTGGAAGAGGTTCTCCTGGTGCGACTGTGTGACGTGCTGAAGTGCGATCGAGGCGAGATCCTGCGTCCAGGTGAATCCCCCTGAACTGACATCCTGGCTGTCAGATGCGATCAGATCGGATGTGGTCAGCAATACTGAGATGGCCGGGTCGCGGCTAACTCGTCGCATCGGATCCCAGCAGAAACGAACGCCCTGCATCCACGAGGACCCTCTTTCGCAGGGCCTCACGTCCCAGCAGCAGGCGAAATCCCATGTTTGCCCGGTCGGTGAGGGTGATCTCGATGGGCCACTGGCGTGCGCCCAGCGCGAGCACGGTCTGGATCACGGGACGTAGCTCGGTGATCCCGGAGGATGAGCGGACACTGCGCTCGTCGATGACCTCGTGATCGACCACGATGCCGTGTCGGGTATCTCGCTGGATCGGGTGGAGGCGGAATCGTACACGCAGAATCCCGTCGGCGAAATACTCCTCCATATCCACAGCGTGCAGGGCCGATGTGCGAGCCCCGGTGTCGATCTTTCCCTTGATACGGTCGACGCCCATCTCCGGCAGACCGACCCACTCCCGCCAACCGATGTTCACCCGAGTCTTTGTGTGCAAGATGGCGTCCCTTCTGATTCGGACCCAGATTGTTGGCCGCCGGTACAGGCGGTGCCACGAAAGATACACCGAGATGGTGGGGCCGCGACGCGACGAGAGGAAGGTAGATGATGAGTAGTGGCTATGGTCATATGGTGCACGACGATTTTGTCGAGCGGGTTCGTTCCATGCGGGAAGAACGGCAGGCACAGCTGGCCGGAATCCGCACCAAAGCTCAGGCGCAAGGCTACCAGCGCCGGGTGCGCAAGGCGATCCGTCAGGCTTTCGGGCCTCGCCCCGCTAAGACGCCACTGAACACGCAGGTCACCGGTGTCGTCGAGACGCGGCATTGCCGGATCGAGAAACTGCTGTTCGAGAGTCGCCCCGGTTGTCTGGTCACGGCGCACCTCTACGTGCCCAACAAGCTCGACGGCAAGGCACCGGCCGTGCTGGGAACGTGTGGCCACAGTGCGGATGGGAAACTCGAGCCCAAGTATCAGGGATTCTGCCAGCGCCTGGCGCGAAATGGCTATGTCGTGCTCATCTACGATCCCTTCAATCAGGGGGAGCGCGACCAATACCAGCGTCTGCCCGACAGGAGTGCCGTGGGCAATTGCTGCCACGCCCACAACATGATGGGCAAACAGCTCGAACTGGTGGGGGAGTGGTTCGGCATGTGGCGCACGTGGGACGGTGTTCGTGCCCTCGACGTGCTGCTGGCGCGCCCCGAAGTCGATCGTACCCGTGTGGGCCTCACCGGCAACTCGGGTGGGGGCACGATGACTCAGTGGTTGTGGGCGACGGAGCCGCGTTTCACGATGGCGGCGCCGAGTTGTTTCGTGACCACCTTCCTGAACAATCTGGAGAATGAGCTGCCCGCAGATTGTGAGCAGTATCCACCCGGCGTCCTGGGCGCCGGTCTGGAAATGGCTGACTTCTACATCGCCCGCGCGCCGGATCCGGTGATGTTGCTGGGTCAGAAGTATTGCTTCTTCGACCGCAGAGGGTTGAAGGAGGCCTACGACGAGGTCCGGAATTTCTACAAGGTCCTCGGGGCGCCGGCGGCGTCGACCCAGCTGTTCATCGGTGGGCATCCCCATGGCTTCTTCGAGGACAACCAGGAGGCGATGGTCGGGTTCTTTGCCGAGACCGCCCACACGACGGCCAAGAAAGTGCGTCAGGTGGACGAGATCGACGCAGAGGCAGGGAATGTGACCCCCACGGGGAACACGGTCGATGCGGGCGCCACGCCGATCTACGAGCTGATCGCGTCACAAGCTCAGATGCTGGCTGAGGGACGCAAGAAGCTGACCGGTCCGGCACTTCGTCGGACGGTTACCGAACTTCTGCATCTGCCCGATCGCGCCGCATCACCCCACTATCGTGTCCTGAGATCCCGACGGGTGGATGGCGAGACCTGTGCGCGGTATGCTGTCGAAACCGGGCCGGGTCATGTGCGTGCGATCATGCACAAGATCCTCGTCGACGGATCCCGGGCGCAGACACTGGATGTGGAGACAGCCGTCCATCTCCATCTGCCCCACGTGGATGCCTCAACAGAATGTGCCGACAAATGGGTCGCCCAGACGGCTGATGGTAGATCCAGATATCTGCTGGATGTGCGCGGCCTGGGCGAATCGATGCCGGATGAGGCGAAAGAGAATTTCTTCCATCCCTACGGCATGGATTACATGTTCCATGGTCACGAGTTGCTTTTTGGTGAGAGTTGGGTGGGCAAGCGCGTCCACGATGTGCTGGCCACGATCGACCTGCTCGTCACTGAGGGCGCGAGTCGGGTGACGATCAGTGGCCACGGCCAGGGCGCCGTGCTGGCCGCTTACGCCGCCCTGCTGCACGATGGGGTGGGGGCCGTCACGCTGAAAGGCGCGCCGCTGTCGTATCAGGCGATGGCCCAGGCACCGCTGGTGTCGTGGCCGGCGTCCAACTTCGTGCGCAACTGTCTGGCCCACTTCGACCTGCCTGATGTCTACCGCGCCCTCGGGCGACGGCTGACGCTGACCGAGCCCTGGGATGTGGAGATGAAGCCACTGCGCGGCGCTCGGCTGAAACGGGCGCTGGCCGTTGAGGGCCTGGTGATGCGCTGAGGGCCTGTGTCGGCTCGCAGATACGTGCGCGGTGCCGGCTGACTTACGGTGAATCGCCCTGGTGCGCTGGATGCTGCCAGGGCTGACGGGCCCTCTGTCAGTCTGCCGTCATGGTCCAATCGGTTTCGCCACCCAGGCCGGTGATGACAGGGAAGGTCTTCTGTCTGGGCTGGCCCTCTTTCGGGGCGTAGCGGACCTGGGGTGAGAAGTAGGCATACAGGGCTGTATTGCGTGGATTCGGTGACTGATTTGGGCCCGAGCCATGCACCATCAGGGAGTGGAAGCAGACGACACTGCCGGCACGGAGAGGGACATCGATCCGCGTGCTCAGGTCGATATCGTCGCGAGACGTGACCTTGTCTTCGGCCGTCGTGATCTTTCCCCAGTCCTGGAGGCCCCATTTGTGGCTGCCGGGGATGACCTGGATGCACCCATTTTCGGGTGACGAGTCATTGAGGGCGATGCTGACCGTGACGAGGGTGGGCGGGTCCATGGGCCAGTAGGCTGAATCCTGATGCAGGGCGTGGGCTGATCCGTGATGGGCCGGCTTGAGCATCAATGTGGACCGGAAGAGCAGAAGGTCGTCACCGATCAGCTCCTGGATGATCGGTACCAGACGCTGGTGAGCGGACAGATCGCGGAACACGTCGGACACATCGCGCGTGCCTTCGACCTTGCGCAGCAGCGGCAGGCCATCGTCACGTTGGGTCGCTGCCGCGTGGGGTTCATGCTGGAACTGGGCAAGATCCGAACCGGATACTTCAAGATCGGCGGCTACCTGATGGAGTCGATCGATTTCGCCACGGCAGACTTCGAGCTCCGTTGGCGTGAGCAAGTCTTCGATGACGAGATAGCCCTGCTCTTCGAAGAAATCGCGATTCGACTGAACTGACATGAACAAGCTCCACGGAAAGGACGGATGACGGACATGAGAATCATCGATGCACATGTACATACACTGGCGAACTACGCACCCATGGCCCCCTTCGAGGACATGGGTCGTGTCGATCGATTGCTACATCATATGGATGAGGCGGGTGTTGAGAAAGCGCTGATGCTGCCCGTGGTCCAGGATTTCTCGCCCGACAACAACGCCGAGTGTGGTCGTTGGGCCCAGGAGCACCCTGACCGTCTGGCGGCGATGACCGACGTGCCACTGGATGCGCCCGATGCAGCGGAGCGTGTCATGGCGGCCAGGGCACAGTATGGTTCGGTGGCGATCAGTTGTTATCCGCGCACGCCGGATCTGGCGTGGATGACGGCCAGTGAACACGACGCGATCTGGATCGCCTTCCAGGCCAGTGGCCTCGTCTGCAATCTGCAGGTGACGCCACCCAACTACCGCCACATCATCGAGTTGGCGCAGCGGTATCGACAGGTGCGATTTGTCCTCAATCACTTCGGGCTTCCCAAGGGGGCCGGCATCGCCCCGGAGGATGTGGCCTCAGGGGGCCTCGACGAAGCACGGTTGCTGGACAACCTCTTCGTCAAGGTGTCGGCCTACTACAGTGTGGCGGACACGCCCTGGGATCACCGTTGTCCGACGGCGCTGGCCTATCTGTATCGGTTGCGGGATCTACTGGGTGCTGAACGGTTGATGTTCGGCAGCGACTGGCCACCGGCGGGCAGGCAGCTGACCTATCGGCAGATCGTCGAGATTGTGCGGACCGAGGCGACTGAGCTGACCGAGGCCGAAAAGGCTGCCATCCTGGGCGAGACCGCAGCCCGCGTCTACGGGATCTGACCCTTCCGGCAGGGAGTCAGGTTGCTGTGCCGGATTCAGCCCAGACCCGCACTCGTTCGATCACGTCCTCAAACTGGTTGATCATCGTCTGAACGCTCGTGATGTCGAAGTTGCGGCTGCAGGTGGCCAATGTCTCTCCCCAGCGCTGCAGGGGAGGGCAGTTGTGCGTGGCGCCCACTTGACGGATGTCTTCGCCGAATTCTTCGGTATCGGTGATATCCATCGTCTCGGATAGACGGGACCACCGATCTTCCTGCGCCGTGAGAAATTCGAGCACTTCGGGCAACTGCTGCCGAGCCGACGATTCGAGTTCGTCGAGATCCCAATCTGCTGGCGCGTCTGTCGTCACCGTCAGTGATGTGGTTTCGGCGTCGGGCAGGATCTGCCGCAGGGCCTGGCGCGCCTCTTCGAAGGCGCTCTCTATGTCATCGAGCAGATCAGCAACGCCCTCCAGCGAATCCGCCTTGCCCAGATCTTCCACTTCCTGGCACAGTGCAGCCAGTCGTCGGGCGCCCAGATAACCGGCGCTGCCCTTCAGAGAGTGCGCTTCGAGCTGCAACCGTGCTGCGTCCGGCCCCTCAAGTGCCTCACGCAGCACCGGCAGGATCCGTTCGCCATTGTCGACAAAGAGGGCGAACATGCGGTCCACGGAGATGGCTCCACGCCCCTCCATCTTCTGCAGACTCTGCAAGGCTGTCGGGTCCAGGATGCTTTCATCCACATTGGACGTTTCGATCGCGGGGGTCTCGACATCCTGGTTCTCGAGTTCACTGGTCGATGGGATGACGACCTCATTCGGATCGATGACGCCCCCCGTCACCTCCAGTGTGACGATCGCATCGCGCAGCGCCGCCCAGCGCACGGGTTTCGGCACATACTCGTCCATGCCCGCTTCCAGGCAGGCTTCACGATCGCCCTTCATCGCATTGGCCGTCAGTCCGATGATGGGGATGTGGCCACCCGTCTCGGTCTCGCGTCGACGGATCTCGCCCGTTGCCTCGTAGCCATCCATCTTCGGCATCTGGACATCCATCAGGATGAGGTCGAAAGGAGCTTCATCGAGGGCTTCGAGTACGACCACGCCATCCTCGGCCGTTACGACACGGTGACCCTGTTCTTCGAGCATGCTCGTGGCCACATAGCGATTGGTCTCGTTGTCGTCGGCCAGCAGGATGGCCAGTGGCGGCATGCGTTCCTCGGCCTCGGCCGTGGAGGAGCGGCCCTGCAGGCCAACGGCAGGACCCAGGCTGCTGAGGATTGCATCGAGCAGATCGGACTGCGTGATCGGCTTGCGCATGGTATGAGCGACGCCGACGCCCTGGTAGCGATCGATGTCATCCTGCCCGTCGAGGGACGTGAGAACCATCATCACATGTTCTACCAGATCCGGTTGCCGACGGAGCTCGCGCGCGATGGCCAGGCCATCCATCGGCGCGGCGTGGGCATCCAGCATGGCCAGCGAATAGGGAGTGCCTGCCGCGTGGGCACGTCGCATCTCGGCCAGTGCTTCTTCACCGGAGGCGAAGGTCGTGGTTTCGAGGCCCCACCCATTCAGCATCTGCTCGATGATGAGCCGGTTGGTTGCGTTCTCCTCGACTGCAAGGATCCGTGACTGATTCAGCTTCTTCCAGGGCTCGGGGGCCATCTCCGCTGTGCGCATGTCGGACACCCCGAAATGGGCATTGAACTGGAAGGTGCTGCCTACGCCTTCTTCGCTCTCGAGCCAGATGCCACCACCCATGAGTTCGGACAACTGCCGTGAGATGTTCAGGCCGAGGCCGGTGCCACCGAACTGCCTTGTCGTGGAACTGTCGGCCTGCGAGAACGCCTCGAAAACCAGTGCCTGCTTGTCCTGCGGGATGCCGATGCCTGTATCGCGCACGCCAAAGTGCAATTCGATCGCATCGTCGCTCCTCGACGTCACCTGGACCTGGACGACGACTTCACCTTCTGCAGTGAATTTGATCCCATTGCCAATGAGATTGACGATGATCTGGCGCAGTCGGGTGGGATCGCCGACGATCCCCTCGGGCACGTCCGGCGCGACGTGGCAGGCCAGTTCGAGACCCTTCTCGTGGGCTCGCATGGCCATCAGCTTCATGACACCTTCCAGCACTTCCCAGAGGACGAAGTCCGTCTTCTCCAGTTCCATGCTGCCCGCCTCGATTTTCGACAGATCGAGGATGTCATTGATGAGTTCGAGCAGGGCGTCCGCCGAGGTGTCGACGACGGACAGATAGTTGATCTGGTTCTTCTCCAACCGGGTCCGCCGCAGCATGTCGACCATGCCGACGATGCCATTCATCGGCGTGCGAATCTCGTGTGACATTTTGGCGAGGAAGGTGCTCTTGGCATCGTTGGCGGCATCCGCTTCCAGGCGTGCGGCATCGGCCTCAGCCCGTGCGTCCTCGGCACTGTCCAGAGAGACGGCCAGTTCATCGCGGGCGACCTGCAAGCGGCGATTGCGCTGCATGATCTGTCCTGCCGCCCAGGCCAGACCCATGAGGACGATTACCAGACTCGCATACAGGACGATATCACCGTAGGGCGGATGGACCCGGACAGCGACACGCACGGGCACCGCCGAGGGCGTCAGGTCGCGATCGATGGCCTCCACGACGAAGGTATAGTCGCCGAGGGGCAGATCCACATACTCGACGCGCGGAACGCCCGTCAGCAGGGAGGTCTCGTCGAAGCCTTCCAGGCGATAACGATACAGGAGCGCACCGGGACGAGTCTTGAGGCTGACCCCTTCGAATTCCACGGCGAGATAGTCCTGGGCGGCGGAGATCTCCAACTGATCCACCGCACCGTACCGACGGTCTGCCACAACGTCGACGAGGTGAATCCGTGGTGGTGCGACGCGCGGGCGATGGAGGGTCAGACCTTGGGACGAGGCAATCCACACGCGTGACGCACGATCCTGCAGCAGTGCGGTGACCACGTTGTCCTGCAGGCCATCGCGGACCAGTACGTCCTGAAAGACAGCACCATCATGCAGGGTGATGCCACCGCCGTCGGTGCCGAACCAGAACCGCCCTCTGTCGTCCTGGAGAAGAGCGGTGACGTGATCGGATGACAACCCGTCCCGTGCCGTGAGGCTCGACAGCTCGTCGTTGGCATACCGATTGACCCCGTTGTCTGTGGCGAACCACATGGCGCCATCGTCGCTTTCGATGATGGACCAGACCCAGTTGGCCGCCAGCCCGTCGTCGCTGGTGAGGCGGAAGAACTCACCTGCATCCAGACGGGCCACGCCGCCACCCTTGGTGCCGAACCACAACCGCTGGAAGCCGTCCTCGTAGATCGTATTGACCCAGTCGTGCCCAAGACCACTGGTGGCATCATAGGTGGTGAAGTGTTTGCCGTCGTAGTGGCTGGCGCCACCGCCCCACGTGCCCAACCACAGATCGCCCTCGCTGTCCACGAGGACGTCATTGACCCAGTCGTGGGGCAGACCGTCGTCGGTGGTAAAGGTGGTGAACTGTTCTCCATCGAAGCGATTGAGCCCGGCCTGGGTGCCGATCCAGATCACCCCGTCTGCGTCTTCGGCAATGGCATTGATCGCGTCATGGACGAGCCCACTGGCCGTTGTGTAATGCACGATCCCAGCGGCAGTCTGGCGGAAGAGTCCCTTGTCCGTCCCAACCCACAGGTAATCCTGACGGTCTTCAAGCAGGGCGCGTCCGGCGCCGTTCAGGCCCTCCTCGCCGAAGTGGGCGAAATTCGCGCCATCGTAGCGGCTGATGCCGCCGCCCCAGGTCCCCAGCCACAGATGGCCGTCGGCATCGGTGGCGAGGACGCTGACCTCGTCGTGGGCGAGACCCTCAGCGGTGGTGAAGGTCGTGAAGTTGCTGCCGTCGAATCGGCTGACACCGCCTTCCCAGGTGCCGACCCACAGATCGCCGAGTTCGTCGAAGGCCAGACTGCTGGCCCCGTTGTGGGCCAAACCATCCGCCTCTGTGAATCTCTCGAACCGGCCCTCTACATAACGACCGACCCCCCCCTGCGTGGCGAACCAGAGCGAACCATCGGCGCTGGGGGCGATGTCGCTGATTTCGTCGTGGGCAAGGCCGTCGGCACTGGTGAAGGTTGTGAAGGTCTCGCCATCGAAACGACTGACACCGCCGCCCCACGTGCCAAACCAGAGGACGCCGTCTGCTGTCTCGGCGATGGCGCCGACCTGGCTGTGGGGCAGACCATGGGCGGTACCATACGTGAGTAATTCGTCGCCATCGAGGCAGTTGAGACCGGACTGGGTACCGATCCAGAGATGGCCGGTACGATCCCGATGCAGAGCGAGAACGACATCATCGGCGAGGCCGTCGGCGGTCGTGAAGGTCGTGAATGTCTCACCATCGTACCGACTCAGGCCACCACCCCAGGTGCCGAACCACAAGACGCCGGAGGCGTCTTCAGCAATGGCGCTGACACCATTGTAGGCGAGGCCCTCGGTGATCGTGTAGGTCGTGAAATTGGCACCCTCATAACGACTGACGCCGCCCTGGGTCCCGAACCACAGATACCCATCACTATCCTGATAGATTGCGTCGATGATCGTCGAGCCGAGGCCATCGGGGAGGCCGTAGGTGCGCCACAGTCCCTGCTGGATGCCGAAACTGGCTTCGACTGGTGTGCCCTCGCCTGCCGGAATGGTCGTGCCGGCGCCGAGACGACGCCGATCCGGAGAGGTTGCTGGCAGAACCACATCGATATCGGCGCCACCCTTGGCCAGTTGCACCGACACGGGGTGACTGGACGGCACGGCGCTGGCCTGTACCTCGTAGGTGCCCTGAGGTACCCGCAATGAGAAGCGGCCCTGTCGATCGGCCTGGAGTACCCAGATCCACGCTGGCGTCTGAACCGACTGGATCTGCACCGTCGCCCGCGGGATGGGGGAGTCGGCTCGCAGGACGGTACCTGCCAGGATTGCTGTTCCCGTCGCCGATGGCAGGAGCAGTGCCTGCCCCAGACCGCTGCCGCTTGCCTGGGCCTCGCCCCACATGCTCGTCGTGAAGCTATCCGTGTCGCGATCGTTGACGGCGACGTCGAAGCCAAGCAGTGTCCCCGCCCCGATGCCGGCACCGAGACGATCTGGCTCAATGCACCATTCGATCTGGCGACGATGGGCGGTCACCTGCGTCCGAACCTGGACACCTTCGTCACCACCGACGAGCCGGTCTCCCCACAGTGCGATCTGCGAGATGGTGGTCTCGTCATCAGCGGAAGGTTGCAGGAAGAGCTCGAGCCCATCCTGTGAGCGCCAGTCGCCACCCGCCTGATCGACAATGCGTTCATCGTCGATGAGTTCGATGGCGACATAGAGCCTGCCTGCCTGGTCCCAGGCCAGACGGAAGCTACCGGTCAGATCAGCGCGATCAACGGGCTGATCCCCGGCGGTGAGCCGCTGCAGGGGATAGGCCGGAGCGGACTCGGGCCAGTCTTCGAAGGAACCATCAACAGTGATCCCCTCGGTGGGTATGGCCATGGCGACACGACTGCTCGCATCGGCGGACGCCATCGTGAGCAACATCACCCCGGCCATGATCGGCACATGCAGCCGCCGAAGCAGACCCATGGTTGTGGCGTGTCTACAGGTGATAGGTCAGACTCGCGGCGAAACGGCGCCCAAGGCCAGGAATGTCAAAGTCGCGGAAGCCGGGGTAAGCGTATTGCTGATCCAGGAGGTTCGCGATCTTCAACTGCAATGTTGCACCACGACCCGCGCTGAGGATGCGAGAATGCAGGGTCAGATCCAGCAACAGATAACCATCGAGGGTGTATTCCTCGAGGTTGATCGGATCGTGGTTCTTGATGTTCTGCTCGCTGGCGATGCGTTCGCCAATGTAGACACCAGCCAGAGAGACCTCCCACGGCCAGCGTTGTAACTGACGGCTGCCGCCAAACTTGACGGTCGTCGTTGGGTACAGATTGGTGTCGCCCTCGAGGACCCCCCGCAGGCGATCCACTCGCCGTTCGGTGCTGCTCTGATAGGACAGGTTGAGATACGCCGTGGACCGGTCGCCGCGGTAGAAGGTCTCTTCTTCGAATCCATGGGAGGAGATCTTGGCCACATTGTCGGCGCGCGTATTGGCGCCGGATGGCACAAGCTCCACCTTGTCGGTGACCTCGGACGAGAAGCCGATGAAAGTGACCGTCAAACCTCTGCCCAGGCGTCCGCCGATGGCCGCTTCCCAGGTCCGGGCTTCTTCCGGGCGCAGATCTGGATTGCCCAACACGCCCTGGGGTACGATCAGTGTCGTGTAGAGCTGCACCGATGAGGGGGCCTTGAAGGACGTGCCATACAGGACCTTCGTGTACCAGTGTTCGGACAGGGGATAGGCAGCGGCAAGGCGATAGTTGCTGATGTTGTCGTAGATGTTGTGACTGTCATATCGCAGACCCGACGTCAGGCCGAGGTCTGTCAGACCGGGCACGGAAAAGGTCCGGAAGGGGTAGAGGACCGCCTGTGCGTAGGCTCCCGTATTGACGAAGGCCGTGTCGCCCTGCGTGATCCCCGTCGGCTGCGAGTCCTGATCGAAATAGTGGCGGAAATAGGTCTGCAGATCTTGCTGATCGCGGGTGAAGTCGACGCCAAAGGTCAAGACGTTGCCGGATGTGGATTCGTAGAGCAGTTCCGATGACAGATCGATGCCATCATATCCTACTTGTCGAGTGATCCAGTCACCGACGCCGGCCTGATTGATGGCGAGAAACTCATCCTCCGAAGGGTCACCCCGGGAGTAGGCGGCGGAGAGGTTGGCCTTCAGGCCGAACAGAGTCCGATCGTAGCGACCACGCAGAAACATGTTGCTCATGCTCAGTCGATTGACCCCGGTGAGTACGCCCCAGTCCTGGAATTCACCAAAACTGTCGAGTCGCTGCAGGCTCAGATCGAGGACAAAATGATCATCGTCGCGACCGTCGATCTGGGCTCGGGCATACAGGCTCGCCGGGCGTGTGACGTCGTTACGGCTTTCCAGATCCTGCTCTTCGTATCGGTTCTCTCCGGGCAGATCCACCGGCTGCAATCCTGATCGATCGGCAAACTGGCCGCTGGCGGCAATCAAATAGTCGACGCGACCGATCTTGCGCCCCCAGAGCATGCCCAGGTCGTAGGCGGGATGTCCCTGAATGCTACCGAAACCGGTCGTCAGCTCGAGGCCGTCGATCCTCTCGCCACGCCGGGGAATCACATTGATGACCCCCAGATAGGCATTGGCGCCGTAGAGGGCGGAAGAAGGCCCCCGGACGACTTCGATGCGCTCCACCGCCTGCATCGGGATCAGTTCGCTGCCAAGGAAGTTCTCCGAACTGGGTCGGAAGGCGACAGACTGACCCTCGAGCATCACCTTGACGATTCTCGACCAGCCGCGCATGCCGGCATTGATGCCCCGAACGCCAAGATTGTACTGGACGTGATCATGCAGGATGTCGACACCGGAAAGGCTCGAGAGTGCTTCGCCCACCGACTCATATCCGTATTGCTCAATCTGCCGTGCCGAGATGAGCGAGATGATGGCCGGGGCTTCACCGATCTTCTGCTCTGTCTTGGTGGCCGTCACCACCGCCTGTTGCGACGGGTCAAGCCACGAGGCACGGATCCGGTCCAGGAGACGGGCGAACTTCGGTGACTCAAGAAAGGACGCCTCGTAGTCGGGGCGCAGTCGTAGAAGGGCATCGGCCAGCTCTGCCGCCCTGTCGTAGCGCTCGGCGGCCATGCTGGCCAGCACGAGGATCCGATAGGCCTCAACTCGCTCGGCTCGTGTGGCACGCGCTTCGAGACAGGGGGCGAGTTTGCTGTTGAGTTCGCCGAACAATCCCTTGCGCAACATTTCGTCGGCCTCGATCAGCGCGGGACCACATACCGTCTGTCCGTCAGCCGGGGTGCCGAACAGGGCGGCACACACAAGAGCCCAGAGAGGGAGCCTGAGGTGGCAGAGAGTGGGTATGTGAGGGATCCTGGGCATCGATGCTCTAAGGGAAGGAGATACTCTCGATGTCGACGAAGGCACCGTTCTGGATTTCCCAGATTGTGAAGCTGCCGCTGATCACGTCGCCATTGGCGTCGAGATCCACGGGACCCGAAGCGCCGACGTAGTCGATGTCACCATGGGCGGCAATGAGCTCCCGAGCGGTTGCGAATTCTCCTCCCATGACCGGTGCCCCGGAGGTCGAGACGGACTGCAGATTCGCGCCGATCCCTACGGGAGTTGCGAATCCTCCCTGTTCGATGGCCAGTGCCAGCAAGTAGACACAGTCGTAGACGCTGTCAGTGAGCAGGGCCGGCTCCAGGCCATAGGCCGCCTGCAATCTCTGGGCATAGCCGAGAAAAGCGGGCTGGTCGGTGACCGGGGCTGCAAGGATGCCACGCATTCCCTGCGTCACCGTTGGATCGGTGCCAGCCAGCCAGTCATTGGATCGATTGGCCGACGTCAGAATCTGTGCCCGGTAGTCATCAGTGAAGACGCTCTGCAGGGCGATCGTGATCCTGTCATTCGCCGACTCGCGTGTGGCGATGAACAGCAGATCAGGCTGCAGGGACGTGACGAAATCGACGTGTTCCCGATAGTCATAGTTGGCCACATCTGTCGACGACAGATCCGGTAGCGCCTCACGCGCAAGAATCTGACCGCCTCGCGCGACGAACTCTGCCTCGAACGCAGCGGCCAGACCGATGCCGAATACATTGTCGAGGAAGAGAATCCCAGCTGTCTGGCTGCCGAACCTGTCGTGAGCATAGGAGCCGGCAACAGATCCCGTGAGCGCATCGGAGGCGATCGTTCGCCAGATCAGACCGTCGCCCTCAATATCGGAAATGGCGGCGCTCGTCACGGCAGGGGAGATCAACAGCATCCCGGCCGGGATCGTCACATTGCGGGCGACGTCGACAAAGATCTCGCTGAAAGCGGGGCCGATGATCGCCACGACTCCCGAGTCCATGAGGGCATGTGCATTCGCCTGCGCCACATCACTGTCCGGCGCCGAGTGCAGCGAAACGAGTTCGAGCGGGTGACCGGCGACACCACCAGAGCTGTTGATCTCAGCGATGGCCAGCTGGGCGGAGCGCTCGAAGGGCAGGCCAAACTGCTCCCATAGATCAGCCAGTTCCGTCAGCAGGCCGATGCGGATGGTCTCCACCTGGACATCGGGGCCCGTGCCCTTGTTGTCATCGTCGCTGCCACAGCTCATTACGAGGGTGGCGAGGCAGAAGATGAGGACATTTCTCATGTGGTTCCTGCGATTCACGGGAAGGTGATGGTGATGACGTCGGCGAATGCGGCGTTCTGCACCTGCCAGACACGGAAGGTGCCGCTGGTGACATCGCCATGGGCATCGAAGTCTATCGAGCCCGAGGCACCCTCGTAGTCGATGTCGAGATCATTGTCGATAAGGGTCTTGGCCCGGGCAAAGTCGGCCACATTCACGGCGGCGCCACTCAGCGATACGTCGCGCAACTGGCTGACGATCACATCGGCATCCGTCGAGCCTCCTTGCTCGATGGCCAGGGCGAGCAAATAGACAGCATCATAGATCCCGTCAGAGAATTGCTCTGGATCCTGGCCATACCGCGCCTTGTAGTTGTCGACGAAGAGGTCACGATTGGCCGAAACCGGTGATCGCTGTTCCAGGCCAAGCAGGCCTTCATAGACGGCGACCAGTGGCAACAGATCGGCCGAAGGTGCCAGTTCCGTCATGAACTGGGGTCTGTACGTGTCGGAGACAATCGTGTCGGCATTGATCATGATCTTCACACCATCTGCCCCGAAGGCGATGATGTAGACCAGATCCGGTTCTTCCGCCATGACCGCCTCAGCATGCGGGCGGTAGTCGTAGAGCTCGATTGCGTCCCCATCGAGTTCAGGGTAGTTCACGCGATTCAGAACCTGACCACCGAGTGCCTCAAAACTGTTGACGAATTCCTGTAACATGCCGCGGCCAAACTCGTTGTCGACGAAGATAATCCCAGCCGTTCGCAGACCGAGCTCATAGGCGTAGGTGGCAACGATCTTCCCCTTCAGCAGATCGGAAGCGGCGGTTCGCCAGACGAGTCCCCGGTCTTCGAGGGTGGTGATGTCGGCGGCCGTCGCAGAAGGCGAAATGATGGGGGTATCGCTGGCGATGGTCACCTCATTGGCGACCCGTACCGTGGCGCTGGAGATCTGGGGGCCGACGATGGCCACCACACCTTGAGCCACCAACGACTGGGCGCCAAGCACGGCCGCACCCGGATCGGTCTCGGTGTCTGCCACGACAAGCTCGAGTGTCCGTCCGAGTACACCACCTGCTGCATTGATCTCGGCCACTGCCATTTCGGCCGTTGCCCGCCACGGGCCACCCAGTCGGTCCAGTGCGCCCGTCAGCGTGGTCAACTGACCGATGCGGATCGGCGTCTGGGCTGTCTCCGGGCCTGAAGAGCTGGAGTCACCACCGCAGGCTGCCAGCGATAGGCCCAATACCAAAAGGGTACCTCTACTCCAAATGCGCATGCGATGTCTCCGGTCCGGGCAAGTTGTGGCAGGTCTTTTCGTAGGGGATGTCATCACCGACGAATTCCATCCATTCGTCGTGCGCGAAATTCCGTCTCAGGGCCCCGCACAAGGTTTCGGCGATTTCTTCGGCGCGGGTTGGCCAGAGGCGCACGGCACGGTCTGCCCCGGCAGATGCGATGAGATCACCAGTGGACGAGAAGGCGATGGACCACACCCAGGCGCCATGGTCGATGGTGATCGGTGGTTGTACTGTGTCAGCCAGATTCCACAGACGAATCGTGTTGTCGAGAGATCCGGACGCCAGTATTCCATCTGCCGCTACGTCCAGCGTTGTGATCCGAGAGCTGTGCCCGGTGAGGATGACTGGCGTGGCAAGCAGATCATCAAGCTCCCACACGACGATGTCACCACTCTGCAGGCCCGCCACGAGCTTTCTCGTCTGGGTGATGGGGGCAATCGCCGTCACCTGGCCGAGATGACGGCCGATCGTGGTCGGCAGGATGTCGGGATTCGATGTATCCCAGAGACCAAGACCACCGGTCGCATCAGACCACACCAGTGTGGGCCCTTCGTTCCACAGGACAACGGGCTGTGAGCGGGCCTCGGTGCTGGCCGTGGTGGGCGCGACGACCGGCTGGTTCTCCTGTGAGGTCCAGTAGTAGACGCTGCCATCCAGAAGACCGGCGGCGATCTCTCCCGAGTTCAGAACGGTAAGGCTGTTGATGCCGGGGCCTGTGGTGGCGCCCGGGGTCAGTCGAGCGGGTTTGGTTTCAGCGGGAAGTGGCCACACGCGCAGATATCCCTGCGAGCCCCCCAATACGAGTCTTGAGTGGGCAGGATCCAGGCCGATCGTCTGGAATCGTCCGGTATCCCTGAAGAGGATCGTGTCCAGTTGCCCGGTGGCCAGGTCCCACCGCCGCAGGGTGCCATCATCGCTTGTGGAGACCAGGTCGGTGTCGTTGAGGAAATGGACGGCGCGGACCTCATCCTCGTGACCGAGCAAGGCATGTCCCGCCAGCTCCACCGTGAACAAGGACTGGCGCATCGCCTCAAAGATCTCCGGGTCGCGCTTGGACCCGCCGTTGTCGACCGTGAATCGATAGGCCTGCAGGGCCAGAAGTGAACCGAGGGCCCGATCGCCTCGCTGGAGGACGCGTGAGACCTCGAAGGCCAGTGACTGGCCCACGGACAACAGACGCAGCCGCTCGGCCACCGTCCGCTGCTGCACCGCATCCTGCCGCTGTTGTTCGGCGTTGAGTCGCTCGCGTTCGGCAACCGAACGTTGGGCTACCGCCTCGAGACGTTGGGTTTCTGCATTGAGACGCTCGCGCTCGGCGGCCGAACGCTGAGACAGGGCCTCCTGGCGCTGCTGCTCGGCATTGAGGCGCTGGCGTTCGGCGGCAGATCGTTGTTGGAGGGCGTCCTGCCGCTGCCGTTCGGCGATCAGGCGTTCGCGCTCAGCGGCGGCTCGTTGCTCGATGGCCCCCTGTCGCTGCGAGCGGGCAACATCCAGCTGTGATGACAGCTGGATCCGCTCAGCATCAGCAACCCGCCATTGGCGGTGCAGCCACACTGCGCCGAGGCCGACGATGATCGTCGAAAACAGCAGGAATCCGAGAAGAGGACGCATAGCGCCAGCGAAACTCCGGGCGTCGGGAGAGACGAATCCTGAAGGTCAGGCACTCGGGCAGCCAGGGGTAAGACCAGCCCAAATAAGGGACCTAAACCTATGTAATTAATCGGATTCCGGTAAGGGAGTCCCTCGGTCGGCATGTCCAGATTCGGTCAGCTCCCGACACGATCTGCGGCCGAACGCATGGACTGATAACACCGTTCAGCTGTCTTCCATGGATCGTAGTCGTCTCGCTTCCAGATCTGGCCCGTCACCTCGGCTGTGATTGGCACGTGGATGCCGGCTGCGGCGACGACGCCGAAATAGTCATCCAGGTCGAGAGATCCGTCACCCGGCAACTGGAAGTGGACGGCATCCTTCTCGTCGAGATAACCGTCCTTCACGTGTGTGTGAACGGACCACGGTGCGCACAATTCGGTACAGTGCTTCAGATCCATACCCAATACGTGGAAGTGGCTGTGGTCGAAGTTGAGTCGCACCGCGTTGTGGTTCAGTGCCTCAACGAGCCACACCGCCTTCTCCGGTGAGTCGAATTCCTGGCCCACATGAGCCTCGACGGCGATCGTGGTGCCGTGATCGGCGGCGATGTCGGCGTAGGGACGCAGTCGTTCAGCGACCTCGTCGCGGCAGGTCTCCCAGTCGACACCATGAGAGCCGAGGGTGGTGGTCATGATCGGTGCATTCTCATCGACGCGCAGATCGCAGGCCAGCTGGCAGGTGGCGGCGAGGGCCGCCGATTTGGCGGCGGTGTCTTCCTGTGGGGCGCAGAGATTGATGAGATGCATCAGGACCGGCGAGGGGAAGCCGGCGCTCGTGTAGGCATCGCACAGGAGCTTTCGTGTGTCTCCATCGAGCTTTGCCGCGGCCGTGGGCCACTCATCCCCCACATTGAGCTCCAGACCATCGAAACCGATGGCACGCACACGTTTGATTGCCTCGAAGGGATCGATGGACTGCAGGGCATAGGTGCTGTAAGCGATCTTCATGTGATATTTCGGCCTGCCGCCCAGAGGATGCCGCGGCGCAAGAGGGTTTGGAAGGCTGGACTCGACCACGCGGCCTCGTCGTGGCCGGGGACGAAATTCAGGACACGTGACGAGTTGTGCATGCGAGTCCAGGCCAGGGTGGACATGCTATCGGGGTGATCGACCGTCAGCAGGATGTGGCTGTCTTCGCCACTCACGTCACGGAAGTCGTAGGTCTCATCGGTGAGTGGGAAGGCGCCGAGGCCGCTCGTGATCGGATGGTCGGGATCGGCGATCTGCAGACGCAACTGTTCGTCGTGACTCCATGCCTGGATGGTGCGATCGGTCATGCCCACGATTTCATCCCAGACGGGATCGTCCTTGAAGGCGAGGATGGCATGGTGGAACAGCACGATCCCTTCGCCCTGACCCAGACCATCGATTGCGGCGCGTGTTGCCTTGCCGCCGGGTGCATCCTGGGGTAGATCGGTGTGCATGTTGTAGAAGACGAGGACGTCGTAGTCCTGGACGGCCCGCACACCGGCGGACCAGTCCTCCAGCGACTGGATGTAGCAGTCGCAATCGTCGAGTCTGCGGAAGAGCCGGTGAAAGTTGATCACATCAAACGTGTGGCCGCCGGTGATCACCCCGACGCGCAGTGGATCCATTCGATCTTCTCCTGGCAGATGTCGTATCGACCGAACCGATACGTGGCGCCAGCGGGCGCCCTGGCTGACATTGCTCTGTACGGATCATAGCGAACCCAACCCATGAGGGGAAGATGAAGAGACATTATCCGGTCATCGTGGCTGAAGCCGAGGCGAGAATCGCCTCTCTGCTGGATCTGCAGTGCCTGGATCCTTCCTCCCGCGACTACGGGGCCCTGCTGGCGCCTGAACGCGGCTACAGTGAACCCGGTCAATCATCCGGGGCGATCGATCAGCTGGTCAGTGTGTATCTGTGTCCCGAGGCTCAGCGCCGCGGAGATGCACTCCTGCTGCAGAGCGCTGAGTTGTATGCCGATCACCTGCTGCGGTCGCAGCACGAGGATGGCACGATGGATCTGCGGGAGACGAACTTCCACGATGCGACGATGATCGGCTTCAGCACGCAGACGCTCTCATTCACTCTGCAACTGCTGCGCGCGCACGCCGACGATCACCCCGAGATCGACACCGTGGCGGGGAAGGTGGAGACCTTCCTGCGACGCGGTGTGGAGGGCATGCTGACGGGCGGTTTCCATACGCCGAACCATCGCTGGGTACTGGCCTCGGCCCTGACCCTCATGTGGAATCAGTTCGACGACGAGCGCTGCCGCCGCGAGGCGGAATTGTATCTGGCGGAGGGCATCGACTGCACCGACCTGGGCGAATACACCGAGCGCTCGACGGGGATCTACAATGTCGTCAACAATGGCTCCCTGCTGATCATGGCCGAGTTGCTGGATCGTCCACAGCTGCGTGAACCGGTCGTGCGCAATCTGCAGATGGTGCTCAACTACCTGGAGCCGGATGGAACGTTGTTCACGGGCGCGTCACGGCGGCAGGATCGCGGTCGGACCTCCTATCCGGTCAGCTACTATCCCAATTTCCTGGCCATGGCCCATCTGACCGGTGAACCTGTCTATGCCGGTGTCGCCGATCAGATCGTCGACCAGGCGCGGCGGCCTGGAGCCGGTGGCGTCGCCGGACTGACGCAGTATCTGCTGCGAACCGAGTGGCGTCATGAAGATGTGCCGGCGGCGCCGCCACCCGCATCGTATGAATTCCACAATCCGGCCTCGAGTATTGTGCGACTGCGCCAGGAGGAGTTGTCCTGTACGCTGATCGCGAACAACACGCGCTTTCTGCATCTGCAGGCTGGAGAACTAGCTGTCACGGCCCGGATCGCCACGACCTTCTACGGAGACCGAGGCCGATTCGAGCCTGAATCACTGGCGGCTGATGGGGATGACTGGGTGCTGGCTCAACACAAACGCTGGGGTTTCAAGCGTCCCTTCGCGCAGCCGCCGGAGACCAGTGACTGGGATCTGATGCCGCACGACCAGCGCGAGGAGGTCCAGATGCGGGATCTGGATCTGGATGTGCGCGTGTGCTGGTTGCCGGACGATCAGGCGATCGAACTTCATCTGAGGACGACCGGCCTGGACCAGGTGTTATACAAGGTGGAGTTCCTTTTGAGTCCGGATGGCCTGCTGGAGACGGATACTCTGCGTGTGCCATGCGGGGAGGGTCAGTCAGCGGTCTTCAGAAGTGGGACTGCCATCTATCGAAGTGGTCGTGATGCCATTCGTTTCAGTGGCGGGTTCGACAGCCACAATCTGACGACGACGATGCGGGGGAGTGAAGAGCCGGATCCGACGGCCTTCACCTTGCACTGCACCGACATCACACCGGTGAATCATGTCATCCGGATCGAACGCATCTAGTGTCCTGTCGCAGAAATCCGTCGACATTCGTCGGCCGATCCATCCCGGTTCGCGGCGTTGCGCTCACTCTGTGTATCCCACTGATACGCATCACTCGCGCGCCTTGCGAACCGGGCGCCCAGGACCCGGGTCCTGGCGCCGAATTTCGTCAACTTATCTCTGCGACAGGACACTAGGTGCGGCGCCATATACTCACGTTGTGCCGCTGCGGTGCTTCGAAGAACAATCCCTTCTGTGACGGCGCCCATGAGGGGCCGAAGATCGGAAATGATGGAAGATCATACGCTGTTGGAGGCACTCGGCGGCAGGCCGGTCGTTGAAAGAGTGCACAAGCTGTTCTACGACAAGATCTACGTACACCCATGGCTGAAGCACTTCTTCCTCCACATCTCTCAGGAGTTGATCGAAGAGCAGCAGACAGACTTCATGATCTCCAATATGGGGGGTGGTAAGATCTATTCTGGTGGCCTGCCGAAGAATGTGCATCGACACATGAACATCTCAGATGAACTCTTCGATGTGAGAGCTGCCCTCCTGAGAGAGTCCATTCTCGAATGTGGTGTGACGGATGAACTGGCAGACCGATGGCTCCGTATTGACAACGCCTTCAGGCGTGCCCTGGTCAAGACCAGCTCAAATCCGGTTGAGAAGCGCTACAACACCGACACAATCCTCGATTTTCCCAAGCCCGACTGACGCGGCGGATCCGCGCCCCCGCGGGAGAGATAAGCACGATGAGACACTTCCGATGTTGCCTGCTGTGGGCCCTCGTCGTCGGCCTGGCAGCTTGTGGCGATGATGATTCACCGACTCGCAGTAAGGCTGATCTGCTGGTGGGCACGTGGTATATGGAGGCGACGGAGGGGGACAGCGACGTGGCGTCGCTGATCAATGTGTCCTACACCTTCGAGCCGGCTGGCGGCGTGCGGCAGCGCGTGGGAGGAGAGTTCCTGCGTGCCCTGCGCGAACTGGAGGAGGTGCAAGCCGCCCTGGCGGGCGAGAATCTGGGTCAGACGGAGCGCATCGATGGCGCCAATCTGAACTGGATCGGTGAGTGGACGCTGTCGGGTGATTCGTTGCACGTCGAATTCGATCTGCTCATCATCGAGGTCTTCGGCGACGTGCCGATCATCGGCAAACTCACCCTCCCCGTCTTCGAGCAGGTGCTGACACCGGCTGCCCGGACACAGATCGACTACGACTGCGAATTACTGGATGAGGTACTCACGCTGACGGGCTCCTCAGCCGCCGTGGGGATCGGGGCCAGTGGCAGCAGCCAGGATGTGACCAGTCAGGTCGACGGCGTGCCGGGCCAGGTGGCACAACACGCCATCGATCTGCTGTCAGCGCAATTGCAGGGTCTGAATACGCAGCGCTACGTACGGCGCTGAATCAGACCTTCGTGATGCGATCGCCGACACGGATCGTGCCGGCCTGGATGACTTTCGTGTTGATGCCCCGCGTGCACTTCTGCTTGCCTTCAGGCGAATTGACGAAGGTCATGGCATCCATGCCGAAGCGCTCGACGAATTTCTTACAACCCGTGTGCGGCTCGGCGGTGACTTCGATGATGGTTTCACCGATCTGCAGGCGGGTGCCGGCGGGTGCATTGTCGGGACCGATGTCGAGATCGACGTAGAGCTGGTCTCCGGCCAGGGGCCAGCGATCCTTGTTGAGACAGATGAGGTCGGCGGCGCGGGAATTCATCAGCGTCAGCTGTGCCTCCGGGTTCGGATCCCGCGGCGGATTGCTGCTCTGACCGCGATTGATCCAGTTGTCGCCGACCAGCCCCTCTTTCAGATCGAGCTGTCCTTCATCGAGCAGGTCTCGCTCGCCAATCGCGGGGCGACGCGAGATCATCAGCAATTCGCCATTGTCGGCAGGCGACTGACAGATCTCCGGCAGACCCGCCATGAGTTCTTCGGTGGTCAGGTGTCTGGCTTCCATGTATCTCACTCCTGGATTCTGGTCGTAGACCGCGTTCTGCATCAGGGGAACGTCACCGTCTCGGTGACGGAGAAGGAACCTCTCACGACCTGCTGTATCTGATAGGTCCCGGAGAGAATGTCACCGCGTTCATCAAAATCCACCTCCCCGGAGGCGCCAGTATAGTCGATGTCTCCACCCTCAGCCAGAAGACTGCGAGCCAGGTCCAGCTGAGCTGCTGAGACGCTTGTTCCGCCCGAGGCGACAGAGGCGATATGGTCGGCAATCTGTCTCGGCTCAGCGGAGCCGGCTTCCAGAATGGCCAAGGCGATGAGGTAGACGGCGTCGTATGTCGACTCATCGTACGCGGCCGGAGAGAAGTAATAGCGACCAGTGAATCTCTCCTGGAAATCCTGATAGGGGGCATGGTCTGCAGCGGGGGCAGCGACGGTACCGACCATGCCCGCGATCACTTCCGGCGCGGCATTGTCGATGAAGGTCTGGCTGGTGTTGGCGTCGCAGCCGAGGATGGATGGTCGACTGCGGAAATCGACAAAGCGATCCATGGCGACGCTGATTTTTGCGCCATCTGTCTCGTAGCTGATCAGGTAGATCAGATCTGGAACGCCTGCCAGGGCTGGCAGGACGTCGAAGGCATAGTCGTGGGTGACGATGTCGTTGGCGCTCAGGTCGGGATACGGCACCGTCCCCAGTACCTGCGCACCCAGTGATTCAAACTGTCCGGCAAAGGCTTCTGCCAGTCCAATCCCATAGGCATTGTCGATGTGCAGGATACTGGCGATCCGATGTCCCTGGTCAAAGGCCCAATCAGCGGCCAGGCGCCCCTGGAATTCATCGGAGGCGACTGTGCGCCATACCAAGCCGCTATCCTCGATTCCCGCCACCACGGGTGATGTCGCCGAGGGGGTGATCATGGGAATCCCTGCCGGGATCAGGACCTGCTGGGCGACCTCGATCGTGGCGCTCGATGTGCCCGGTCCGATCACGGCGACGACACCCTCACCCACGAGACGTCGGGCGCCCTCAACGGCGACGGCAGAAACCGTCTCGGTATCCAGAACGCTCAATGACAGGGGATGCCCCAGAACACCGCCACTGGCGTTGATCTCATCGACGGCCATCTGGGCTGCACGATGCCACGAAAGGCCTCTGGCCCAGGATCCACTGGCGGGTACGAGCAATCCGAGTTGAATCGGTGCAACGGCAGGCTCTGACGAGGAACGACTTGGGGTGTCGTCAGAGCTGCAGGCCAATAGAAGCACGAGGAGCAGGGCACCCAGGCGACGGCTCAGGGCCGAACAGTGTGTCAAGGAAATGAGGTCGTCTCGGTGGCGGGGTCATCGCTGGGATTCATCATGGATTCTGAATGTATCGGGCAAAGAGAAAGACGCCAGTCGACGAGGCTCGAGAGTCCGGCCAGAGCTGGGTCCGCGATGTCTATGTAACCGGAGCAGATCCCCTGCAGAATTCCGCTGCCTGGCAGCGACGGTCCTCTTTCCATCGGTCACGGCAAGGAATCACTGTTCCAATCGCCGAGGTCAGAGGTCAGAACGCCTGGCAGTGGTTGATGCAGCGGGCCCTCGTGGATCGTCGTCAGTTCGACTCTGCCCATGTGAGGTGCAGGTTGCTGGTGACGAAGGACCGTGTTGAGGACGGGATCGATGCCGAGTTGCCGGGTCAGGAAACGTGCCAATTCCATTCTGGAGACGAGAGCCGCCGAGATGTGTCGCAGGCCGGTTTCATTGCTTGTGGCCAGGTGCATGATGCGATCGGCCAGGTCGTGGGTCATGACGGTAGAGCGTGATTCGTCTTCGACGATCGTGAGTGGCAGATTGCGTTCGTGTCGATAGGTGAGCCAGTCGAGGTGGCCCGAGCGACCATCGTACGAAGGGCCAATGGCCAGACCGCTGCGTATGACGAGAGATCCAGGGCGTGCAAGGACCAGGGCCTCGGCCTCGACACGGGTCCGACCATAGACACTGATCGGGCAGGTGTTGGACACTTCACTGTATGTGCCGTCGTCACCGAAGACATGGTCCGATGATACATAGACGAGTCGGGTCGTGTCCGGCAGCGCATCGTGCAGGCGGCGGATGTGGTTGACGTTGATATCGTAGGCCCAGTCTGGTGACTCTTCGCACTTACGCACATTACACACAGCGTGGCAGTAGATCAGCAGGCGTGGTTCCAGCTCCTGGACGAGGGCTGCGAGCCAGGCGGGATCCTCCAGGTTGAGTGCGGGCCAGGCGCCTGGCCGGTTGGGCGGCACGAAGGGGCGCAGAGATTCGGGGTAACGTTGGGCCAGGGCAAAACCGGCCATGGACGTGGCGCCAAACAGAAGCGCGGGGCCATGGGGGGATTCCTCAACGATCAGAGCAGCCCGTCCTGGCGATACCCCGCGATGGTCTCAGGGGGCAGGTCGAGGAGCGTCTGCAGGATTTCGTCGGTGTGTTCGCCAAGCTTGGGGCCGCGGCGGTGTTCGACGTCTGCGTCACTGATCTTGATCGGGCCAGCGACTGTTCTGACCGTGCCGAATTCCGGGTGGGGCAGGTCGATGATCATCTGATCTTCGATGACCTGCGGATCCGCGAGAGCTTCTTCGACCGAGTTCACCGGGGCGCAGGGCACTTCCCCCTTGAGCAGTCTCAGCCATTCGGCTGTCGGTTTCTGTTGGGTGATGGCCTTGAGCTGGATCACGAGTTCGTCGCGGTGGGCGAGGCGGTTCTCAAAGCTGTCGAAGCGGGGATCCTCCGCAAGTTCCGGTGCCCCGATGATCCGAACCAGATTCCGGTAGAATTTCTCCTTCGCACACATGACGACGAGCCAACCGTCCTGGGTGGGCAGGACCTGGGAGGGGATCTGGGATGGATGGGAGGAGTCGGGCGTGCGTTCGGGCTGATATCCCTTGGTCAGATGCCAGGCGCCAACATAGCCGAGTTGCGACAGGGCCGTGTCGAAGAGGTTGACGTCGACATCGCAGCCGACGCCAGTCTCGCGGGCCCGAAGGATGGCGCTGACCATACCCAGCGCGGCGCAGATGCCGCCATTGAGGTCAACGAGAGAGAGTCCGGATTTCTGTGGTGGTCCGCCGGGTTCGCCGGTGATGCTCATCCAGCCGGCATACCCCTGCATCATGTAGTCGTAGCCGGGTTCGGCAGCGCGTGGAGTCTGGCGGCCAAAGGCGGAGAGAGAGCAGCAGACGAGAGCTTCCTTGAGGTGTTTCAGGGCCGGGTAGTCGAGACCGAGTTTCTGCGGGAGATCACCCCTGAGGTTGTTGAAGACGGCGTCGGATGCCGCGGCGAGGGGATGGAGGACGGCCGCTGCATCGGGGTGCTGCAGGTTGAGGGTAATGCTCTTCTTGTTGCGGTTGAAGCTCTGGAAGTAGACGCTGTCCTGGTCGACGGTGTACGGGGTGACGTAGCGGGCGACATCCCCGCCGGTCAGGGGGTTCTCAATCTTGATGATTTCAGCACCCAGATCAGCCAGGGCCATGGTAGCCCACGGTCCGGCGCCGAATTGTTCGATGGCGAGGATGCGGACGCCTCTCAAAGGGGGGTGGGCCATGTTGTCTCTCTCACTGCTGTTTCGTGTTCCGGCGGTTGTAGAGGGAGAGCGTCTGGTTGGCGCGCTCTACAACCGGGAGGTCAACCATGCGACCGTCCAGGACGATGGATCCGCAGTCTTGGTTGAAGGCGGCCACGACACGTCGGGCATCATCTACTTCATCTGAAGAGGGACAGAAGGCCTCATGCACCGGGGCGATCTGGCTGGGATGGATGAGGAGTCTGCCAGTGAAGCCGAGTCGGCGCGACTGGCGCGCTGAGGCCAATAGACCGGGGGTGTCCTGCAAATCGAGGTAGGCGCGATCGATGGCCTGGATTCCTGCACTGGCGGCTGCCACGACCAGGGCTGACCGGGCGTAGAGGAAATCGTCAGCGGCGTCGGCGTTGATATCGAGGGCGAAATCTTCGGCGCCGAAGAGCAGGCCCGCCATGCGGGGATCGGCGGCGGCGATGGCCGGCCCGTGGACCAGGCCGCGAGCCGTCTCAATCAGGGCCAGGATGCGGATCTGGCCGGGAGGGAGATCGGCCTGGCGTTCTCTGGTGGCGAGGGCTGCTGACAGGTGGAGGATCTCTTCGGCGGCGTTGACTTTGGGGAGAAGGATACCCGTGAGGCCGGGGCGGACGATGGCTTCGAGATCGATGCTGAGATCGGCGTGATCTGCAGGGTGGGTGCGGACGAAAAGAGGCGGGGTGCCTGCCTCTGGCAGGGCAGTCGCGATCAACGCCCGGGCCATCTCTTTTTCGGCTGGTGGTACGCCGTCTTCCAGGTCGTAGATGAGGGCATCGGCGTCGAGACCGGGGGCCTTGTCGATCATGGATTGACGGTGGCCGGGGACGAAGAGCCAGGATTGGAGGCGTTGCATGGGACGCCTACGACCGGATCTCGGGGAAGTGGCTCGGGGGGGCGTGGTCCTTCTTGTAGACCATGACATTGCGGACCATCGTGAGTACCACCTGACCGTCCTGATTGACCCCGCGGGAACGAACTTTGACGATGCCAGCTTCGGGGCGTGATTTCGAGACGCGCTTTTCGAGGACTTCCGTTTCGCAGTAGAGGGTGTGTCCGATGAAGACCGGATGCGTGAGTCTGACTTCCTCCCAGCCGAGGTTGGCCACAGCATTCTCGCTGATGTCGGGAACGCTCATGCCGACGATGAGTGCGAGGCTGAATGTGCTGTTGACGAGGATCTGGCCCCAGGGGGAGCGGCTGGCAAATTCGGCATCGAAGTGCAGGGGATTGGTGTTGTGGGTCAGTTGGGTAAAAAGGGCGTTGTCCGCTTCGGTGACGGTGTGGCCGAAGCGACTGCGGTAGACGTGGCCGGGGGCGAAGTCTTCAAAGAAGCGGCCTTGCCAGCCATTGACGATTTCATGGTCCATATAGGATCTCCTTGGTTGAAGCATGATCGTGCGTCTGGCGTGTCCAGTGCAAGTGCCCGGCGTCGCCTACCTGGTCAGCTCCCGCCACAGTCCGGCATAAGTCGTCGGCGTCAGGCCTATTGCCTTCACGTGCGTGAAGGTCAGATCGAGCATCTCCATGTCCGGGTCGAAGGCGGCCAGTGACCACGGGTGCCAGATCAACGAGACAAAGGCCAGTCCATCACTCGCGGCCCGCTCGAGGAAGACACGATTCACGGCGAATTCCTCCTGTGGTGTTTCCAGGAACCCGGCCGGGATCGCCTCCGGCATGTCCGGTGGCCACAGCGTCAGGCGACGGGCGCCCCACTTGTTGTGATTCTTCAGCAGATTCTCGTGCCACCCGTGGCAAGGCAATTCCCAGAGATTCTCGAAGCCATCTGCCGCGTAGGTGCGTGGCTGGTTGAGGGGGGCTGGAAGGGAATAGTCGGGCCCCCAGGCCAAGCTGCTGACGTATTTCAGCCCCGCCGCTGCTGCAGGCTGTAATACTTCGGGGGCACCGGCCAGGCCGTGCTCGAAACTGCATCCCGGGCGCAGGCCGACACACTCACGCTCGAAGACTCGCTCCACCATCTCCACGCCGAGGCTGATCTCTTCGATGATCTGCTCGGGGGGCACGGCGGGGCCGCAGAAGGGATGATCGCGCAGTGATTTGTGCGACCACGTATGCGACGCCACCTCAAAGAGGGGATGGTCGAGTAGTTGACGGTACTCGTTGGGGTGTGCCTCGAGTGTCTTGCCGGTGATGAAGAAGGTGGCCGGCATGTCGTGACGTTCGTGCACGGCAACGATGCGCTCGCAGGCGGCCAGACACCGTGGCGACTCGGTGTCGTAGGCGGCGATGTAGTGCGTCGTCATCGCCACGGGGCACCGTCGCTGCTCTGCGTGCAGTGCAGGGCAAGGGCCCGGTCGATGGCCTGACCCACATTCTGGCAGTCCGTTTCCGTGTACCACTGATTGAGTCCGATAGTGATGACACGATCGTAGAGATCGTCGGCCGCCGGGCAGTCGCCGCGCTCGTAGCTGCGTTCACCCGCCTGCTGGCGATAGGCCTCGCAGTTGTAGGCGCAACTGTTTGCCGTCGCACCGGTGTGTGTTGTGATCGGATACATGTCGTGATAGATATGCCAGTCCGGCCCGCCGTGGTGGCCCCGCATACCGGCACCAATGCCCTGTGCTTTCAGATCCGCGACGATCCGCTCACCCAACTCGATGGTCTCGGGGAAGAATCGCAGGTTGTAGCCCACCTCACCGTCGGCATCATTGAGCACCTGCGGCGTGATCTGCTGGTAGGTTTTCAAGTGCTCACAGATCAGACGCTTCACCTGACGGAAACGTCCCACGACGGTAGGCATGCGACCCAGTTGGACCACATCCACCGCCGCCTCGAGCTCGGACATGCGGTAGTTGGTGCCGACGAACAACTCCCCCTCGTAGCGCGGTGGGGCAAACCGGTTGGGCCGCCACAGGCCGCCACCTTCACCCAGGTTCAGGGCGCGATCGTGCAGGCGTTCGTCATTTATCAGCATCAGACCCCCTTCGCCACCACCGACGATCTTGTAGGCTGAAATGCTGAAGCAACCGATGTCGCCGATGGTGCCCACGTAGCGACCCCGGTATTGCCCGCCGCAGGACTGGGCACAGTCTTCGACCACCTTGAGCCCATGCCGTTGCGCCACAGCCATGATCGCATCCATATCGGGCACGCTGCCCATGACACAGGTGGGGGCCAGCGCGACTGTGCGTTCGGTGATGAGGGCCTCGGCCTGGGCCGCATCCATGCTCAATGATTCATCCACGTCGCAGAACACGGGCACGCCGTTGGCCATGACCACGGCCGCAGCGGTGGCGTAGAAACCGATCGCCGGACAGATCACCTCTGTCCCGGGCCCGACACCGACCGCAACAAAAGCCGCATGCAATGCACCGGTGCCGGAACTGGTGCCGATGGCGAAACGTGTGCCGAAGGTCTCACGCGCCACCCGTTCGAAGGCCTGCACCGACGTTTCGGGCAGACTGGCGTAGTAGTTGGCCAGAAAGGGCCCGGCCCCCAGATCTTCAACAGAGATCGCGCCGCGAATGCGCTCCAGCGCCTCAGGCGTGAAGCCGAAGCGCTCGGCGAGCGACATGAATTCCTCGACGCCGATCTTCGGATCGCCCTGGCCTTCGATCTGGGTCACTGCTCGCAGGCTGCCTTGAAGGGCCTGCGATTCCCGCTCGCGCGAATCGGTCATAACCAACCACCTCCCTTTCGATCTTAACGCATGTCCCTTGAATCCGGCACATCCACGGGTTGCCCGTCTTGTTGTGCCGACAGATGAGCGCAGATACCAGGCAGGGTCATGTCGAGACCCGCATGGACATCGATCGGCATGGGGCCACCATCGATCACAGCTGCGATCCATTCGTCCACCATGTACCACTCGGAGTGCCCATGGCCGCCCTGGACACCGTCCTCTGGTGCCGGACGTTCGACAGCAGGTACCACATCCGGGGCAGGTCCGGTGGTCTGCTCGGATTCTGCAGCCAGGTAGCCACGATCCGGACTGTCCGCGGTGCGTCCCGATTCAAGCATGCCTTTGGTGCCGTAGACACTGTACCAGTGCCTGCCGGGTTCGGACATGACACTGAACCCGCACAGGATCTTGAAGAGGCCATGGTTGGCGGTGCGGAAGATGCCAACTTCCATGTCGATCGTCCCCAGATCCGGGCGCAGGTGACTGCCGGTGTGCATGCCCGTCACGGAAACACAGCGGTCGCCTGTCCAGGCCAACAGCGGTCCGAGGCTGTGGGTGCAGTAGTGGATGGGCGGCAGCGACGCACGCCAGGTGGGTGTGCCATCGGGGTGCGTGAACAGGGAACTGCAATCGTGGATGTATTCGGCTTCCGCATAGTGAATCGTGCCCAGCTTGCCCGCGTCGATGAATTTCTGCCAGGCGAGGGTGCGATCGAAGTAGTTCACATTCTCGGCCAGCATATAGCTGCCAGAGGAGCTTTCCACAGCCTGCACGAGGGCGTGCGCCTCACCGAGGCTGGCCACAGCCGGCACCTCGCACAGGACATGGCGTCCTGTCGCCAGGGCTGCGATCGACTGGGCCGTGTGCAATGGTGCCGGCGTCGCGATCACGACGGCATCCAGGTCGAGACCGAGCAACTCGTCATAGTCAGTACACTGGGTCGGCACACCATATTCCGCCGCGATCTCGCCACACCGCTGGGTGTCGGGATCGGCAATAGCCACAAGCTCTGCTGACGGGTGTGCGGCGAGGACACTGACGAATCCCCGGCCACGTCTCAAGCCGGCGACACCCACTCGAATCTGCACGCGTGCCTCTCTGGTTGGTTCACGGCCGGATTTGCAGGGGACCGAGTGTCACCTGCCGACCCAATCGCATCATGATCTGGTCGCCTCCCTCGGCTAAGGGATGATAAACAGGCTTCCGCGTGTCCAGGCAAGGTTGACAGCGCCACGCTGCACCAGTGTGTTCGTCTGCCATCATGGCAACCGACAGGAGGCGAAGAACATGCAGATCACAATCGGCGATGGTGCACAGTGGGCCTTCTCACCTTGTGACTGGGAGGATGCAGAGACCGGCCAGTTACAGCCGGTGGGCGAGCCCGGCGATCACGGCGAGGCCGGCATGCAGGGCTACCGATTTGCCTTCCGCCAGGATGAGTCCCTCACAGACTTTCGGGCTCACTTTCAGATCAGACATGACAAGGCGCATGCGGACGTGGGGCTCATCTTCCGTGCCGCCAGCAACGAGGACTTCTACGTCTTCCACCTGCCATGCTGCGGCCAGGCCTACCGTGCCCAGCACTTCTGGGGTGCCGTGTCGCGGATGGATTCCAGTGGGTATCTGCGGATCCAGCAGTTGAAGATGATTGCGCGCGTGAACAGTCTGACCAACATCTGGCATGACATCGAGGTCGAGGTACAGGGTGATACACTCACAGCGACGATCGATGGCCGGGGCCACTTCGAGATCTCTGGTCTCGATGTACGACCTGGGTGCATCGGCCTGATGCAGTTCAATGTCGCCAGTCTGCGTCATCTGGTGATCGAGGGCCCATCCGTCGCGGGTCACACCTTCCAAGACACGGGTCCACAACCGGTCAACTGGTTCCAGCCGTGCCGGAGCGATGAATATGGCCTGTGGCAGAAGCCGCAGTCCCTGCTGCGTTCACCGTCGGGTGATCTGGTCCTCGTCTTCGGTGTCCAGGAGCGACCCTACGAAGGCCGGACCACCATGTTGGCGAGCCGATCGAAGGATGATGGGCGAACCTGGGATGATCCCGAGGTCCTGCAATCTGCCGGCGACGATCCGTGGGGGATGAAGGGACGATTTCATCAGTTTCCCGATGGCCGGATCCGTTGCCTGATGGCCGAGGAAGGAGGCTACACACTCTACGAGGTCTCCGATGACCTGCGGGAGTTGTCATCTCCTCATCGGCTCGATCTGGGCCCGCAACCGGAGGGTATGCCCACGCTTCACATGGGACCCCAGGCTTTCCTGAATCAGTCCGATGGATCCGTGCAACTCTTCCTGTACGGGGCCCACGACTCCAGTCAGCCGGCTACCAGTATCCACACGTGGGGCTCCGTCCACTGTCAGGCTTTCACCACCCGCTCTGAAGATGGTGGCCGCACCTGGTCGCCAGTCACCAGCATCGATGGTGTCACCAATGTCGAGGGCGACCCGATCATGGGATCCCTCGATCTGACCGAGGTGTGCTGTGCCGAATCGGCGCCGGGGATACTCGTGGCTCTCATCCGACCCGTCTATTCTCCCTGGATGTGGGAGACCTGGTCACGCGATGGTGGCAGATCGTGGGAGCCGTGCATGCGCGGCAGCTTCCCCGGTTATGCGACGCCCGCCATGCTGAAGACCGCATCGGGCGCCATTCTCGTCGCCCACCGACTACCGGGTTGCACCATCCACGCCAGCTTTGACGGGGGACTGACCTGGGACGATGGCACGATGATCGACAGTTCGATCTGGGTCATGGGCTCCATGATGGAAGTGAAACCTGACTTGGTGCTCTACGTCTCCTACGACAGCTTCGAGTCCCGTATGCGGGCCCAGTTCATCCGTGTGCAGGATGGCAAACTTCATCCGGTTCGCCGGGAAGATTTGGCCTGACGCCCAGAGGGCCGATCCTCAGCCCGATTCCCGCCAGTCTGGCATGCGTTGCGGTGTTTCGGTTACCGGCCAGGTGGGTCGCAGGTCGTCGGCGTACAGGCCCATGTGCTCCACCGGCAGGGCCATGAAGCCAGTGGCCAGCAGCGGTGCGTCGGCACGCAGGCGGTAGTCTCCCTGAGAGGCATCCACAAACCCAGGATCCTGGTCGGCATACGACCCATTGTCCCGCAGGTCGAGGAAGTCAGCATTCCCCGATGCGGTGGCGCCGCACTGGTAGAAGAGATTGCGCCACACGTGATTGATCCCTGGCTCCTCCTGCAGGCCTGCCAACTGTGGATAACGCGACAGATACAGGTCATTGAAGTAGAAGTTGTCCGGTGTTTCGCCATCGCGTAGCCACTGCCAGACATTGTTGCTGCGGTTCCAGCCGCCACTGATCGCCTGACGGCAATCGACGAACATGTTGTTCTCGATGACATTGTCGCGGCCGCTGTTCATCTGCACGGCGCCGAAATTGCCATTGGCACAGCGGATGAACAGGTTGCCGTAGAGGTGCAGGCCACTGATGGCATCGTCCAGGCGAATGGCCGCCTGGCCGTGCACGGCGGTCTCGCCACCCGTCTTGCCCAGGTCGTGAAACTTGTTGTATCGGAACACGACGCCGCGGTGGGTCGTGTTCATGTACAGCTCCATGCCGCCCTGATCATCCGATTCCTGCACGGCGCTGTGCACTTCGTTGTATTCGATGAGATGGTCGTTGCCCTCGATGCGCATGGCGCTGCTGGGGCAGTCATACATCAGGTTGTGGGCCACGCGCAGACCGACACCCTCCAGCTGAATGGCGGGTGTGTAGGTACGATCGATACGACCGAAGCCATGGATCCGGCAGTTCTCGATAAAGTGCCGGCCCGGCGTGAGGGTTTCACGATCGCCACCGATCACCTCCGTGGCGCGGCGGCCGATGGTGTGGATGTCGCAGCTGAGAATGCCGTTGGCCTCGCCACCGTGGATGAGGATGCCATTGGCGGCCATCCTGGAGACCGTGCAGCCACAGACCACACAGTGCTGGCAGTCGCGCATCACCACACCGCTGTCGCGCCCCAGGTCCATGGTGAGTCCTTCGAGGCGTACGTCGCTGGCCCCGTCCAGGGTGACCATGGGTGTGGTCAGCATACCGATATCAATGGTGGCCTGGTCCGGGTCACAGGGCGGGTAGAAGTAGAGCACGCCCGTGTCGCGATCGATGTAGTATTCCCCCGGCTCGTCGATCTCTTCCAGGAGGTTGAAGGCATAATAGATGATGCCCTGCGCCGTACTCATGCCCTGATCACCGCCGAACTCGTAGGGCACGCCCGTGGTGAGCGTGTGATTCTTCGCGTCGATGGCCCCCAGGGGGAGGGCGGTGTCAGCCCATAGATATCGGAAGTACCCGAAGAGCCACGGGTCTTTGGCCTGCGTCCACCGTTCGTGGCGGGGGTCTTCGTACTCCAGAACCGCCGGTCGGAGGTCTGCAGGGTCTCCCGGATCGATGAGACTGCGGGCCTCTACGAATCCCCGGTTGGGCCAGCGAGCTACCGTCTGTGGCTGGCCGTCGACCATGAGCTCCAGCGTGGGGGCAGGCGATCTGTGCCCATAACCCCGGACGCGTAGCTCACCGAAGTCGGAAATGCCCTGCGTCTTCAGATCGCACTGCACCACATGTCCGCGGGCCTCAGAGGGCAGACGGGACAGGATGGCCGGGTCGGTGACGGGCGTGAATCCGGTGAGCCGCTGGCCGCCATACAGCACGGTGCGCCCCGGCTCCGCAGCGCGGTAGATGACAGGACCGGCCGCAGTGCCCGAATCCACGGCGGTGAGTTCCAGAGGTGCGGTGACGGGATATTCCCCGGGAGCCAGAGTGACGGCGATGGGGCCGTCCAGACCCTGGGTACGCAATTGGCGCACGGCATCACGGGCCCGGGTCAGGCCGGCGAAGGGCTGCGATGGACTGCCGTCGCCCGCATCATCACCGTCGGGCGCTACATGGATCTCAGCGGCCAGAGGCCCCACGTCCGGAAGTCGGGTCCGAGAGGCGTCGGGATCAGGACTCGGCAGTTCGTCGGGACGTATGCTCCATGGGGCTGGTGGGGTGTGGTCGACCTGGGTGACGCGGCAACCACTAGGGGTTTCACTCACGTTACAAATCTCCTCGATATCATGGATGTCAGCAGGTTGCTCATCGTCCGTCGCCGGCCGACGCTTCAGCGCCACGCAGGGTCCCGTCCCTGCCCACGGGCAGGATGGCGGCGGCCGGTGTGGCTCCAGGTTCAGGCATAGAGACCTTGTCCAGACTGGCCCCATGGGGCCGGGTCGTGGTGGGGAGCCGAGGCAAGGGTGGAGCAGATTCGTAACTCACGTCGAGATGCGGCGTCTCGACCCGAGCGCCATTGCGGTGATGGGAGAGCATGACCGCTTCGAGGATTCCCGTTGTCAGGAGGGTGCGTTCCACCGGGCTCTGTGGCACGCCGCTGACAAAGAAGTCTTCGATGGCCAGTCCGAAATAGCTGAAGTGTGCGTGATTCGGTCCGGTGTCCGTGTGATACTCGAAGGCATCGATACCAGAGATTCGCCGTGAGGCGTAGGCAAACTTGCTCACGTATCCTGTGTCTCCAAGCATCAGCACGCGGCCACGCAGACCGTCGTTGTATTCGAGCAGAAAGAGATGTGGATCGGTCACGCAGGTCCGATCGAGCTGGTCGGGTCCCGGATCCATCGCGGCCAGTGCGGCATCGGCCAGCTCCTGCGACCAGTCGCCTGCATCAGCGGCGCGCCATACGTCATCACCGGACAGGCAGGTAACACTGCGCACGCCTGACTCGCCGCCCTGGCGGCGCTCGACCTGACACTGGAGAGCCTCCAGACCGTGGAAGCCATAACGCTCGAGCATGTGGTAGCTGATGCTCAGTGCCTCGTCGATCGGTTCGTGCAGCGGGTGCTCGTAGGTGGGGGATCGCCAGGTCACCGGCAGGGATGAGCCCGCCCACAGGGGGACGTCGAGGCGACGGGCCTCTTCTATCATCCACTGTGCGTCATGCCAGCGGTAGGCCAGGTGTTTGTCCGTGAATACCGGGATCCGGCGACTCGACTCACCGATGACGCCGCAGACCTGTTCGAAGAACCAGCGTCGCGGCAGCATCTCCTGGCCGAGGTGGGTGAGCGGGTAGTCGCCGTGTTCGCCGATGATGAGGACCGCATCGACCGCGAGCTCATCGCCACCGAGTGTCAGGGCAGCGCGGATACTGCCGTAGACGGGAATCGCGTATTGATTGGCCAGCTGCAGTCCCACGTCACGATTGTGGACCTGATCCAGGTAGATCGACGCGACACGCGAACGCGGCGCGATCAGCCCTTCGTCCGTGGCGAATCCGGTGAGGAACTTGGTCGCCAGCACGCCTGCGTGACTGTTGGCAAACCAGGTCGTGGCAATGATGGCAACACGCGGCGCTTCAGGCATCATGCATCCTCAACGATCACGGGTTCACCCCGCCTGGAACAGCTCTGCGACGTCGCTGGCCGACAAGGCCCTTTGGTGCAGCTGCACATCTCGCATCTGTCCCTTGAAATCAGCGTGTGGTCCTTTGCCAATCCTCAGGGGCACGTCATTCGAGATGTTCCATTCTCGCGCTCCGACATCGGAAGACCATCGCACCAGCTCGCCATCGACGAACAACTCCAGTCGCCTCTCCCGCCGCACGCCCACCAGGTGTCGCCAGCCACTCTTCAGTGCCACGTCGTACGTCACACTCTTGCCCGCCTCCAGCGAGAATACCCGTCCGGAGGGAAGTGTCCCGCAGAACAGCTTGCCCTGAAATACGGCCATCGACCACACGCGGCGATACTTCACATCCGGTGTCGTATCCAGCTGCCTCAATCTCGTCCACGTCGTACCGCCATCGTAGCGATACACCTCGGCCAGGGGCAGCGTGCCTGCGTAGAGCTTGCCATTGTAGACGGACATGGCCATCACTTCCTGCTCGCCGCCCAGCTGCCCACAGTCTACCCACCCCTGCTCTGAATCCTGTCGAAATACCTTCGCTTCAGGCCATGTTCCCGCGTGCAGGGCACCCTCGTAGGCGGCGAAGGAATACACCTGATCGACGCCCTCCTGGCCACCGGCACTGGACCACTCGGTTCCCCCTTCGTACCGGAAGACGCCGCCCTGCTTGTTTCCCTCGTTGCCCGCGCCAAGGAGGTTGCCGTCAAATACGCCCATCGACATCAGCCGGCATCCGGGGTCGCCGCAATGGGTCCACGTCGTGCCGCCATCGTAGCGATAGACGCCGCGGTGGTAATACGGCATGGCATACAGCTTGCCGTTGAAGACCGTCAGATTCCCAACGGTGTCGACGTCGTCCTTCGACCAGCCCTGGAGATTCTGGACCCAGTCACTGTACACCGAGATGTCGTACAACTCGGCAACCGAGATCTTTCCACAGTCTTCCCAGGCACCGTCAGCCGTATAGCGATACACACTGCCTCCGGGCGCCAGATTCCCTGACGGGGCCAGAGAGGAGCCCTGGGCCCGATAGTGGCCGGTGCCGACGAAGAGTTCGCCGCCGCACACGGCCAGAGACATTACCGTGTTGCACGGGTCGGGACTCCCAAGATCCTCCCAGACCTTGCCACCCTCGTATCGATACACATGTCCGGCCTCACCCTTGCCGGCTTCGTAGGAGCCTGCATACAGGCACCCATTCCACACAGCGAGGCCACTGACCTTCACACTTTTCCCGGGCCGACCGCAGTCCTTCCACTCCCCATCGCTTTCGCCATTGTCCATCCCGAAATACAGATGACGACCATTGGAGTGGGTCGAGGTCACGCCGGGCCCGTCGTGGAAGCCGAAGTTGAATCCCTTCCTCAGCGTCGGGTCATACTTGCTGACCAGGTCGCCGAGGACATCATCCATCTCGGATTCGGTGTGCGCCCAGAGTGAGATCGAAAACTCGCCCGTCCCGGTGGCCTGGGACCCGTCGAGGAGCGACTCGTCGAGGGTTGGATCGTTATCCACGGGAGCCGCCAGTCAGTCCGAAGTCATCGTTCAGTTCATCCCAGATGGCAGCATCGATGGTCGTCGTGTAGGCCTGGATATTCTGCTCGACGCGGGCGGGTCGCGAGAAACCGATGAGTGTTGAGGCAAAGCGCCGTTCACGCAGACAGAAGTGCAGATTCAGCGTGTCCAGATCGACATCACGTGCACGACACCAGTCCGCCATCTGCTGGGAACGCTGTGCGTTCAAACCGGTCGCCACGGCGGCGTTGATCGACGCATTAAAGGTGCCCACATCCTGTTTTACCGCGTGTTCGAGCACGCCCGCCTCGGCCGTCGTCACCATCAGGTTGTAGTCGTGGAAGGTCAGGCTGACGTCGAAGTCTCCCGTCTCGATGCACTGTCGATGGAACTCGTGGGGTCGACATCCCAGACCGATCGCGCGGATCGTGCCCTGCTCCTTGAGTTTGCGGAGGGCCGCGATGGAACCGTCCGGTGCCAATACGGGATCGAGGGTTTCCGGGTCGTGGACGAGGAAGACGTCGAGGTAGTCGACGCCAAGCTCCTTGAGGGAGTTCTCGACTCCCCACATGGTGCCGTCATAGGAGAAGGCATCAAGATTGCCCGGATGGACCGTGAGTTTTGAGGAGAGGATCAGCTCCTCTCGCAGATGTCCCTGGCCAAACCAGTGTGCCAGGGCCTGTCCTACGAAACCCTCGCTGCGGCCGGCGATGTAGTTATCGGATGTATCGATCAGATTGATGCCGGATTCGAGTCCGGCCAGGACGGTCTCGACACCGAGTTCCGGTGAATACTGGCCACCACCCGTGTGCCCCAACCAGGCGCTGCCAATGCCGAGCACGGTGACTTCGAATCCGGTTCGACCGAGGGTACGCATTTCCCAGTTCTGCTTGCTCATGGGGTCTCTTTCAAGTTGTGTCGCTATCGTGCGCGCCGACAGGCTTCCACTTGGTCGTCAATGTCAACGAGGCGAACCAATCGAGCAAACCAGCCTCACCTGATGGCCCAGTGCCTGACCTCACCGGGGTTCAGGGCGAAGTCTGCTGCGGCGTAACCTCGTGAATCCACTTCAAGCCTCGTTCCGCCCTGGAGCATGGCAGTACTGTTGCGGTCGATACCGGCCATGAACAAGGGCAGTGAGAAATTCACCTGCTTCGAATCAGTGGAGGGATTGAACAACACCACGAGGGCAGGCGGGGTGGCGCCGGGTCTTACGTGCATGACGCCATCGACGTCGGTCCCATTCGGCCGGGCCAGATGCACGGTCTCTCCCAGCAAGGTGGCGCGATGTTCCTTGAAGAATTGCATCCACTTCAGATAGATGGCCTTTGTCCTGGGCCCGAGGTAGACCTGCTTGCCTGTGGTGACCCCGGAGTGACCGTAACCGAACATGCCGGCGATCGCATGTTCATAACTCACCGGATCCTCTTCTGAGGGCATCACACTGTTGCCGTGGTATTCCTCGATGCTGCACGAGGTCCAGGTGCAACAGGCAGGCGTCTTGTATCGCGTGTCGTAGGTCGCGCTGCGGAATACGGATACGTAGGCCAGGCCGGACATCGTCTCCTGGTCTTCTTCTGTGTAGCCGCCCGGCGATCGGCACACACCGAGCAAGTAGCTCTCTGGCGTGTCTCCCGGCGTGGTGAGGAAGACGCCCTTCCGGGTCATCTCAAGGTAGAAGCGTCGCTCCCAGTCCCAGTTCATGACCTTCACCGATTCGGCTGTCGTATGGCGATGATCCTTTTCCTGGCAAGGCAGGCCATGGTATGGGCCATCGATCCCGAGGCCGTCAAAGCCGATCTCATCGACGAGCCAGTTCATCTTTCCGCGGATGTAGTCTCCCCATCCGGACTGGTAACACATGTTGCCGAAACCCTCTGGATGGTAGCGGATGCCATCCGGTCCGAGATACTGCCAGTCAGGATGTTCGATACACACGGCCGAACTGTGATTGGCGATGGTCAGCGAGCAATAGGTGGCGACCTTCAGGCCCAGGTCGTGACAGTGTCCGACAAGCCGTTTGAGATCTGCGGCACCGCCGGGGAACAGATCGGCACGGGGGATATAGTCGCCCGTATTGGTGAAGAGCTGACCGACGAAGAACTCGATGTACTCAGCACCATCGTCGCGGCGCTGCCTGACCTGCGCGTACAGCTCATCGATGTGGTCGATACGGAAGACGCAGACGTGAACCGGATTGGCGACGATCCACGGCGCCAGTGTCTTGAGCACACGCTGGGAGACGACGCTGTTCTCATCGGCCGTCCCCGGTCCCACAGTCTGGATGCACCGGAAGGAGTCGAATCGCTCGCCGGGGGCAAGTTCGAGGTGGATATCCGAGGCGAAACAGAAACGTTCGTAGGAAGCGAAGAACCCATCTCGTTGCGATTTGGCCGCGCCGTAGGTGTAGTAGTCGGTGGTTACCAGCAGTTCGCGACCCAATCGCAGAGCCTTCAGGATATCCACTGTCAGGTTGTCGATGACGAGAGGCTGCGGGCTCAGATTCTCGACCCGGATCTGTTTCACGAGGAAGGGGAGGTCATCGGAAAGCTCGTAGATCACGTGGATCTCGACGGCAGGGATGCCATCCTGATTCGGACGCGTGACAAGGGTGACCCGGTCACCGATGTCGCCTCTCTCCTGCACGACATCGACTACACTGAAACTGCCTCTCTTCTGCCCCCATGATGGCTGATACGCCAAGGGCCCACCGAGATGTTCCTCGCCATTGATGGTGATGGCGAACTCAAAGGGCAGATGAGCGTCGAAGGCGAATGTGGGGCGGAAATGGCCATGCCCCCAGACGCCCTCCGGGGCGATGAAGTATCTGGAGGTCGAAAGGCCCTCATCGGTCTCAATGATGCGTTCGATGCCGGCATTTCGCAGCGTGATCCGGCCTCCGTCGATGGTGATGGGCATGGTTTCTTTCGTCGGTCACGGAAAGGTGATTGTGCTGACGTCGACGAAGGAGGCATTCTGCACCTCCCAGACCCGGAAGGTACCGCTGGTGACATCGCCGTTCTCATCGAAATCGATGGAGCCGGACGCTCCTTCATAGTCGATGTCGATATTCTCGTCGATCAGACTACTGGCCCTGGTGAAATCATCCACGTTGACCGCAGCCCCGCTGCGGGACACCTCGCGCATGTGATCACGGATCGTCGCCGCGTCAGCCTGCCCCCCTTCCTGCATGGCCAATGCCAGCAGATAGATGGCGTCGTAGACTCCGTCGGCATACTGTCCTGGCACGTCACCGAACCTGTCCGTGTAGTTGGCGGCGAAAAGGGCGCGATTTGCGGTTGTCGGTGAACGCTGCTCGAGTCCTTGCAGTCCCTCGTAGATGGCGACCAGTGGTAGCAGGTCGGTGGTCGGTGCCATCTCGGTGATGAACTTCGGGCGATACGTCTCGGAGACGATCGACTCGGCATTGATCATGACCTTCACACCATCGTTGCCGAAGGCGATGAGGTAGACCAGGTCTGGTTCGTCTGCCATGGCCGCCACAGCGTGCGGTCGGTAGTCGTAGGTCTCGATGGCATCACCGTCCAACTCTGGATAGTTGACGCGGTTCACCACCTCCCCGCCCAGCGCCTCAAAGGTGGCGACAAATTCCTCCATCAGGCCACGGCCGAAACTGTTGTCGACGAACATGATGCCCGCTCGCCGGTAGTCAGCGTCATACGCGTACTCCGCGACAATCCTCCCCTTGAGAAGGTCGGAGGCTGCCGTTCGCCACACGAGTTCCCTGTCCTCGAGCCCGGTGATCTCGGCCGAAGTGGCGGACGGTGAGATGATGGGGATGTTCGCCGGAATCGTGATCTCCTGAGCCACGCGCAGCGTCGAACTGGAGATTTGCGGGCCGACAATCGCGACGACGCCTTCGGCCACCAGGGTTCTGGCCCCGGCGACGGCAGCATCCGGGTCGGTCTCGGTGTCGGCGACGACCAGCTCGAAAGGCCGACCCAGTACGCCTCCGGCAGCATTGATCTCGGCGACCGCCATCTTGGCCGTCGCCAGCCACGATTCGCCATTCCGAGCCAGGGCGCCGCTGAGGGTCGTCAGCTGGCCGACGCGAATCGCTTGTACGTCAGATGCGGGTGCTGTTGAGGCTGAGTCATCTCCACAACCGAATACCAGCAGGCTCACCCATCCGATTGCCGTCACAGTTCCATACCGCATGAGAAGTAGTCCGATACATGTAGGGGTCATCTGACTTCCCGGTGGCTCGTCGACCAGATTCGGCGAGTCGTGCTAGACTACGAGGTTGGACGATGCGTGCAAGGTTATTGTGGCGTGTCTGGCGGAGTCGGTGCAGGTCCGGGATGATTGATCCGAGCAGACCGGCGTCAGTCAGGCGTCAGGTGTAACAAGGACGGATGAACGTGGGCCTCCTCAAGGAGGTGCCATCGTCCGTCATATAGAGATCACCACCTTCGATGGGGGGGGGCCTCGACCAGATAACGCAGGGCCTCGGCGACCTCCTCCAATCGAAATGACCGATCGATGACCGGGGTGATTTTGCCGGATTCGATCATCTCGGTGAGTACTTCCAGGTCCGCTCGATTCGGCGTCGCTGTATAGGTTACGACCTGCTGGCTGATGAAGGGCGCCTGTGCGATCGCACCCAGCAGCGACGAGATCGGTCCGAGCCAGCGTCCTTCAGGACCCCCGACCACGACGAAGATGCCTTTGTCCTTCATGATCCGACGGCACGCACGCGGACGATGGTTGCCAATGACATCGAACACGATATCGAAGGAGTCGTCGCGGGAAGTGAAGTCCTCGGTCTCATAGGGAATGACGTAATCGGCATCCAGCGAGCGAACCAGTTCGACATTCCGCTGACCGCACACAGCCGTGACCCGTGCGCCCAGCGCCTTGGCGACTTGCACCGCGAATGGGCCGACTGCACCCGTGGCGCCGTTGATCAGCACCTCCTGACCTGCTTCGAGTCGCCCGAAATCACGCAGGCCCTGCAATGCCGTGAATGCGGACAGGGGCACTGCCGCCGCTTGTTCGTAGGTCAGATTTGAGGGCATGCGTGAAGCCAGCCGCATCGGCACACACGCATACTCGGCCCACACCTCCCGGTCTGCCTCCCCGTAGACGGCATCGCCCGGCTTGTAGTCTGTGACCTGGCTGCCCACCTCCTCCACATCGCCGGCGTAGTCCATGCCGAGGCCTCGCTTCTTCGGCCGGAACAGACCGGAGAAGAGACGGATGGGTGCCGGGACGCCCTCCAGTGTATAGCGGTCAGCCCGGTTCAGGGACGATGCACGAATCCGGATCAGGACCTCATCGTCACCTGGAATGGGCCGATCGATCTCTTCGAGACGAAGGACGTCAGTTGAGCCGTAGGTGTCGCGGACGATGGCTTTCACATTACTCACCCAATAAGGACAGCCTGATGGTTTGGCCGCCCATTCTGTGCTACCGTTGCGCAGACCCTATGATCAACAACACGCATTGTGCAAGTGAGGCACCGGATGAAGCGGCCGAATCTTCTCTACATCTTCACCGATCAGCAGCGCGCCGACACCATGGCCTGCTATGGCAACGACCAGATCGAAACACCGGCCCTCAATCATCTGGCCAGGGACAGCTTTGTCTTCGATCAGGCCTACGTCTCCCAGCCTGTGTGCAGTCCGTCGCGCGCGACGATGCTGACCGGACTGTGGCCGCATACCTCGGGTGTGCCTTCATGTAACAAACCCCTGCCGGCGGATGTGCCCACCATTGCCGAGATGTTACCCGAAGACTACGCCTGCGCCTACATGGGCAAGTGGCATCTGGGTGACGAGATCTTCGCCCAGCACGGTTTCGAAACCTGGGTGGGCACAGAGAACTCCTACCGCGCCCACTACTCGGATGCCGAGAGGCTGACCCATCACAGCGACTACGCCCAAGATCTGCTCGAACGAGGATTCGAACCTGATCGGGAACTGATGGGGGAACGGATTTTCTCCCGCCATGTTGAAGCCGAAATGTCAGAGCCGCTGACCAAGGCGGCCTTTCTCGGCGACCAGGCGGCAGACTACATCCGCGCCCACCAGGATGAACCCTTCGCCCTCTGCGTGAGTTATCTCGAACCCCACCCGCCGCACACGGGCCCCCTCAACGATCTCTACGATCCCGCGTCGTTGCCGACGGGACCAACCTTCATGGAGAGACCGGGCGACGATACGCCGCTGATTCTGCGGCTCATGTCAGCCATCTATATGGAGTCGGAGGAATACGGCTTCGACCTGCGCACCTCAGAAGGCTGGCGGGGCGTGATGGCCCGCTACTGGGGCAACACAACCCTCGTTGACCGGTCGGTGGCAAAGATTTTGAGCACGCTGCAAGAGTGTGGTCTGGCCGAGGATACGATCGTCGTCTTCACGAGCGACCACGGTGAGCAGATGGGCGACCACGGCATCCTCGGCAAGACCGTCATGTACGAGGAATCCGTACGGGTACCGCTGTTGCTGCGTGCCCCGATGCTTGAGGCGACCCCGCGGCACATCGAGGGCAATGCGAGCCACAACGACCTGGTGCCGACGATCCTGGATTTGATGGGATGCGAAGTGCCCGGTCACCTGCAAGGCGTCAGTCGTGTACCGGTTCTGCAGGGTGAGGAGGACCTGGCCGACGAAGACATCTTCATCCAGTGGAATGGTGCCGACGGCCATCCATCCGCCTCCCTCGGTGAAGCGGAGATCAACCAGTCCATGGGCGAACCGTTGCGGTCAGTGGTCACGGCGGATCGCTGGAAACTCAATCTCTATACAAGGGGTCCGGGTGAGCTCTACGACCTGAACGCCGATCCACATGAACAGCGGAATCTGTTCGGTATAGCCGAACACCATCGTCGACGCGATGACCTCTATGAGAGGATCTGTGCCTGGCAGGGTAATGTCGATGACGACACGCCACTGCCGGTGATCGCGCGCTAAATTCCAGCCATCAGAGCTTCTGCACCCGCCCGGGTCAGAACGACCAGATCAGGCTGCTGTAGACACCCCGCTGGGCCTCGGTCGGCCCCGTATCCATGAGCAGATCGGCAGACTCAGGATGATGATCGTCCAGCAGATTCTGCCCGACCAGGGAAAGCCTGAGCTCGCTGGACACCCGCCACTCGATGCGCATGTCGAGTTGGGTGTAGGCAGGGATATCCCGATGGGGGAGGTAGTCGTCATAGAGCAGGGGCGCGGCGCCGTCGGGCCGATCGGAGATCTCATCGACGAATCGCAGGATCGCATCCATCTGCACATTCGTCCAAGGGTTGAGAGAGGCCCACAGCAACACCTGGTGCGCCGGTGTACCACCCTCAACGGCATCACTTGTGGGCTCCAGCCCCGGATCAACATTCAAGTCGATCCGCGTCGTGGCGTACGAAGTCCGCACGCGTCCCCAGTCTTCAGGCAGCGCCCACTCCAGTGCCACCTCGCCGCCCCAGGCGGTGCCCTCCATGCCGTTGACGGCTAACACCTCATCGCGGTAGTAGGGCGTCGAGTCGTCCTCGACCAGCCTTGGTACGGGAGGGCGATGCTCGCCCGCCCGCAGATCGGCGTAGTGGTTGTAGAAACTCGTCACATCGACCAGCACCTGATCCGAGAGCTGGCGCCGATACCCCGCCTCCAGGGCATGCAATACCTCGGACTCAAACGCCCTGTCGCCGACGATGTACGTCTTCACGGCGGGTTGGTCGCCGGTGATTCCGGGAATCGCCGCCGACACGGGGAAGGTCCGGAAGAAAATGCGGACTCCGTCATCGGCGATCGACGGGGTTCGCACAGCGCGTGTCGCCGCCGCCCACACCGCCTGTCGCTCCGATATCCGCCACAACGTCCGGAAACTGGGTTGCACCTCGACGCCGGTGAAGTCGTTGTGCTCGATCTTCGTGCCCAAAGACATGTGGATACGGGGAGTCAGTTGCACGCGGTGCTGGAGGAACGTGCTCCACAAGTCCGTACGTCGTTCCTGCGGCAGGAACAATACCTTTTCCGGTGTGCCACGGACATCCACCCGGGCCGAGCGATATCCCCATCCCCATGTGGTCTCCTGCCGCTCGCCCCAGTCGATGCGATGCTGGTAATCAGCATCCCAGGTGGAGCGTTCTGCGCTGCCGACTACGTTGTCCGAAAAGGCTCTGTCGTGATAGAGCTGCAGGCGCCAGTCACTTCGCTCTGTCTCTGCATGCTGCCAGCGGGCCATCACATGCCCTCCGGACAGATCCGCGTCGTCCTCCTGCTGGCGCAGCCAGGGCGCCTGCGGGATCGGGAACCGGAAGATTTGCCCCACGCGACCTGTGTAGACAGCTCCCTGCGTCATGAACTGATTCGGGCCGCGCTCCCAGTCGGTACGGAATCCTCCACGCCCCATGCGTGAAGCGTCATTCGCCCGCCGTCCATCGGCACCCACGAAGGCGTCCCGATCGAAGCCTTTCCCGTAGACCCGAAAGGCGCCCGCCTCACCAAAGGATCCGCCGTAGCGGGCGGCAACTGCCCCACGCTCTTCGGTTCCGCCCGAGATGGCCAGCAGGCCACCAGGCGTCTGACTCGCGGATCGCGTGATGATGTTGACGATGCCATTCATGGCGTTGGCGCCCCACAGCGTAGCGCCGGGGCCGCGGATCACCTCGATCCGCTCGATATCTTCCAGGACGAGATCGTGATATTCCCAGTACACGCCGCCGAAAACCGGACTGTACACGCTGCGTCCGTCGATGAGGACGAGCAGCTTCTGCGAGAATCGATCGGCGAAGCCGCGGGAAGACACGGCCCACTTGTTCCCATCCAGTCGCCCCACGTTCATCCCCGGGATCAGCCGCAGGGCCTCCGGCAGCGAGGTGACACCAGACCGTTTGATCTCTGCACCGGTGAGCACGGCCACGGCTGCCGCCGTCTCGAACAGGGGCTGTTCGTTACGGGAAACGAGCGACACCTCTACCTCCATGAGTTCCTCGAGACTCAGGGAGGTGAGGTCGACGGTGGCCGTTGCCGGCAGCGCCGCCAGAAGAAGACAGAGGAATAGAGTGCGTAACATGCAGCCAAGATCGCTGCCGCAGTGTAGCCGGTGCAAGTCGGTGGCTCGGCGATGGGTTGGGCCCTGGCTACGTCTGAAGGTTGAAATCTTGCGGCCGCAGGTCGCCGGGACCCTGTTCCCGCAGGGCGCGCTCCAGCAGATGCCGCAACTCCCGAGCGTTGCCTGGCAGAGGCGTATTGCCGAGGAGTTGAAGGATCTCCTCGCCAAGCTGGACAGACTTAGTCTCGAGCCCACGGGACAGGTCATCGATCATCCACTGCGCCAGGAGGGGGATGTCTTCGGGGCGGTCCCGCAACGCTGGAATGCTCAAGGTGTGGGCCGTCAGATGTTCGTAGAACGGCGCGTGGAAGGCTGCCACCTCCACCTGCACTGCCAGATCTTCGCTGGAACCGGCGATGATCCGCAGGTCGAAGGCCTCGGGCTCGGATCCGCCGGTCCGTTGCACCTTCCTCTCACTTAGAACACGAAGCAGGTGCGCCTGGAGTGGCAGAGCCAGTACGCCGACCTCATCGAGGTAGAGCGTGCCGCCATGGGCCTGCTGAATCACACCCTCCTGATCTTGACCGGCCTCTGGGAAAGCGCCCTGCACGTGACCGAAGAGTTGGGAGAGCGCCTGAGTCCGCCGGGTGAGTGAGGTGGTGACGTCAGCTGGCAGACCGGCGCAGCGTAGTGGCACGAAAGGTCCAGAGTGACGTGAACTGCCCGCATGAATGGCACGCGCCGCCAGCTCCTTCCCCGTTCCCGGTTCACCGGTGATCATGACCGGACCCCCGTCCTCCTGCAGTTGCCGAATCTGCTCCAGCATCTGTCGGTGGGCGGTGCTGGCCCCGACGAAGTCATCGACAGTCCACGCGTCGATGTGATGGGGCAACAACTCGATACGCTGACGCCGTTCCTTGGCGAGTTCGACCCGAGCCAGGTCGCGCTCACGGCGGCGTCGCACACCGTAGACGATGGCCACGGCCGCGCCGCCCAGAGACAGGGTAAAACCGAAGAGCAGGGCAAGCTGTGTGTAGGCGGGAGTGATGTGAAGAACCATCGTGGCGGGTGCGGAATAGTTGAGGTCGCCATCCACCGCTTTGACCTCGAAGGTGTAGTCACCGATCGGCAGGTCTCTGTACGAGACCGACACCTGTCTTGTGGCTTGCCAGTCGTCTTCGTGGCCGACCAGACGGTAGGCGTAGGCCAGCTTGTCGCGGGGTGTCAGCGCGCTGTGCCCGCGGTATTCGATCGTGATCAGATCCTGCGAACTGGAGATGGACAGTTCGTCAACCGGGTCATATCGCTCATCGGCGGTGATCACTCCCAGTTCCAGAGAGGGAGGTTGGTCTGACGGCCGGTAACGAGTGATGCCCCCGTCTGTGCAGATCCAGATGTTCCCCTGATGGTCCTCAACGAATCCCTGGACGGCGTCGTTGATGAGTCCATCGCGCGTCGACAGATACTGGAACACGAGGCCATCGAAGCGCACCACGCCACCGCCATAGATGCCGATCCACAGATGACCGCGACGATCCTCGATGATGTCGCGAATCATCCCGATGCGGGTACCGGTGCTTGGGGAATAGGTCTCATTCCGCTCACCGTCGAGACGAACGACCTGTCCCACCGTATTCCCGGCCCACAAGCGACCGCGCCGGTCCTCACCGATAAATGTCACATCGACCGATCGTGGCAGGACCGATTCAATGCGTGTCGCCGATCTGCCATCCCAACGCCACAGCCCCTGGCCGGTGCCGAGCCATAGCTGCCCCTTCTGATCCACGTAAAGGGCAGTGATGCGGGTGTCAGCCAGAAAACCCTCCAGGATCTGCTGGTGAAATCCGTCCGTCTCATGACGGTAGAGGTCCGCGCCCCTGGACTGCCACACCTGGCCCTGGTGACCGATGGCCATGACATCCTTGCCATACACCCCCGGCTGAGCATTCTCTACTCGGATCGGTATCGTCTCGAAGGTCTGGCCGTCGAAATGTGTCATCGCCAGCACTCCGTCATGGAGCATCCACAGATCCCCGGCAGCGTCCAGCCCCAGGTCCCACACACGATTTTCGGCCAGTCCATCTCTCGTGTCGAAGCTGACGAAGTGGTTGCCATCGAGACGTGCCAGGCCAGCGGGCGTGGCAAACCACAATTGATTGTCGCGGTCCTGGACACCGGCAAAGACATAGTTCGTAGGCAGGCCTTGAGACTCTGTGAAGTGTGCGAGCCGAATGCCGTCATACCGAACGAGGCCACCGGCCATCGTACCGATCCACAAAGCGCCACCCTCGCCCACGGCGATCCCGCCGTGCATGATCTGGTCGTTCGGCAGTCCATCCTCTGTGGTGAAATGGCTCACCGACTGACCATCCCACCGGCTGAGTCCATCGTGGCCTGAACCGAACCACAGGTTGCCGTCGTCGTCTTCGGCGATGGTGACGACATTGCCAGAGGCGAGTCCATCCTGTCGTGTCAGCGATATGGTGCTGTGACCATCATAACGCGTAACCCGAGTGCTCTGGCCGAACCACAGGTTGCCGTCGCGATCTTCGAAGAGGCTGTAGATGCCTTCCCGCCCCACGGTCTGGCTCATGTCGACGAGTATCCCGTCATCTTCGGCCATGCGATAGATCGGAGAGTCCTCCGTCCAAGGCGAGACGGGATCGAGGGTGGCAATCCAGAGCGCCCCGCCTCGATCTGTGATCAGGTTTGAGATAAGCTTGTCGACCAATGCGCCCTGGCTGCGATCAAATCGCTCGCCGTCGTACCGACTCAACCCACCCGTTCCACCGAACCAGAGGTCTCCATTGCGGGTCTGCTCAATGGCCAGGATATCACCCGCCGGTAGACCATCGGCGACGGTGAAAGAGGTGAGCCGTCCATCGTCCAGAAGGCACAATCCGTTCTCGGTGCCGATCCAGAGCCGTTCATCTCGATCCAGGTATATCACTCTGATCCGGTCGCCGAGGAGACCGTCAGCCACGGAATAACGTGTGAAGGTCTCGCCATCGTAGCGGACCAGCCCCTGGGCGAAGAGAGCGGAGAACCAGAGGACGCCCTCTGCATCGAAGAGCAGGCCACCCGCCCCGTTGGCGGGCAGATTGTCCTGGACATCAAAGCGCACCCACGGACCCACTCGCAGTCCCGTCCCGGCCGGACTGGACTCTCCCGGACCGGCGGGGCCGGTGTAGCGGGTCAATTCGCAGCGGATGGAACCAGTCGAGGCAAGTCCCACCTCGTCGGCAAGGCGGCGCAATGTGGCCTGCCATGCAGTCGTTTGCCAGAGGGCGTGCCGGGTGCTGTCCAACGCGGTGGGAGAGGTGAAGGAATAGAGATAGGAGACGACACTGTCAGGCGTGGCGCGTGCCGGCACATCCGCCGGGAGGAAGCCACGATCACTCAGTAGCGGTGTCACAAGATCACGATGGAGCTGAGTGAAGGCATCGGAGCCGCCAGGGGCGACCCAGAACGACATGCGGCCGATCGTATCCGCCGAGGCGAACAATGGACCGGCCAGAAGCATGACGGGAAGGACAACGGCCAGAACTCGCCACCATCGAACTATCAACATCTCATCTCTCGATTTCAGTTTGGATCACCTTCAGTAGATTGTCGTCGCCCGGCGCATCCTGCGACATCTCCCAGATCATCACGCCGGATCCTTTCTCCAGGGCCAGGCGTGTCTTGCGCCGGATCGTGGCGACGCCGTTGTAGGTGACATAGCTGCACCCGTCACAGGCTTCGCCGATCAGATCCTGCCCGGCCGCATCCGATCCAAAGGTCTTGAGGATGTCACCGAAGGTGTAGGACGATTCATAGCCCTCTCCGAATCCATAGCCGTAGAATGGCACACCCAGAACCATCTTGTCCGGTGGCAGACCCCGTTGCTGCCAGATCTCGACGTGTCGTTGTGACATCTCGTATGTCGAATGCTCGGTGCCGGCTTGCCCCCAACTCGGCCCGATCGCGTCGTAGGACATGATGTTGACGAAGTCGAAGAATGGGATCGACTCCACAGGGATCATGCCGCCTGTATAGGAGGCCGTCGCACAGGTGACCAGCTTGCCCGAGGGCTGCAGGGCAGCAGAAAGTTGCTCGACAAATGGTGTGTAGTTGCCAGCCTCGTCGATGGCAGTGAGCAATCGACCCTCGAGGTCGACGTCGATCCCATCCAGCTCGAAAGTCTCGGCGAAGTGAACCAATGCCTCCACCATCTCTGATCGCCGTTCAGGAACAAGCAGCGCCTCCCAGTCTCCCGAACACTCGGGTATGAGACCACCGCCCAGGGAGACGAGGACGCGAACGTCAGCCGCGTGTGCACGCTCAACGAGATGATCGAGCTCCTGTGCCGTGGCACCCCTCATGCAGAGAGGTTCGCGACCCTCGACGAAGGCACCGGATGTATCCGGATTCAGGAAGGCGATGTTGATGTGGGTCAGCGGCTCCAGATCGGTGTTCTCCACCGTCTGCCGCAGTCCCTTCCAGGCCGGCATGTAGCCGACCACTCTGGTCCCGGGCATGGATGCACAGCCGCAGGTCAGAGCCATCAGAAGGCAGCCCAGACGCAATGCGCTGACTGGCACAAGCCAGAGACGATGGGATCGCATGGGTTCATCATCCTCTTCCGGGAAATCGGTCGGGTGCCAAGCTACTTCAGGTAGGTGTCCTTCACCAGAATTCTGCCATCACGGAAGGTGAAGATGTCGCAGCCTCGTTCCTCCACGAGGGTGCCGTCATCCGCATCGGTGCCACGGAAGACCCACTCCGACACGCCCCGGTCGCCGCTGACGAAGTGGATGTCTTCCAGCCACTGCGCATCAGGGAAGGCTTCGAAGACACCCAGGAAGGCTTCCCTTACGGCGGCTTTGCCCTCGGCACGTGTGCCACTGGATGAGATGAACACACCATCATCGGCCATGTGCTGCATCAACCCGTCGATGTCGTGGGCATTCCAGGCACCAGCAAAGTCCTTCAGTCGCTCTTCCATTCTTCCTCTATCCTGGTGGGGGTGGGTTGCCGGTACCGGCGATCTCAATCAATCGATCCCAATGCCGTCTCGACAATGGTTGCTGGTTGGGAATGAAGACGGCCTGCTGTAGAATACGGCGCGCCACGGGCAGGGCCGCAGGGATCGAGGGCGACATCTCGTCCTGTAGGTGTCCTGGTATACTCAGGTGATCGGCCCCCTGCGTCACATCGAGCCCCGAGTGTCTTGCCCGATCGATGAAGGCCTGCGGAGTCTCAACGCAGATGGGGCAGACCCAATAGGAATGAGCATCCAGTCCATGTCCGGGCGACTGATCCGGTCCCAGAGCTGAGGCCAGATCTTCTCCCTGCCGTCTCCGCAGCACCAGTGACCCTGGTCGGAAGGCAGTGATCCTGGCCGCCAGCAGGGCCACCATCGCCAGCGGCGGTCGCCACCTGATCTCTTCGACCCACTGGCCGGGGGTGAAATTGCGCGCCAAGCCATTCAAATACCGGTCAGTTTCTTCGCAGAAGAATCCCAGCAGGCGCAGGAATGTTCCGTAGAGGAGACGGGATGACAGCAGGCGGATCGAGGCATACTTGAGCAATCGACGGGCAAACCAGGCCCGTGATCGACGCGGGTAGCGGGCGAGAATGGTCTCAATACGCTCGCGCCTTGCGTCATTCCGGCACAACATGAGACCGCCCCCGAGTGCTGAGCAGGTCTTGATGGGGCCGAAACTGAAGAGAACCACGTCACTGTCCGGGTGACCGAGATAGCCGCTGGTACCGGCGAATGACTGCGCACAATCTTCGATGACCAGCAGGCCGTGACGATGTGCGACCTCGATGAGTTCATGCATCGGGGTGATCCCACCAAACAGGTGAGCCACCAGAAGCACCCGGCTCCGGGTGGTGATCGCCGCCTCGAGCTGGGCGGCATCAGGTGCGAGTGTCACGAAGTCCAGATCGATGGGGACGCACCGCAGGCCATGATGATCGGCGATCTGGAACATGGCCGGCACATTGATGGCCGACACGAGCACCTCACTGCCCGATGGCAGTTGCAGGGCCTGCAGCAAAGTATCGAGACCGCTGCGTACCGACAGCATCGGCGTGACGAGATCGGCGCCGAAGGTGGCACCGAGGCGGTCGGCAATTCCCGGGCGGGGCGGCCACAGGCAATACCACATCCCGCGTAACAGGTCTGCCATCGACAGATCGATGATCTTGCGCGCCAGCACTAGTGGGCAGTGGATTCCAGGGGGAAACGCAGCTCGACGGTCACGCCACTCTCATTGTGCCACGCGATCTCGCCCCTCATCTGCTGGCTCAGCGCCTTGACGAGCTGCACGCCCAGACCTGTCGACGTGGCCGGGTCAAAGCCTTCGGCGAGGCCGACACCGTCATCTGCCACGCGTAGCACCACGTGCTCACCGCACCGGGCCAGATGGAGCTGGAGGGTGCCACCGCGCGCCTGCGTGAATCCGTGTTTGAGGCTGTTGGACAGCAACTCGTTGACGATGAGCCCGCAGGGCATGGCCGTGTCCACGTGGACGTGGAGTGTTTCCAGATCTCGTTTCAGTTCGATGGGCGCAGTCGATGCAGTGGAGGCGACGACGAGATTGCTGGCAAGCTGGCCGAGATAGTTGGCCAGATCGACACGGGCCAGATCGTGTGATTCGTACAGTTGTTCATGGAGCAGGGCCATCGACTGGATTCGTGCGCTGCACTCAGTGAATCCCGCAATCGCCGCCGCATCCTCCATGTTGTTCGATTGCAGGTTCAACAGGCTCGACACGATCTGCAGATTGTTCTTCACGCGATGGTGGATCTCCTTCAGGAGAATCACCTTCTCGTGCACGGAGGCATTCAGTTTACCTGCCGTCACCCGGTGTTCCTCCACCTCGCGTTCGAGTGCGCTGTTGCGCTCCTCGAGGGCTTCCAGGTCATCGGTGCGACGGAATCCCTCCGACA
>JABHDC010000250.1 GCA_018673255.1 Gemmatimonadota bacterium
CCACGAGCCAATCAGCCATTTCCGGCATCACCGAAGCCGCCCTCGTCGCCATGACAGTCGCCCCCGTCGCCACGAGTCGCCGCAGTCCCTGGTGCAACTGATGCGCCCCTTTCCCGTCCTCACCAGCCCCGGGTCGTTCGACCACAAACAGATCGCGATGGTCAGCACGGCCGGTGTAACCGGCCAGCAGGGCTCGCAGTCGCGCTGGAGGATCCAGATGGTTCGCAGCCGTGGCCAGAGGCAGCCTCGACAGCCCATTGGCGGCAGCCGCCTGGAGGATGGCGTTCGGACGGCGTTCGCGATGCAGGAAACGGGCCGCCTCCCCCACCGACATCTCCAACAGATCGGCCAGCGTGGCCCCACGGAGTGTCGCCTCGAAGATCTCCTCACGGAATCGTCTCCCCTCACACTCCGGACAGACGACAACGAGATCTTCAACGTATTCCAGACGATGGACGATCTCCCCGCGCCCCTCGCAGACGGCACAGCGTCCACCGGGACGTTCCAGTTCAAACGACTCAGCCGGTATCTGCCGTTCCTGCGCCGACGGCGTACCTGCGAACAATCGCGCCAGGTCTCGAGACAGCATCAGCAACTGCATCAGTGTGGTCCCATCGGGCACAACGCCCTGCCGACTCAAGTCAATGCATCGCCGCAGGCCGGTCCCATCCACGGCGTAGTCACTGCGTTCGGTGGCACCACCAGGCAACCCGCAATGGATCTGCCGCAGCAGTGCCGACTTGCCCGATCCACTCGGACCGTCGATGCAGACCAACAGCCCCAGAGGAATATCCAACTGCAGATTCGGATCAAGAGGGCCATCGTGGATCCGCCCCTCCCGCGGTCGAAGGATGAGAACTCTCTCGGGCTCGTCACGAGTCAGCGAAGGTGGCGCTGACGGCCATTCATCTTCAGTCTCCACGGCCAGTTCCACCACCACGTCCGCTTGCTCACAGATCGATGGGTCGGCATCCACGACTACAACACTGCTGCCGTGGCCGATCAGTTCCCGCAGCGCACGCACCAGGACCGATCCCGTCGATACCCACAGACCTGACAGGGGTACGTCGATGATGTAGAGGAGGCCTGATAGTCGTTGTGCCTGAGCGACAGCGATACTGAGACGAAGTCGTTCACCGAAGGCCAATCGGTCCCAGTGGCGCCACAGGGGCAAATGCCCGAGGTCGAGCTTCAACGCACACGCCAGGAAGGCTCGCATCCGGGCGAGAAGTTGGACGAGGTCGCCGCCGGGTGCCATGGACAATTGATGAAGCATCGCATCCAGTTCGTCGAGCCGCCACTGCGCCAGATCTCCCACCTCGCGATCTGTGAATCGGGTATTGCTGACACCCGCGCGCAACACACTCGCGTCCTCTACCTCCAGCCACCGATTCCACGCCGGCTCATCTATCTGCCTGCCACAGACACAGCAACTGTACTGGCGATTGAACCAACGCTGCCCCTCCTCACCCTCCACCTGAAAGAAGGTTCGGCCATGCCCCATGGCACGGGCATTCCGGATGGCCTCACCCAATCGAGCAGGTGGTGCGGTCGCCGGGATCAATCGATCCACGACGACCAGCAACTCCCTGGTTGCCGCTGTCCGGGACCGCCCTTGGGAGTCATCGCTGTCGATGCGCAGGACCTCCCCCTCCACCAGGACGCGTGGAAATCCAGCCCGGACTAGTTCATCGAATACGGAGTCGGGAATACGACCAGATTCCGGCGATTCGGCTGTCGCGTCCGCAGGTGCAGACGACAACGACAGAGGGGCGATGACCAGACATCGGTCATGAATCGCCTCTTCTTCCTGGAGCATGCGCGCCGCCTCGTCGTCATCCAGGCGTCGACAGATGCCGCCGCAGTCGGGACAGAAGGTGCGCGCGCAGGCACGCAGGATGCGCGACAGATCCGCGCGCAGATGCAACACATCCAGTACGCGACGCTGAGACGTGACACCCGGCAGAGGCTGGGCCGCTGGCAAGCCCGTGACTTCCTCCATTTCCACCGGCGATCCCAGACCGCCGAATCTCTCGCGCTCCTGCGGCGACAGGGCGCGCAGGAAGCGCCGCCGACTTTCACCCAGCAGAACATCCCGGGCAAGGGCGTGAGCACCGGATCCGGAACCACCGCGCAGACAGACGAGTTGGCGCAGCGGGAGATCGAGATCCTGAACCCCGTAGCGTGCGGCAGACAACCCGCGTATGCTCAGTCGATCGTTGCTCATGTGAACCCGTCAGTGCCCGCTGCTCGTCCTGCAGTGGGTGGCCCTGAAGCACACAGCCCGTCCATGTGGGTCTCGTCAGATCATCACTGATCAATCACTGAAGAAGGGATTGTGGGCCCGTTCTTCAGCGACCGTCGTGGCCGGGCCGTGCCCCGCGTAGAGCGTCATGTCATCCGGCAGCGACAGCAGTTGCTCGGCCACCGCCTCTTTCTGACGCTGATAGTCTGAGACACAGCGTGTCCCACCAAGCGAGCCAGCAAACAGAGCGTCACCGACGAAGGCCGCTTCATCATGGATGATCGATACCCCGCCGGGTGTGTGACCGGGTGTTGCGGCCACTCTCAGACTCTGTCGCCCAAGCTCGACGACCTCCCCGGGCACGAGATACCCATCGATATGCTGACGAAGGTCTCCCAGCAGGGCGATCTCGGCTTCGCTTGCCAGGACATCTGCCTGCGTCGCTTCACGGATCTCGGCCACCGCGCCCGTATGATCGTGATGCCCGTGCGTCAGCAACACGAGGGCAATCTCCAGTTGCGCACCCTCGGCAGCCTGCAAAATCCGATCGGCCTGAAAACCGGGATCGATGACGGCACCCACCTTCGTCCGAGGGCAGCCGATGACATACCCATTCATCAGGAAGTCCGTGCCCAGCACCCGCATCTCGACGGCAAGATCGATCAATTCACGTCCTGCCGGTGCTGCTGGCAGATACTCAGAAGCGGCCGCCCGTTGCAGTTTCGCACCATCCAGTCCCAGATGCGAGGCCAGTGCCAGCACGACCTGCGTGTCGGGGACCAGCTGGTAGGATTCAATACGCTCCATGTCGGCCGGACTGAGACCACAGGCACTGGCAACCTCAGCTACCGACTTCTCCTGTCCGCGACGTGCCTTGCCGACGACATCGCCAAATTCATCTTCCAGTGCGTCGTACATCGGTGTTGCTCCTCGACTCAGGAAGTGGACAGAGATTTCACGAAGGCATCGAATGCCTCGCGCTGCGTCTCGATGACGGCATCAGGTCCGGTGAACTTCAGGTAGTAGAATGTACCGGCCGCCGGGACGATGGCGCCGAGCATACGGTAATCATCCTGGGCTGAGCCACCTCCCATACCCCCACCATATGTCCCGGGAATGTCGACCATCGTGATGCTGATGCCGCCCTGCGAGCGCACCTCCCAGCGTTTGGTCTTCGCTTCGGTCGATGAGCCATCCGGCTGCGAAAACTGTCCCACCCAGCGACCGACATTCTCATCGACCGTGCCCCAGGTTCCTTCAAACACTGCCAGCTCAGCGCCATTGACGGAGTACTGGGCCGCCCGCATCGTGCTGGACGGGGTCTCAGATACCCAGCCGTTTGGCGGTGTCGCCACGAGGTGACCGATCTGTACCTGCCCCTCGGACACCTGGGCAGCAACAGCAGTCGCCCCGGCATGGGGATCGGCCTGCTCACGCAAAGGCACCAGGCCGCGCTCGGCCAGCGCGCCATCGGCCTCTTTCTCGCTGTAATTCTGACCGCATGCGGCGATCATCAAGAGCATGGTTCCCGTCGTGATAGTGGCAGCAAGAGGACGTGTCAGACTGAACATTTCGGCAGACTCTTTTTCGCGTGTTAGTGAATTTGGCAAGACAGAGAAATTACGCATGGGCACAGGGGCGACAAGTCCAGTCAGGATGTGCCACCGGGTTTCCAGAGAATGTCGCCTCCCGCTGACAGATTCTGGATTCGCGCAAAGACGAAGAGCAGATCCGAGAGACGATTCAGGTAGATGGCGACCGCCTCACTCACAATCTCCCCCTGCTCCCTCAAGGCAATGACACCTCGCTCGGCTCGGCGGCAGACACATCTTGCATGATGGAGATGCGCCGCAGCTGCAGTTCCACCGGGAAGGATGAAGCTGGCGAGAGGTTCGAGGCGATCATTCCACTGATCGATCCACGTCTCCAACTCTCCTACTCTGGCCGGATTCAAGCGCAGGACCTCGCCCTCCTGCTCCGCATCTGTCGCCGGCCGACACAGATCGGCGCCCAGATCAAACAGGTCATTCTGAATCTCCAGACAGGCCCCAAGCAGTTCTGCCTCAAGAGGGCAACTCATGGCGACACCTAGAATGGAGTTGAGTTCATCGACCGTACCAAAGGCCACGACGCGCCGGTCGGTCTTTGTCACCTGCGATCCATCGCCCAGATGGGTGCGGCCGCCATCGCCTGTCTTCGTATACAGCTTCGTGAGATTCACCATCCCATGCTCCTACCCTCTACAGGGCCAGTTCTCGTCGTCGGCTCAACAGATACAGGAAGAATGGACAACCGAGCAGGGCCGTCACGATGCCCACAGGCACTTCGGCCGGGGCAGCCACCGTGCGTGCCAGCATATCGGCTGCCACCATCAGGATCGCTCCACCCAGCAACGAGGCGGGAAACAGGACGCGATGGTCCGGACCGACCAGCAGTCTCATCATGTGCGGAACGATGAGTCCCACAAAACCGATGATTCCACTCACGCTGACCGCCGTCGCCGTCAGCAGCGCCGTCAGCAAGAGGAAGATCTTCTTCAGACGTTCGACATCCACGCCCAGATACTGTGCATTCTCTTCTCCCTGCAACAACACATTCAGGTCACGGGCATGTACCTGCAGCACCACGATCCCCACGATCAAGGAGGGCCAGACCATATGAACATGCTCCCATCGACGCGATGAGAAGCTCCCGAGGATCCAATAGAGCACGGCGTGGAGCGTATCATCACCGGAGAGCATGATGAAGGATGTCGCCGCACCCGCCATCGACCCTACAGCGACACCAGTCAGCAGCAACAAAGTGGCCGGCACGCGGCCAGCGCGCAGCGACACGGTGTACACGATAAGGGTCACGGTAAGCGCACCGGCGAAGGCGAAGATCGATGCCGAATGCAGACCCGCCACCCAGAAGTTGATCGACATCGTCAGCGCCAGCGTCGCCCCCAACGCGGCTCCCGAGGATACGCCGATGATATAGGGATCGGCCATGGGGTTCTGGAAGAAGCCCTGCATCACCGCCCCACTCAAAGCCAGACTCGCCCCAACGAGGACGGCCAGCAGGATCCGGGGCGGGCGCAGTTCGCGCACGATCACCAGGGCCGCCCGGCGATCCAGATCGCTGTCCCCGAGTTTTCCTTCCGTGCCTTCTTCGCCACTGCCATTGAAGAGCAGATCCACGACGTCTGCGGCGGGAATACTCACCGGACCGGTCCCCAGGGACAGCACGCACAAGAACAGCAGCAAGAGCGATAACGACGGCAGCCAGGCGACAGCACGGCGACTCGAATTCATCGCGGCGCCGGCGTGGAAGGATGCAGCGCGCGTGACAGGATTTCCACAGCATCGACCAGACGCGGCCCGGCACGGGTCAGCAGATCGCCATCGACGTTGACGATGCGCCCATCGCGGATGGCAGGCAGATCCTTCCAGCCATCTACATCGAGAAGACGCTCAATTTCTCCGGCAGGTTGCATGCCCTTGCCGAGACTCGTCAACAGGACCTCTGGAGCCCAGGCCACGATCGTTTCGAGGCTGACCTGCGGCCATGTCCCCTCAGCCGCCCTGGCCACATTCAGTCCGCCCGCACGGTGGATGACATCATCGATCAGCGATCCGGGACCGGCTGTATACACCGGCTCTGCAACGTAGCCCCACAAGACACGCGGTCGCACCCGCTTGAGGATACGTTGATCCACGACAGCCAGACGTTGTCGCAGGGCAAGCCCCAATGAATCGGCACGACGACTCGTACCCGTGAGCTGCCCCAGGCGTGTGACGGCATCGACCATCGATTCGAGGCTCTGCACATTGAGCGCGAAGACGGGAATCCCCATCCGCTTCAGAGTTTCAAGACCTTCCAGATCGTTGCCCCGTGCAGCCAGGATGAGATCTGGACTCACAGCTGTAATGCGTTCGACGTTCAGATCCGCGTACCCTGCGACCTGCTGAATCGATTGTGCTGCCTCCGGGTAGTTGCACCACTGGGTGACACCGACCACTCGGTCGCCAGCACCGATCGCGTAGAGTATTTCCGTATTGGAGGGAGCAAGCGACACGATTCTCATGGGCACACCGGGCAGGGCCACCTGCTCGCCCAGATCATCGATGATCTGAATCTGGCCTCCATGGATCGGGGCCTGGCTGTCATCGGCGCGGCAGGTGACAGCGACCATCAGCAACAACAAGAGCCACATCGATCGATTCCTCAAGCTGAACTCCCTTGCGACTGAGGTGACCCAAGAACACGACGTCGAGACTTGGGTATGATCCGCGCACATCCACCGATTTCCTCGATCCACACATCCACACCATACGCTTTGCGCACGAGATCCTCGGTGATGACTTCGTCCGCCCTCCCCACAGCCAGAGGCTGGCCGGATTCCATTAGAACGAGATGCTCACCGAACTCGGCAGCCGCATTGAGATCATGGGTCACGCAGACCAGCGTCAGCCCCGTTTGCTCATGTAATTCACTGAGCAGATCAAGAATCTCGAGCTGATGGTTGATATCGAGATGATTGGTCGGTTCATCGAGCAACAGGAGACGGGGTTGCTGCGCCAGGGCGCGCGCGATGATCACCCGCTGCCGCTCGCCACCGGAGAGCTCGCGAATACTGCGACGAGCCAGCTCAGCCGTCGAAGTCAGTTCCAGTGCCTGGGCGATGGCATCTCGATCCTCGTCCGACATCCCTTGAAATCTCTTCAGGTGGGGATGGCGTCCCATGGAGACCGTCTCTTCAACAGAGAAATCGAAGTCGCTCACCGCCGCCTGAGGAACCACGGCAATCTTGCGAGCCAGATCGCGTCGGCTGCAGGTACGCAGATCCTCGCCGTCGAGAGACACTGACCCCGACCAGGGTGGCAGGACTCCACTGGCAACACGAAGCAGGGTGCTCTTGCCCGATCCATTGGGCCCGATCAGTGCGGCAAAGGCACCTGCAGCGATCGACATAGTCACATGGCGCAACACGGGTTCACCCGCACGGTAGCCAACGGTGACATCGTCGAGCCGCAATTGGGACATCAGACTCCCTCTCCACCTACCCACTTGTGCGAGAGGATCCGGCACAAAAAAAACGCCAGTCCTGGTCCCGGAAGGGTACCGCAGGATCGGCGTCTGGCTCATTCAACGACTGCCGCGACACGGAAACCACGAAATCCCGGGCAGGCCTCTCCCACGGAGGCACTCACAACCGGAACGGCTTCAGGCAGGTCTCCTGGCTCCCGGTCAAACAACGTGCGCCGCGCGCCTTCCCGTCGCCCAAAGCGACAGTGGCGGACCACTCACAGGTATAGGATCACCCGGGTGATCGGATCGTCTGCAGGACGACCCAAAGCGCATGACCGGTCACAGTGGCGGGGCCGCGGCGGCTTTGAACCGCCTTCCCTATTCTCCCAACGATGTTGTTCATCGTCGGACACCATGAAGCCGTACGTCTGTGCTGTTGTCGATCGATCGGTGTCGACATCGGATAATGGCGGCACGACCGTCTGCTCAAAGCATAGAGCGTCGACGCAACGATCGTCAAGCAGGCGGGATCAGATCACTTCGTTGACCTTGCAGTACCCACCGCCCGGAATACGAGCAGGGCGATGGCGACGACCGCTGCGAGGGCAACCACAATCTTGAGCCACGTCGGATTCCATGACGCGTAACTCTCCTGCGTCTGCAGTCGCCCAATGAAAATACCGTAACGCTCGCTGGGGGCCTGCTGCTCGGCAATGGCCAGCTGCTGCCGCGCTTCAGCGATTCGTTCCTTCCGCAACAGAAGATTGATGAGATTGTAGTGTGCTTCAGCCAAGGTTGGATCCAGCCCGATCGCACCCCGCAACCAGCGCTCGGCTTCTTTCAGTTGGCCGTCCTGGAAATAGCATCCGCCAAGATCACTGGCGATACCCGCCTCATCTGCAGCCGACACATCCTTGCGGCCGCGAGCCAGCTTGATCGCTTCGCCAAAGTGGTAGGCCGCGCGTTTGTATTTGCGTCGCTGGTAGTAGATCTGCCCCGCATTTGCATGAGCCTCGTAGAAGAGGGGCTGCAACCGCAGAGCCTGCGCGTAGTATCGCAGGGCAAGGTCGAGATTCGGCTCACCGCCCTCAGCGCCTGTTTGCAGCGTGTAGCCCTGCTTGAATGCCTCTTGTGCCTCATCCACCTGCTGAGCTTCTGCCCCAAAGGGGGTCAGCAACAACAGCACCAGATAGGCAGCCATCGGCCAACACTGTCTTTCAACCACGGGTCATCTTCTTTCCGAACACGGCGACGAACATTGCCATCATGAAGGCCCCAAGAAATGCATGGCCTGCCGCCAGGTGTCGCGTGAGCAGCGTCGGTGGTGTCATCTCGCCATACCCGAGGGTCGTGAAGGTGACGACGCTGTAATAGACACAGTGCAGGTAGGCAGACACGTTCTGCCAGAAACCGGCCGACAGATCCATGCCGATCCGGCCGTCCTCCCGAGCGAAACCGATGTCGGGTCCATTGATACCGGTGACGAAGAAGGCGACAGCAGCCAGCAAGTTGAGCACGACCGCCGAAATGATCACGCGGGGTGGACTCTCCCCATAGGCGCAGAAGACGGCGACCAGTTTCGACCAGAGGCGATCAAGCGACCAGCGTGGCAGCAACATCCTGCGCATCGTCATCTCGCGGCGGAAGAAGAACCCCGCCTGCTCAAAGCGGCCCGCCCCATCGTAGGCCTGTCTCAATGCTCTGTAGACTTCTTCGGCCTCCTCGAATTTCTCCTGCGCTTCCTCTTTGCGCCCAGCCGATTTCGCCTCCTCGGCGGCGCGCTCATTCACCGATTTTTCACCCCATTCCACACGTTCCAGTTTGGTGCCATCCAGGACCGCGCCCAGCAGGTCGGCATCCTGCAACTTCGCTTCGTTCAGGTTGGCACCAGCAAGATTTGTCTTGAGCAGATCCGCCCCCCGCAGGTCAACATTCCACAGACTCGCACCGGCCAGGTCTGCCTTGAAAAGATTGGCACGGCGCAACACACGCCGATGCTGGTTGTTGAGTTTCACGCCCTGCAGCGGCGCATAACGAAGAATGAAACCCTCCATCGACTCGCCCGTGGCAGCCCAGGTTTCCAACCGGGATCGCACGTCGTCGACCTCCTTGCTGGCATCCGGGTCGTGCCAGTAACACAGGTCGCTATCGCCTTCGATCTCTCCGGGACAGCAGGACCCGTCCGCACGGACGTAGCCACACGACACAGGCGGTTGCAGGGAGGGGGATTCAGCTTCTGGCCGGGGATCTTGAGTCACAACGGATCTCCTGGTCGCGGGGCGAACATGATGAGGTCAGATGAATGGATCAGGTGGTAGCGATGAACAACACGAGACTACACGTGAACAGCACACCTGCCACACCCCACCAGACCGACAGGGCCGAGGCGGGGCCGGAGGCCAGGCGGCGAGGTGGTCGAGACGACCG
>JABHDC010000251.1 GCA_018673255.1 Gemmatimonadota bacterium
CGCAGGCCTCCTTCGATGTCGAGACGCGAACGTATCACCTGCGAGAGCCGCTGCGATATGCGCCGCTGGTCGTGGAGCGTGAGCTCCGATTCGAGGAGGATCGCATCGTGGTGGATCTGTCCCTGACGGCGACGCAGGATCTGGATCTGGCCGAGTTGTATCTTGCGATTCCCTACTTCGCCGATGAGCGTGTGGTGAGTCTGTATGCGCAAGATCTGGTCTCGTCGGAGGCTTATCAGATTCCGGCGGCGATCCTGACGACAACACACGCATCCGATCCTGCGCTCGAGGCACAACGCCTCGGCCAGCCGATCGAGCGGGCCCGCGCCATCGACATCTCGGGGACGCAGGGGGCTGGTACTGTTGTGATTCTGGATGCCGAATACGACCTGCTGCCCGTGGCACCGGTGCGTTATCGTGAGGTTGCTTCGGCGACGGGGTCAGTCAATGTGCCGCTGCCGGCGCAGATGAGCTCTGGTGCGGTTCACCGGATGCGGTATGTGATCTACACGCATCAGGCGGCTATCGTGCAGGGCGAACTCCAGGCCGCCTTCGACTGAAAAACGGTCACCCGCACACGGGCGAGTGACCGTTTCAGTTGATCCCGGGAGAGGGCAGGGCCCTCTGCTATTCTCTTACGGCGTGCCGATGGCGATGGTTGGATTCCGCCCATCTTCATCATACTGGAATCTGCCACCCCAGTTGATCTGCTTTCTCTCGGCTTCGATCCAGCCATGCATGACGCGCAGCACCGGCTCGCCACTGCCTTCGATGACGGCAACGATTCGCTTGCCATGCATACTGATGTTCGGGCTCTTGCCCTTGGTGAATTCCTGTTTGGGGCCCCAGTCGATGGTCAGTGCTTCAGTGTTGACGAGACCGACCTGGTAGAAGATGCCATTGTCCTCTTTGCGATACACGAGAACGACGACGCGGTCTTCAGTGACGATCCGGACCGATCTTCCAGCTTCACCAATCTTGGTCTCGATACCCCAATCAATCATTCCATTTTCGTCGTTCAGTAGCCCCACGCGGTAGGCGATGTTGTCACTGCCCTTCGCATTGCTGGCTTCGACGACGTAGTCCTTTGCCCACACGGTGCTGGCGGCAAGCAGGAATGCCATCAATACCAGACGGCTGATCATACGATTCTCCTTGAAGTTGGTTGGTCCAGACAGCGGGCACGCCTCTCCGTTGTATCATATGTCCAATCGGGGCACCCGAATCAAGAGCCTCAGCCGAGACGGGGCGTTTCCACAATCACACCCTCGCGATCGAGACGCCGCCGCATGGTGCCAAATGCTGGCGACCCGTCTTCATTTCCGTATTCGATCCAGCGTGAGACCGAAGACTTCGATCTCGGAGGCTTTCAGGTGCTGCCCAGGATGTCTGGATTTCTTACCCTAAGACCACAGTACCGACTGCCGGATCTGCCTGGCATCAGGAAGGGGTCCACGATGGATGGGCCCAGGTGCACCGAGTGACGACAGGAATTGCCTCATGCGAACTTTGACCGATACAGACGCCGAGTTCTTCTGCCGCAATGGTTATTTGCTGCGTGACGACCTGGTCTCGGCCGATGAACTTGCCCGATACGTGGATCTCTTTGACCGGGATCGTGCCGAGCGACGGTATCGGTGGCACCGCTATGGGCACCACCAGGAGGCCAACTACGACGCGCTCGTGACGACGATCGCCTTTGATGAGGTCGTCCGGCACCCGAAGATCTACGACGCGATCGTGGAATTGATGGGTGGCCCGGTCTGTTTCGGCGAGATCGGAGCCCGTTTCATGGGTCCCTACGACGGGGCCGTGCACCATGGCTGGCACCGCGATCGGCCCCATTGGCCCGAGCACCCATTGCGCATGAACTACATCCAGCTGATGCTGTATCTGAGTGATGTCGACGAAGGCACGCACTGTTTCTCGATTTCACCGGAGAGCATCCACGAGCCGATCGTGGCGGACAACGAGGAGCAACTGGCTCGTGGTGGATGTGTCGACATCCACGGGAAGGCAGGCACGGTCTGTCTCTTCAATGTGGCTGTCCTGCACACGGCCACCACCCGTCCCACGCAGGCCGAACGCAAGACATTGCAGATCTACTACGGTCATCGGGACCATGAACCATTGGCGAATGACTCGGTGATTCCGCCCGCCCTGTGGAAGTACGCACAGGATGAAGAGACCCGTGGCTTCTACGGCAATCTCAATGATGTGAGCAAGTTGTACGCGCAGGCCTTCGGCATCGAAGCCGAATCAGCCGATGACCGAACGTGTGAGGAGTAACAGAGCGTGGCCATGAAGAGTCAGACCTGCATCGGCAAGATGTCGGGCAAGCCGGTGACCGAATACGAGTCGAAGAAGGAAGCACAGGAGGGCGCAGACCACGCGCGATCCAAGTTCGGCCGCAAGTTGCTGCCCTATCAGTGCGATACCTGCGGATCGTGGCACCTGGCGCCAGAGGGGCGTCAGACGCCGAGCCGGAAATGCCCCGTTTGCACCGGTTCGGATGGCAAGCCCAAAGAGACGTATCGAAACGAAGATGAGGCCCAACGCCGGGCCGACATCCTGCGTCGCGAACAGGGCGCTGAACTTCGGGTGTACGCCTGCGAACACGGGCATGGCTGGCATCTGACGAAGGGGTATAGTGGACGTCGTTGAAGGCCAGTGGGTCGTCGCCAGTCGTCATCACGCGGTGATCCCCGCATCGACATGCTGACTCGATAACAAGGTCAGTCAGCCGATAGAACTCTCACAGCTCTTCACGAGGTCCTCTGATGTCGACAGCACCCCCTAACATCATCTTTCTCCATGCACACAATACGGGTCGATTCATCGAACCCTATGGGCATGCGGTGCCGACGCCGAATCTGATGATGATGGCACGGGAGGGAACGCTCTTTCGACGGGCCTTCTCTGCGGCGCCCTCCTGTTCACCGAGCCGTGCGGCCTTCCTGACCGGTCAGTATCCCCATTGCAGCGGCATGTTCGGTCTGGCGCACCGGGGCTTTGCACTGGCCCAACCGGAACGTCATATCGCCCGCGTGCTGGGCGCGCAGGGTTATGAGACGGCGCACTGCGGTACCGAACACGTCGTGCCTCATGCCAATGGCACCGGGTCGGATGCCTATGACCATGCCCTGACCGTGGACAACAGTGCACGAGCAGCCGACGTGGCGCCGGCGGTGTGCGACTGGCTGCGATTGGAACGGTCGCGGCCGTTCTTCTTGAGTGTGGGCACGACGGAAACCCACACGCCCTACCCTGAGCCACAGCCTGAGCAGTTTCCCGCCGAGAACCCCGATCACTGCGTGCCGCCACGGCCCTTCCCGGACACACCCGAGTTGCGGCAGATGGCGGCAGGGTTCAAGCGATCTGCGCGGCAGATGGATGATGCCTTCGGCGCGATTCTGGACACCCTGGCCGAGACGGGGCAGGATGCCAATACCTACGTCTTCGCCTTCACCGACCATGGTCTGCAGTGGCCTCTGCATATCGGCAATGTAGGGGAGCACGGAAATGCGGCGTATTTCGTCGCTCGTGGACCCAAGCACTTTGCCGGTGGTCAGACACTGGATGCCATGGTCAGCCTGATCGATCTGTTCCCGACGGTCTGTGATCTGGCCGGCATCCCGGCACCCGACTGGCTGCAGGGCGAATCCCTGTTGCCCCTGGTCGATGGCCAGGTCGAGGAACTGCGGGATCGACTGTTCTTCGAGCAGACCTACCACGCAGCCTACGAACCGATGCGCGCCGTGCGTACCGACCGGCACATCCTGATTCGCCGGTTCGACACGCGCGACGAACTGGTCCTGCCCAATACTGATGATACGCCAGCCAAGCAGGACATGGTCGACCACGACTGGTCGGCCCAGCCGCGCCATCAGGAGATGCTCTACGATCACTACTTTGACCCCGATCAGCAGAACAATCTGATCGGACGCCCCGAGATGGCCACGGTTGAGGCCCAGCTGCGTCAGAGCCTGGATGAGTGGATGCGATCCACGGGCGACCCCATCCTCGATGGCCCCATCGAGCTGCCTGCCGGCGTTCAGGCGACCGACCCGGACGCGTATTCACCGGGGCAGGAGCCTTTGCTCGTCGGATCCTGATCACGAGGTCCCGTGCCTGAATTGAGCCTCTCCTGATGGATCTGTGATACTTCTGTGATCATTCAGGCACTAATTCACAGAAGGAGTTCGCGAAACCGGCGGCGACCGGGTGCAGATCCTCTCTTTCTGACAGGTGCCCTACGTGATTCTTGTAACAGGTGCCGGGGGCTTCATCGGGTCCCGACTGTGCCATCATCTTGTAGCCAGAGGCGATCATGTCACCGGTCTGTGGCATCACGACTCGACGCGGCTCGAGGCGCTGGCCCACACACCCCGGTTTACAGCCCTGCAGGGGGATATCCGCCAACCTGAAGCCTGGTTGCCCGAGTTGGCCGAGATCGAAACCGTCTTCCATCTCGCGGCGCAGCCCCCGACGCCCCCGGGCGTGGAACGCACGACCAATCGCGAGGGCACCGACGCCCTGCTGTCAGCCCTGCGTCAGGTTGGTGTTCACCGGTGGGTCTTCACCTCGACCATGAGTGTCTACGATTTCCACGAGCC
>JABHDC010000252.1 GCA_018673255.1 Gemmatimonadota bacterium
CAAGTGGCGCTGGAGTACCGAACACAATCTGGTGAAGCGGGCCCTGACGATGGATACGTGGGATTTCGACTATGTCAGCGCCGATCAGCCGTGGCTCAACTTTCAGATCACCGACGATACCCACTGGGGGATCTTCCACGGGGACAACTCCGGCTACTACGAGGCGTATCTGTGTCTGAGTCGGTTGTACCAGCATCTGGGAGATGACCGGGACGCCCAGCGTTGGTCGCAGGATGCGGAACAACTGCGCGAGCGAACCAATGCGCTGTGCTGGAATGGCACCTTCTACAGGCACCGTGTGCCTCTCGACGATTTCCGTGTGGAGGGTGTGGATGAGACCACACAACTGAGTCTGTCGAATCCCATGGCCATCAATCGGGGGCTCACGTCGGGTGACCAGGCGCAGCGCCTGATCGATGAATACATCCGACGGGGAGAGGACGGACACGTCTTCGCGCCCTGGTTTTCCATCGATCCGCCCTATCCGGATGGCTGTTTCGGCGATCCACTGCTGGTCGGTGGCGCCTACATCAATGGCGGAATCTTTCCCCTCGTGGGTGGCGAACTGTCCCGCGCTGCTTTCGCCCACGGGCGCGAGCGTTTCGCCGTGGACTGCTTGCGGCGATACAGCGAGCTCATTCAGAAAAGTGGCGAGACCTACCTGTGGTATTTCCCCGATGGTCGCGCATCCTCGGTCGAGGAGAGCACCAGTCCCGAGGCGACGGCCACCGATGGCTGGGGTTCCTCGGCCATGCTGTATGCGCTGATCGAAGGACTGGCTGGTGTGACGGATGCTGACTGCGGTTACCGGCGGCTCCAGTTGTCACCGCGCTGGGCCGCTGCCGATATCGACACGGCGAACGTGGATGTCGGCTACGCTGCCTCGGGTCGTGGTGTCGCTTACAGCTATGCCGCTGATCGTGAGGGTTGCCGGATCGAGCTGGAAGGGGACGCGACGGTGGTGGATCTGCACCTGTTGTTGCCCGCAGGTCGACGACTGGCTGGTGTCGAGGTGAACGGCCAGGGTGTTGAGGCGCGGCCCGCGGTGGTGGGAGAGTCGAACTACGCCGATGCGAATCTGACGCTCGATGGCTCGTCAGTGATCACCGCGAAATTCGCCTGAGGCAAGGCACCTGGCCTCAGGCCAGGTTAGCTGCTGGTCAAGTTGTATCGACTTACGAGGCGCGCTCCCGTGCCTACGACTACTGCCAGCGCGCCGGGCCCTGGCGCACGGAACAGGTTTCTACGACTACTGCCAGCGCGCTGGCCCCATGCCCGGTGCGGTCTTCTTCATGCCTGCCGGCTTGTTTGTGCCCTCGAAGTCCCATTCCCGCGTATTCGGATCGGCGAAGAGGGGTTGCACCGTCTCTGGCAGGTGGGAGACGCGTTCTGCATCCCACTCGGGCACCGGGCCAATCGGGCCCGCCCAGGCAGGGCGGTAGGCGATGGCGAGCATCGATCGCTCGCGTTGGCCGGTGTTGGGACGAGTGCCGTGGAAGACGCGGTGGTTGAGAAACAGGGCAGATCCCGCCCGGCAGGTGACGATGACCTCTTCAGGATGCGTCTCGTATCGTGCATAGGGATTGGCGTCTGCGTGCAGGCTCAGATGGGAGCGTGGCACCACCCGGAAGGGTGAGACATCCAGCGTGAGATCGTCGAGGTAGTAGAGGACGCGAATCGTCGCCGGACAGGAGCCATTCATGCCGAAGATCTGGGATCCATAGGGCTGACCGTCCGTATGCAGACTGATACCCGGTGTGCCTGGCTCTGAACGATCGTAGATGTAGCTGAGGACGAGGACCCGTTCCCCGAGGGCCTGGCGCAACAGCTGCATCGTAGGCGGGTGGGCGATCAGATCCGTCGCTGCGCCCCCTTCCCACTGGATATCGCCCCGCCCCCGTTGGTGGGGGCTGTAGTCGCGGGGTGTCGTCTCCCACGAAGCGGCCTGGTCCTTGAGGCGCCCCAGATGCTCTGCATCAAGCAGGTCGGGGACGATCAGATATCCCTCCAGTTCGATCTGCCGAATCCGGTCACCCGGAGACAGAGTCGACCAGTCGCGGTCGTCGTGCTGGAGATCCGTATTGCCTGGTAGAGAATCTGTCACGTGGGCAGGACCTCGACGTCGATATCATCAAACCAACTGCTGCCGATCCCATCCTGGCGCAGGATGATCGATACGGCACTGGCTTCGGGTGGTGGCGGGCCCTGGATCGTTAACTCCAAACGGGTCCAGTCCTGGTCACCGTTGAGATATTGAGTGGTGATCTCCGGATAACGCTCGGGCACATTGAAGATGATCCATCTCAAGGACAGACAGGCCCCCCGCCCGGTGAGTTGCTGCGTCCGAACCCAGATCCGTACTCGCAGTCCCGTTGCCGCGCGCCATCGCTGCGTAAAGGCGCCCTCGCCCTCCCGATCCATCGACCATGTCGTGACGCCGGTCGTCGTGCGCTGGATCTTCAGGCTGTGATCGTCGTCGCGGCCCGTGTTGTGGCACCACTCGGCGCCATCACCCTCCGGCAGCCACGGCCACGGACCCGGGTCGCCGGCGGGCTGATTCAGTTTCTGGCCCACGGCGAAGCTCGAGTGACGTTGGTAGGCGGGCAGCTCTTCGAAGCCACCATAGACCACAGCCGGCACGGGTGCCGCCGTGGTTCGCATGGTCTCAGTCATCGCTGGTGGACAGGTGCGCACGCGGAAGCGCTCGGTGATCGGGTGGTAGAGATCTTCCCGGTCGTAACGGCTGGCCAGATGGATGTCGTATCCCCAGTTGCACACGCCAATGCGTGTACGACCCGCTGTCTCACCGACCAACTGGAATGCCGGACTGGGCTCGGTGCCGTCGGCATCAGCCAGCGTAAAGTAGGAATCCGGTGCATAGACGGCAGGCAGGGGCAGGCCCGTCGCCATGTGATTGAGGGGCATCTGCCAGGCGGCATCCGAGGAGGCCGGTTGGGCCAGGAGTCGGTCATATCCCATTGCCCGCCAGGCGCCGTCGAAAGCGACGGTCGATGCGGGGATGTCGCTGAACCAGGGATCACTGTATTCGAAGACGTGCTGCTCGGCACCAGGGCGATCGAAGGTCTCGGGTGCATGCAGGTCCAGGTGGCAGGTGACGTCGTATACGTAGCTACCGGTCGCGTCGTCGTAGGAGATCTCCACGACACGGCGCGACGTGGCGACACCACCCGGATCAGCGGTGATGACACTCAGCTGAAGTCGTTCGGTGCCACGCCCCTTCACCTGCACGTCGATGACGTCGGTGGTGATGATGTTTCCACCCAGATTCCAGTACAGATGCACACCATCCACCAGTGGTCGCTGGCCCGGGATGAGCACCATCGAACGCAGCAGGATGGGCCGTGGATTCTTGTTGAAGTAGCGCAGATTCTGCTCGGGTTGCTCAACGACCGCGTGCTGCAACTGGGCGATGGGAGCATCGCCGTCGTGGATCCACTCCTCTCCCGCGGTGACGCCACCGCGAATCTTGAGATCGAAGATCGGCCGGTGGCTCATGAGTTCAGGCATCCGTGTCTAGGCATTCCACATGGGGGGCATTCTGAAGGCCTTGCCCTTCTTGAAATAACTGGCCATCTCGTGGGCGGTGATCATCTCGTCGCACATCTTGCGGATGTCATCGATGGACAATTCCGCCGACGTGTGCGGATCGAGCATGGCCGCCTGATACACCGCATCACGATCGTGATTGAAGACGGCCTCCAGGGTCACCAGTTGTGTGTTGATGTTCGTGCGATTCAGGGCAGCACATTGTTCAGGCAGATCGCCGACAAACGTGCCCTGCACACCATTGCGATCCACGAGACAGGCGACTTCGACGACGCAATTGTGCGGCAGATTGGTGATGTAGCCACCGTCATTGAGGATGTTGCCGCCGATCCGGTAGGGGACATCCGTCTCCATGGCCTCCATGATATAGGAGCCGTACTCGTGGGTGCGGGTGTGGGTGAGTTTCGCATTGCCCGTCATCTCTTTGCTCTGAGTCTTCCAGCGCTCGATCTGCCGGATGCACCGCCGGGGATACTCATCGAGGGGGATGTTGAATTCCTCGATCAGTTCCGGGTAGTTGCTCTTGATCCAGTAGGGCATGTACTCGGAGCTGTGCTCGGATGATTCGGTCACGTAGTAGCCGAAGTGGCGCATCATCTCCAGGCGAACCATGTCGCGGATCTTCTCGGCGTCCTTCTTGCGTGCGTCGCGGATGATCCTGGCCGCGCGCTGCTTGATCTCAGGATAGAGGTCCTTGCCCCCATCGGTGATCTCGAGCAACCAGGCCTGATGATTGATGCCGGCCACTTTCCACTGCAGGTCACTGGCCGGCTCCATGCCGACATATTCCAGCAGGCGCGGCGCACAGACCTGGACCGAGTGACACAACCCAACGCCACGGATGCTGGTGCCGCGCAGCAGTGCCCCGGTGACGGCACACATGGGGTTGGTGTAGTTCAGGAACAGGGCGTCGGGGCAGACCTGCTCCATCTGCTTGCCGAAGGCCATGACCACCGGTGCGGTCCGCAGCGTGCGGAACAGGCCGCCGATACCGATGGTGTCGGCAATGGTCTGACGCAGGCCGTATTTCTTCGGGATCTCGAAATCGATGACGGTGGAGGGTTCATACCCGCCGACCTGGATGGCATTCACCACATAGTTGGCATCTCGCAATGCCGCCTTGCGCTGAGACTTGCCGAGGTGGGCGGTGATCTTTGCACGCTTCTTGTTCGTATTCCGATTCAGCACCTCCAGCATCTTCTTCGATTGCCGCAGGCGGCTTGCATCGATGTCGTAGAGGGCGATGTGCGCATCGTGCAGGGCGGGGCTGAGCATGGCATCGCCAAGGATGTTCTTGGCAAAGACCGTGGACCCGGCACCCATGAAGGTGATCTTGGCCATGTTGATCTCTTCTCGTTACAGGTCGATGGGAACTTCGCGGCCGCTCTTGGCCGATTCGATGGCGCCGAAGACCATGGCCAGACTCTTGATGTTGTCGTGGACGATGGTCTCTGGTTCGCCACCGTCGTTGATCTTGTCGATGAACTCACGGATCAGCCCTGTGTGCCCGCCGACTCGATCATCCGGTGAAGGCCCGGGGACGTCGAGGGCGGTCATCTCGGAGCGGAACTCGCCATCAGCAGCGACTGATTCTCCCGTGATCTGTTCAGCCCCATCCCAGACAACGGAGCCCTTCTGACCGACGATACGCCAGTCGCTCTCCCACGTGGTGTTCATGCCCTCGGCACACCAGCTGCCGCGATAGGTGAAGACGATGCCATGGGTCATCTCGAAGACGGCGACGGCATTGGCGCCGTGGGCGAACCACGAGCCGGCGGGATTCCATTCGCGGCAATAGGCGGAGACGGGATCGGCGCCACTGATCAGACGTGCCGCGTCGAAGGTGTGGATCGCCATGTCGAGGAGCAGAACGTGGTCCATTTCGGCTCGAAAGCCGCCAAAGTGGGCGCCCAGGTAGAAGTCCGCGTCCACGCTGGTCAGTGAGCCGATGGCATCGTTGTCGAGGAGGCGCCGGAGTCGGCGGATGTTGGGGTCATAACGGCGATTCTGGATGACGGCATAGGTGCGTCCCGTCTCCCGGGCGGCCCGCAGGGAGATCCGCGCATTGTCCATCGAATCGGCCAGGGGCTTCTCGCCCAGAACATGGCAGCCACGCTCGAGGGCCGTGACGGTCACCTTGGTGTGCGCTTCGGGCACGGTGCAGTCGAAGACGACATCGGGGCGCAGGTCGTCGAGCATCGCTTCCATCTCGGTGCCGACCTGGGCCTGGGGCAACTCGAACTCGTCCCGTCGACCTGCAGCGCGTTCGGCATCCAGATCGACGAGGCCAACCACCTCGAGATCCTCCATCTCAGCAGCGGCGCGCAGCCAGGCGCCACTCATGCCGCCACATCCCACCAGGACGGCGCGGACCGGTGTGGTGCTCATGTCTTCACATCCCCCTCATCAAATCGGTGATGCCGGCTGGCAGGTCCAGACCAGATCAGGCGTCGGTTACAGATCCCGATGCTGCCCCATGGCCAGTCTGGCCATCGACCCGTTGGCCGGCGAAACGGACGAGAAGGACGATGCAGATGGTTCCCAACGCCAGTCCGACGACACCGGAGTACAGGCTGGCTGTGCCCAGGTAGCCGACGGTGGCGGCAATGGCCATGGTTGCTACGGCGTAGGGGATCTGGGTCTTCACGTGGTCGAGGTGATCACAGCCGGCCGCCACAGAGGACAGGACCGTCGTGTCACTGATCGGCGAGCAGTGGTCTCCGAAGATGCTGCCATCCAGGACGGCGGCGGCCGTCATCACGGTCAGGGGCAACCCACCCAATTCGTGCGCGAGTGGCACGGTGGTGGGCAGCAGGATCGCCATCGTCGTCCAGGAGGTGCCGATGGCGAAGGCGACGGCAGCCGACAGCAGGAACACCAGGAGGGGGACCCAGATCGGCGGCAGGGAACTGCCCAGCAACGCCACGAGGTAGTCGGACGTGCCCACGGCGCTGCATGCCTCTTTGATGGCCCAGGCCAGAACGAGGATGACGAGGGCCCGGTGGAAACCGGTGACACCACCCAGCCACGTCGAGCACGCCAGGCGCAGTGAGATCGGTCGAACGCCGTCCGCCTCACGTCGACGGGTCACGGCGATCAGCAGGGCAGTGAGTGTGCCCACCATGGCGGAGAGAAACATCACCTTGGCGCCGTCGGCGTTGGAGAAGACGGTACTCCAGTACAGCTGACTCCACATTGACAGCTGTTCTCTGGCGCTGATGACATCGGGGTGAGAGCCCGCATCCAGCTGCATGCCGACCACGACACCGGTGATGACGAGCCACACGGGCAGTGCCGCCCAGCGCCAGTCGGGCCGTATTCCCTCAGGCATCTCGAGGCCATCGGTTTCGCGCCCATCCATCGCCTGTGCGCCCGGCCGCAGGACCTGCCCGTGGTCGTGGGCGCGCTGTTCGGCTCTCAGCATGGGGCCGAAATCACGCCGGAACCAGACATTGGCGGCGACGAAGACCAGGGCAAACCAGCAGTAGAAGCGGAGCGTGAGGGCACGGAAGAACAGCTCGTAGCCGGACAGGCCCGTCGCCAAGTGATCCATGGCGTCCTGGAAGAGGCCGACCTCGTAGCCGATCCAGGTGGAGACCAGCGCGACACCTGCCACGGGAGCGGCCGTGGAGTCGACGATGTAGGCCAATTTCTCACGAGGCACGAGGAATCGATCGCAGACGGGGCGCATCGTGGTGCCCACGACGATCGTATTGGAATAGTCGTCGAAGAAGACGGCCAGACCGAGCAGGAATGTCGCCCGCCGCGCCGTCGTGGCGCCATCCGCCCGTCGAGCCAGGGCCTCGGCGATCCCCCGCGTTCCACCGGCCAGTGAGATCACGCGGACCATGCCGATGAGGCTGGCCGTGAAGGCGAGGATGTAAAGCTGGAAGGAGTCGCTCAGTGGCTTCCAGACAAAGTCGATGGCGGCCGTCTGCACGATCCATACGCCGCCACCGAACATACCGTGGCCGTCGGGAACAACGAGCAATGCGGCCCCCAATAGCGCCGTAACGAGACCCAGCACGAGACGGCCTGTGACGATGGCGACGGCGATGGCCAGCAGGGGCGGCAGCAGACTCAGGCCACCGTGCGGTGTGCCACCGGCGGGCAATACCCACCCCACCAGCAGGGCGCCGGCCACAGCGGCCGGGTAACGGAGGTAGGCAGGGATCATGGTCGACTACCTCACTCGGCCTCGGCCAGCGATTCGACTTCTTCTCTTGGCACGATAGACTCCATGAAGCGTGTCTCCCATTGGTGGAACGGGCAAGCCTTCGCCTAGAAGCCGCCGCGCATCTTCTCCGTGTCGGCCACCCGCTGGATCGCAATCATGAAGGCCGCCGTGCGCATGGGCACGTGTTTCTCCTTCATCAGCTGCGTCACTTCCTTGTACGAGCGAACCATGATCTTCTCGAGCTGGGCATTCACGTGTTCCTCGTCCCAGGTCATGGCCTGGATATTCTGCACCCACTCGAAATATGACACCGTGACGCCCCCTGCATTGGCGAGGATGTCAGGCACGACGGTGATCTCACGCTCGTTAAGGATGGCATCGGCAATAGTTGTAATGGGTGAATTTGCGGCCTCCACAACCATCCGGGCCCGAACTTGTCGGGCATTGTCCTGCGTGATGACGCCACCGAGGGCGGCGGGGATGAGGATGTCGCAGTCGAGGGTGATCAGATCCTCATTCGACAGGGATTCGCCCTGGCCGAAGCCCTCGATGGTGCGGTGTTCATAGGTGTGATCGAACAATTCGGTTACGGGCAGACCGCCACCGGCGAACAACCCGCCACTGGCATCGCTAACAGCAACGATCTTCGCGCCCATCTCGTGCAGGAATTTACCTGTGTAGGATCCCACATTACCGAAACCCTGGATGGCGATGCAGGCGCCATTCAGATCGATGCCCAGATCCCGGCAGGTTTCCCGCGTAATGATACTGACGCCGCGGCCCGTGGCCGCCTCACGGCCCGGGGACCCACCCAATCCCAGCGGCTTGCCGGTCACGATGCCCGGCGTGTACCCGTAACGCTGGCTGTATTGATCCATGATCCATGCCATCACCTGCGCATTCGTGTTTACATCTGGCGCGGGAATGTCGCGGTGCAACCCCCAGGCCAGACCCATGCGGGACGTGAAGCGTCGCGTCAGCATTTCCAGTTCGCGTTGCGACATCTGCCACGGATCGCAGGTGATGCCACCCTTGGCGCCGCCAAAGGGCACATTGACGAGGGCCGTCTTCCATGTCATGAGGGAAGCGAGGGAGCGCACCTCGTCGAAGTCGACTTCAGGGTGAAATCGGAGGCCACCCTTCATGGGTCCACGGGCGCCATTGTGCTGCACCCGATAGCCGATGAAGACCTCGATGTGCCCATCGTCCAGGCGGACGGGGACCTCGACCTTTATCTCTCGGAATGGCGTCTTCAGGATTCGGCGCATGCCCTCATCGAGGTCGATGACATCGGCCGCCTTGTCGAAGAGGCGATTGGTGTTCTCGTAGTTGTTGAGTTTCTCAGACACAATGGCTCCTCGATGCGGCCAATACCGGCCGTGACAACCAACCAGTACAACCAGAATTGCGGCGGCCGAATCGGGCCGCCAGCCCGGTTTGGTGGTGGAAGGTCTGGCGATCTGTGCAGCCGAGGGGCCAAGTGTTCAGCCGCCTCGGGATGGCCGGATGCCGCTGTGTTCGAGTCAGTTCAGGGGGCTGTGCCACCAGAGGTAGATGCAGGAATGGCCTTCGACTTCCAGAAGGCCCAGGTCGCGACCCAGTCGCCCGTGCGACGCTGCAGGAGCCAGTATGTATGCCTCTCCTGTTCATGTACCGCACTGCCCGCGACGTGGTCAGCACGCACCTGGTCACGCGTGACGGCCACTGCTTCATTCCCGTCTGCACTGACACGGACGTGTAGGACCTCACGGTTAACCGTGTAGGAGACGCGGGTGAGTCGCTCATCGAGCCACTCGCGGTATTCGTCGCGATCTGCAAATGTGATCATCCACAGGGCGGGATTGCTGCTGAACTTGGATTCGACGGCGATGAATTCTTCAGCCGCAAAGCCAGCCACCTCGCCTGGGCTGCCACTGTTCCAGGCTGCCGCCTCGTCGGCAAGGGCCTGTGCGACATCAGCATCTGCGATGCCGTCCGGCGCGGCAGTGCTGGCCGTATCGCCGTAGGCAGCAATGAATCCCGTCGCCAGCCATTCCTCATCCTCTTTGGCGAAGGTCCAGAATCGACGGTCGTAGTAGGGCGTCGATTGGGAGGACTGCCGGTCGATGACCAGACCCGAATCGATGGTCGTTACGAAGGCCTTGTCCTTCCACACACCGATGAAGACGACGGCGCGTGCGACATCGTAACGGTTCGCTCCCAGCTGCCGGCCCAATTCCTGCTCGTAACTCTCGTAGTCCACGTGAATCGGGGTCCAGCTGGCGGCACTGGCGCTCTGACCACCGTCATAGACGACGAAGTGATCCTCGTTGTATGCATCGACCATCAACTCCGCGTCCCCACGGCGACGACCGGTCAGGTCTCTGCCGAGGGCGGCACGAATGAGGATGGTCTCGGCAGTTTCGGCGGCCCTCACGGCATCAGGAGTCAGTGTCAGCAGGCAGAGGACGGCAAGGGGGACAATACGTCTGGACATGGTAAGCCATTGGCGGTAGGTGGAGAGGCAGGACATCAACCAGCCCCCAATCGGTCGAGGGCCCACTGCGCGTAGTAGGCGACGGTGCTGTCGTCGTCGTCGAGAAGGGCTTGCAGCGCATCACGACTCTCATCGGTGCCCATGCGCCCCAGCGAGATGACGGCACTCCAGCGGACTTGTGGGTCATCGTCGTTGACGGCTTCGATCAGAGCAGGTACGGCATCGGCCACCTGCGCTTGACCCAGGACCTGCGCCGCGGCAGATCGCAGACGTGGATCCGCCGCCTCGAGACCGGCCAGCAGGCGTGTAGATACACCGCCTGACAGCCGCTCCACATCGATGAGGGAGCGCACGGCATTCAGGCGCTGGATCGGATCTTCGTCGTCCAGGCCATCAAAGAGAAATTCGATGCCGCGATCGTCCTTCAGACGCGCCAGCGATGCACCTGCCGCGTAGCGGACGAGAGTACTGGGGTCTGTAAGCAGCACGGCAAGGGGCTCAGCGGCGGCCAGATTGCCGACGTCACCAAGCGCCTCGGCCGACTCACGACGCGTCTCGGGATCGTCATTCGTGAGCTGGATCGCCAACTGAGAGCCGACCAGATCCAGGGCCTCATCCAGGCGCTTCTTCCTGGCCGGGACCTTGTCGCGCATCTCAACCAGGAGGCGAACGCCGAAGTAGTTGGCGAATTCGAGTTCTCCAATGGCCTGATGGGCCGCTTCATCATCGTTTCCGGCGATGGCATGACGAATCGTATCAAGGGCCGTGTTTTCACCCATCTTCATCAGGGCGATCGCTGCCAGGAGCCGGATGGAGGCGGTGGAGTCCTTCAGTTGGGCGGTCACGTTGTTGACGGCGACCTGAGTGAAGCCCAGATCCCCGACGGCGCGCAGTGCTGCATAACGTTCCGAGAAGGTGTAGGCCACGGCGATTCGGTCATCCATGCTGGCCGATGCGGCTTTGTGACGGATGCGACCCAACACGAGGGCAGCGCCGGTGCGCAGCTTCTCCTGTTCATCGCGGAATTCGCGGTATTTCACACCTCGATACTGAGCCGGATCGAGCAGTGCAACCAACTGGCGCGCCCCGGGACGGCCGAGTGCGGTCAGTTCATCGACGCCCGCAACCCAACCCTCGGATTCGATGTCATTGGCAGCGAGCACTTCGATCTGGTCGCGGACCTGTTCTTCTGTGGTGGAACAGGCGCTGAGGGCGGCCATGAGAAGGATGGGCACCGAGCCGCGGCGCAGGCAGCGACGCATTCGTCGTATCTCCCTCGAGGGGTGGCGCGTCACGTCGCGGTGGCCGCCTCCCTGGCGACCGTCGTCATGACGGCGTAAGTCACCGATTCTATACAGACCTACAGACTCTGAGCGACCGGAATGGCTCTCTGAGCGATCGTAATCTACGCCGAGGTGCCCCGGGCGAGCAACCGTCGGTCCCGTCGGGGATGCGATGGCAGAATCTGTGTCCTGCCCATGGCCGCGCAATGCATGACGGCGACAGTCGTCCTGCCGCCCTATACTTGGTCAGTCGCAACCCGGATCCGTCGCATGCGACAACCTCTATTGAGAGAGCGAATTCAATCGTGCACTGGTTTGATTATGCAGCCCTTGGCGTGCTGGGCCTGTTCGCTCTGCGGGGATTCAGCCGTGGGCTGATTCTGCAGTTGTCGGCCCTGGTCGCCGTCGCCACCGGCCTGCTCGGGGGACTCTATCTCCACAGTGCCGCCATGGCGCTGCTACCGGATCTCGGCCATTCCGTGCTGCAGTTCGTAGCTGGTTTCACTCTCGTGTTCGTCAGTATCGCTTTGAGCGTGAATCTGCTGGCCCGCGTCCTGAAGTCGGCCGTGGACGCGCTGTTCCTGGGTGTTGTCGACAAGATTCTCGGGACCACACTGGGCTTGCTGATCGCCTCGATGATCATCAGCGTCATCGTTCTCCTGATCAGCCGCTTCCTGCCCGATGGCGTCGAGTGGCTCAAGGCGACGCACACGGCGGGGATCGTCTATACGGCGCTGGACTGGGTGTTGCCGCTGCTGCCGGACCACTTCGACGAGTATTTCAAAGACTACGCCGCGTCGTGGAATGGACCCGATGAACTGGCGCCGATCGGCACCGATCTGATGGACCGATACAAGGGCATGGTCGAGCAGGGGCGTCGTGTTCTGGAGGGTGTGCGCACGATTGAGGAAGCGGCCGGCGACCTAACGGACTAGGCCTCAGCGATTGTCGTACTGTCGTTCCTTCAGGCGGTATCGCCGGGCATCCTGGCACGCACGAAGGCGACGGTCGTCGTCCATTCCACATCGCGATTGATCAGACGCTCTTCGAAGAAGTGTCGAACCTTCTTCAGTTCTGCCGGCTCCAGCTGCCGGCTCAGGTAGCTGGCAAAGGTGCGGTGCAATTCGCCGCCCGGATTGAACCACATCCCCAGCTGGGCGTGGGTCAGTCGCCGCGGGCTGCGATATGAATGCACGTCGATCTCGACATCGATCAGGCCGGCAGACGTCCACATGCGAGCCAGATCCTCCGGTTCCCACGTAACACGTGGATTCCTCTTGTCGGCGTAGATCGTCTCTTCCGCCTTGAGCACGCGTGCGGCCAACTCCTCGTCTTCCATCAGCGTCAGATCGACCAGGTCGCACAGACGTTGTGACAGGCGTGGAACGGTCTCGGCTTGCCGCAGATAGGCTGAGGGTGCCATGGTGGCGGCTACGGCTTTCAATGCCGATTCACGCTCGGCCACATCGATCAGGGCATTACGAGCCAGTACGACATCGAAGCGGACCTCATCCTGATCGTGCAGATGCAGCAGATCGCCCAGGTTGGTCAATGGTCCCTCCAGCACGACGGGCCGTTCAAGTTCGGGCAGATGCTGGCCCGACATCTCTCGAATGGCAACGGCCATCGTCTTGTCGCGACAGACCGACCATACCCCCCCCTCGGGCGCGCGTCGCAGGGCTTCCCAGGTGAGCAGACCCGAACCGGCGGCCAGATCCAGGACACGATCGTGGCGTGCCACTCTGAGGTCGGCGAAAAGCCGCTGACGGATGTCGGAGAGAATCGCACTGACCTCTCCCGTGGCTCGTACGAGCCATTGATCGCGGGAGGCGTCCTCGGGAGAGGTGGTCAGAATCTGCCCATCGTCAACATCCACGACGGCTGCCAGTTGCAGTTCACGCCGTCGGCGGACCTCGTCTCCAACAGCGCGCTCACGGCCCTGGTCGGAGGGCTGGTAGAAGACGCGACCGTGCATGGCCGAGGGCAGGTATTGCTGGGCGACCCAGTGGTCGCGGAAGGCATGGGGATAGAGATAGTTGGCGCCGTGTCCGAGGGACTCACTATCGCGGCTGGCGTCTTTGAGGTGATTCGGGACCTCGTGATCAAGCTCCTTCTCGATGGCAGCCAGGGCATCGAAGAAGGCGAAGACGGAGTTGCTCTTGGGCGCCGTGGCCAGATAGAGGGCAGCTTGGGCCAGATGAAAGCGCCCCTCGGGAAGCCCCACACGATCGAAGGCCTCGGCGGCGGTGTTGATGACCTCCAGGGCATGGGGATCGGCCAGGCCCACATCTTCGGAGGCGAAGATGAGCATGCGGCGGAAGAGGAAACGCGGATCCTCGCCGGCATAGACCATGCGAGCCAGCCAGTAGGCGGTGGCATCCGGATCTGAGCCGCGCATGGATTTGATGAAGGCGGAGATCGTGTCGAAATGATAGTCGCCCTCTTTGTCGTACAGCACCGCGCGCTGCTGGATCGATTCCTCGGCCACATTCAGATCGATCCGAATGATGCCACGCTCATCAGCGGGCGTCGTCTCCACGGCCAGTTCAACGGCATTGAGCACGGCGCGGGCGTCCCCGTTGGCGACACTGACCAGATGATCCCGGGCATCGGTATCCAATTCGATGCGGCGACCATCGAAGGCGCGTGGATCAGTCAGCGACTGCTCGATGATCCGACGCAGGTCCTCATCCACCAGAGAACGAAGCTGGAAGACACGACTCCGGGAGACGAGGGGGCGATTGACGGCGAAGTAGGGATTCTCCGTCGTGGCCCCAATGAGGATGACGGTCCCATTCTCCACCCATGGCAGCAGGGCATCCTGTTGCGCCTTGTTGAAGCGATGGACCTCATCGACGAAGAGGATCGTCCGATGACCGTGGAGGTCGCGGCGTTCCTTGGCTTCGGCGATCCCCTTACGGATGTCGGCGACACCGGAGAGCACCGCATTGATGGTGATGAAATGGGAGCGTGTCGTATTGGCGATGACGAGGGCCAGCGTCGTCTTGCCCGTTCCCGGCGGACCATAGAACAGCAGCGACGAGATCTGGTCGGCCTGGATGGCACGACGAAGCAATCGTCCCGGACCGAGGATGTGCTCCTGGCCGACGAATTCGTCGAGCGTGCGAGGCCGCAGGCGGGCAGCCAGTGGTTGATCGCGCTCGTTGGCGGCGCGGCGTCCCGACTCAAACAGGTCGAGGGAGCCACGCTCAGTCTTGCCATGTGGGTCGGACATCGGGGAGATGATCGGCGACGTGTCACAAGGGGAGACCCGTCAGCAGCGGCGACGTGCCGTGCCACTCGACGGGACAGATCGAGGGGCGTAAGATAACCGGCTACCTCGACAGCAACCAGTGGCACCCTCGATGGCCACCTTAGAATGACGGGTTTGTGAAGACGATGACCGAACCAAAACGCCTTCTCGATGATGCGGCTCTGATCGAGCGAATGACAAGACCGTCGGCGGCGGTCACCGACGCCGTGCAGGCACTGACGGGTGACATTGTCATTCTCGGTGTGGGTGGGAAGATGGGACCGACGCTGGCTGAATTGCTGGTCCGGGCAGGGGCGACGAGCAACTCGCGTCGCGTCTTCGGCGTCGCCCGATTCTCTGATCCCACTGTGGCCGATCACATGCGCAGCATCGGGGTGGAACCGGTCAAGGCCGACCTGCTCGACGACGAAGCACTGGCCGCGCTGCCCGAGGCGCCGCATGTGTTCTTTCTGGCAGGTTTCAAGTTTGGATCTTCAGGTAATCCATCCACCACATGGGCGATGAATGCGCTGCTGCCGGCCAAGGTCGTGGCACGGTATCGTGAGTCCCAGGTGATCTATGTCAGTTCGGGCAATGTCTACGCCTTCACCGACGTGAACCGGTCTGGTGCCAGTGAAGATGGCCGACTGGAGCCGGTGGGTGAATACGCGCAGTCGCGGCTCGGGGGAGAGCGGCTGGCGGAATACGCTGCGCTGGAACATGGCACACAACTGTATATCTCACGCCTGTTCTATGCGACGGAACTGCGCTATGGCATCCTCCATGATATCGCCTGGCGGGTGTGGCAGGAGGAGTCCATTGATCTGAGCATGGGCCACGTGAACCAGATCTGGCAGGGTGATGCCAATGCCTACCTGGCCCGCTCCTTCCCGCTGTGCGCCAACCCACCTGCCGTCTACAACATGACGGGACAGAACGTGTTGTCTGTGCGGGAACTGGGCGAGCGCTTCGGCGAGGTCCTGGGCAAGACGCCCCGATTTGTGGGCCAGGAACAGTCGACGGCGCTGCTGGGTGATACGGCGGCACTGGTGGAAGCGCTCGGGCCGCCGGAGACCTCGATCGACGACGTGGTGGAATGGATGGCACGATGGGTACAGCAGGGCGGCACAAGTCACGGCAAACCGACGAAATACGAATCCCGCACGGGTGACTTTTGAAAATCACGAATCTTCGCGTCTGGGAGGTCGAGGCGAGCCATCGTGGCAACTGGCTCTTCGTGGTCATCGACACCGATGTTGGAATTCAGGGCGTGGGCGAGGCCAGTCAGAGTGGCAACGACGAACTGGTCCGTGTCTGCCTGCGACAGCTTGGTGAGCGGATCGAGGGGCTGGATCCAACCCAACCCGAGGTGGTGTGGGAGAGAGCAGCCCAGGCCAGTGCCGTGTTCTCTGGCAGCTCCGGCCGGGTGGGCGCCACGGCGGTGAGTGCCATCGATCAGGCCATGTGGGATATCGCGGGCAAGGCGATGGATGTCCCTGCGTGGCGGCTGCTGGGCGGTCGCCGGAGGGAGCGCGTGCGTTGTTACGCGAATATGAATCGTGGCACACGAGACCGATCTCCTGAGGGATTTGCCAAGGTTGCAGAGGCGGCGGTGAAGGCAGGTTTTCGCGCTGTGAAGGCGACGCCCTTCGACGAGATCCGCGCCGGTCACCAGGATCGTGATGGCGTGTGGGATGATGTAGAAAAGGGGCTGGCTCGATTGCGCGCCTGCCGTGAAGCGATTGGTGGCGAAGTGGAATTGCTGGTGGACTGCCACTGTCGTTTCGATCTGCCGCTGGCCATGCGCATTGCGGCGGCGGTGAGGCCACTGAATCTGTTCTGGTTCGAGGAGCCCCTGCCACGCGACCAGATCGAGGCCAATGCCCACGTTACGGCGCACAGTGGTCAGACCACGGCCGGTGGGGAATCTTTCTTTGGCCGGGCCGAATTCGAGCGCTACGTGACCGGGCGCGCCGTCCACATCCTGATGCCGGATGTGAAACATGCAGGCGGCATCACCGAGTGTCGTCGCATCGCCCACCAGGCCGAGATCCATCAGGTCCACGTGGCGCCGCATTCGCCGGCGGGGCCGGTGTCGACGATGGCAGGTGTCCAGGTGGCGGCAACGATTCCGAACTTCCTCATCCTCGAATGGGCCTTTGGTGAAGTCGACTGGCGTGCCGATCTGCTGCGCCCGGTAGAATTGGTCGAAGATGGTTATATCACCGTACCGGATGGCGCGGGTCTTGGTTTCGACCTCGACGCCGATGTGGTGGCTGCCCATGCAGTAGAGGGATCGATGGAGAGCAATACATGACCGGCATCGATTGGGCCGTGATCGCCGTCTATCTGGCGGCGACGATCGGCATGGGTGCGTGGTTGGGCCGCAAGCAGGACGACCTGGAGGACTACTACCTGGGTGGTCGGAATATCCCCTGGTGGGCGGCACTGTTGTCGATGGTGGCAACCGAGGCCAGTGCGGCCACATTCCTGGGTGCCCCCGAACAGGGCCTGACGCGGGATCTGACCTATCTGCAATTCTCCATCGGTACCGTCGCAGCCCGTTTCGTGCTGGCCTCCGTCTTCATCGCCGCCTTCTACCGGTTGCGCGTGTTCACAGTCTACGGGTATCTGACGACGCGTTTCGGCGTGCCCACACAAGGCACGACGGCTGCCGTCTTCCTGCTGGGTCGTCTGTTTGCCAGTGGCGCGCGTCTGTTCATCGCCGCGATTGCGATCGAAGTCGCGACGGGGCTCGACATGCGCAGTTCCATCGTGCTGCTCGGCATCGTTGCCGTCGCCTATACCTTGTTCGGTGGGATCAAGGCCGTCGTCTGGACAGATGTGCTGCAAGCCATCGTCCTGATCGGTGGGGGAGTGATCGCCCTGGTCCACCTCTACGGCATCACACCCTTGAGTGGTGGCGAGATCTGGGGATTCCTGAGCGAACACGAGAAGCTGCGCGTTTTCGATCTCGACTGGCGCACGGTGCAGGGTGATCTCGCATTTCTCTACAATCCATATCACATCCTGCCCGCTGTGATCGGCGGGTTTTTCCTGACCATGGCCACGCACGGTACCGATCACGACATGGTGCAGCGGCTGCTCACCTGCCGCGACTCGGCCGATGGGCAACGTTCGTTGTGGGTGAGTGGTTTCGTCAGCGTCGTGGTCACCTGTCTGTTCCTCGGCGTCGGGCTGCTGCTGTTCGTCTACCTCCAGCACCTGGCCCCATCTCACCCGATGGCCGAACGTGCCAGCGAGCTAGCTGCGCAGGGGCGCAATGGCCACGTCTTCCTCTATTACATTGTCGATGTGCTGCCCGTGGGTGTCGGTGGACTCGTGTTGGCTGCCGTCTTCGCCGCGGCCATGTCCAGTCTGGACTCGGCCATGAGTGCCATGAGTGCGACCTTCGTCAGTGATTTCTACCGCCCCTTCTTCCGGCCCGAAGCTGATCAGCGTCACTATCTTCGCGTCGGTCGCTGGGCGACGGGTGTCGTCGGTGTGCTGCTGGTCGGGGTAGCGCTCATGGTCGTCCACTACTACGAGGCGAATCCTGATACGGATCTGCTGTCCATCGCCCTAGGCGTGATGACCTTCTTCTATGGCGCATTGCTGGGCATCTTCCTGCTCGGTTTCATGACACGAACCCGCGGCAACACGATCAGCAATGCCCTCGGTGCCCTGGCGAGTATGGTGACCGTGTTTCTCATCAAGAGTGGTACGGGTCTGGGATGGCCCTGGTTCATCGTCATCGGCACGCTGATCGCCTTCGGTGTGGCCTTTGCGGGACGTACAGCGGCGAACCTGGTGACCCAGAGCGAGTCGGCGAGATGAGCATCTTCTGCACAACCAGTCGCACCACGTCCGGCACATCTGAAGGCTTCGTGACCAGCCGTCGTGGGTCCGGTTATCTGGCGCGCGGCGTTCTCAACGGATGGCTCGTACTGGTGATTGCCCTGCTGAGCGCTGTTGCCGGCGGGGCCCAGCTGAACTTCGATCGGCATCCGGTGACAGCCCGACTCCTGTTCGACGACGCGGGCACATCGGGGGCCGGCCTGTCTGCGGGGGATACGCTGACGGCAGCCATCGTCCTGAGCATGGAGGATCACTGGCATACCTATTGGGCCAACAGTGGTGATGCAGGTCTGCCCACGAAGGTCGAGTGGGGGTTGCCCGACGGCTGGCAGGCGGGCCCATTGCACTGGCCCGGTCCCAATCGATATACCGAATCCGGTGATCTGACGGTCTTTGGGTACGCGGATCGTGTCACGTTGCTCACGACGTTGACCGTCGGTGATCAAACCACAGCGACCCCGGTAGAGATCACGGCCAATGTGTCCTGGCTTGTCTGTGCCGAGATCTGCATACCCGGTGATACGACGCTGACCGTTTCCCTGGGACCGGCCACCATCGATCCGGATCTCATTGCAGCAGCCCGGGCCACCGTGATTCAGCCGTGGACCGCCGCTGATAGTTCCCATGTCACGTACGAAGCCACGGTCCAGTCGAGCCCGGACGGCTCCCTCGATGTGCAAATCAGCCTGACGGGTACTGCCCGCGCAGCGGACGGCCTGCCAGATGTGTTTCCACTCTCCGCAGGCGAGGATGTCTACATCTTAGCCGGTACGCGTCGCGTCGACGCGGGTGCGGTGGACGTGCGCTTCGGTGTCGTTCCCTATGCGGGCGAGTCGGCGCCTGAGCAGATGACGGCCGTCGTTGCCTATCACGATGCCCAGGGACAGGCCCAGTACCGGCAGGTGAATCTGGATCTGATCGCCGTTGCCGCCGATGCCGGCGTCGACCTGCTGGCGACCGACTTTGGCCTCCACGATGCCAACCGGTCGATCTGGATCTACCTGCTCATGGCGTTGGTGGGCGGGGCCATTCTGAATCTGATGCCCTGTGTGCTGCCGGTGATCTCCCTCAAGGTGATGGCCCTCGTGTCGCAGGCAGGCGAATCGGCCGGGCGGGTACGGCAACTGGGGCTCGCCTTCAGCGCCGGTGTGGTGGCGACCTTCGTGCTCCTCGGTCTCATCGTGATCGCTCTCAAGTCCACGGGTGAGCAGATCGGCTGGGGCTTTCAATTCCAGTCGCCGGCCTTCGTCATCGCCCTTGCCGCGCTGGTCTTTGTGCTGGCCCTGAGTCTGTTCGGTGTGGTCAACATTCGATTGCCCGGCAGCAGTGGGACGCTGGGGGGACTGGCCGATCGTGAGGGTGTCGTGGGCAGTTTTGCCAATGGCATTCTGGCGACGATTCTGGCCACACCCTGCACGGCGCCCTTCCTCGGTTCGGCACTCGGGTTCGCCTTTTCTCAACCCGCCTCCACGACGATGGCCGTCTTCACTACGACCGGTGTGGGTATGGCGTTGCCTTATGCCCTGCTGGCCTGGCGACCCGGTTGGGTTCAGCGGTTGCCGGCACCAGGTCCGTGGATGGAACGCTTCAAGCAGTCGATGGCATTCCTGCTGATGGCCACATCGCTCTGGCTGCTCTGGGTGCTTGGACGACAATTGGGCATGGAGGCCGTCGTCTGGACCACTGGTTTCCTGCTCTGTCTGGCCATGGCCGCCACATTGGTCGGCCAGTGGCTGGATCTGCGATCCTCCCGGCGTCGCCGCCGAGTGATCTGGGTGATCGCGATTCTCATCGCCGGGGTCGGTTACCATCAGATGATCCACCCATTGCTCACGCAGGAACCGGCAACGAGGCACAGCCTGGCCAGCGATGACAGGTGGCAGCCTTTCGATCGTCAGCAGGTGGAGGAACTCATCGGCGCCGGTCGAACGGTATTCATCGATTTCACGGCGGACTGGTGCTGGACGTGCAAGGTGAATGAACGCGTTGTGCTCAATGATGCTGATGTGATGGCGGCGTTCACTGCGGGTGATGTGGTTCTGATGAAGGCGGACTGGACGAATCGAGATGCGGAAATCACGCAGATGCTGCACGCCTTCGGGCGTCCTGGCGTACCCTTATACGTGATCTTTGCCGGTGGCAGAGCCGATGCGCCCACGATACTCCCGGAAGTGATCACGCGGGATATCGTCCTCGAGGCCCTTGAGCAGTCGAGGTCGGCAGATTGAGGTGAAGTCGCCGATGCAAGTATCCCAAATTATCTATCCCATTCAGGAGACAAGAGTTCCATGAGTATTCAGACGACGGTTGTGGGCAGTTATCCGGTCCCCGACTGGCTCGCCGCACTACCTTCCGAGCAAGCCCTGGCCGACGCGATGGCCGTGGTGATGAAGACGCAGGAGAATGCGGGGATCGATCTGATCGCCGATGGTGAACTGGGGCGCTTCGACATCAATCATCCGGATACGAATGGTATGATTGAGTATTTCGTGAAGCCTCTGGGGAATGTGAGATCGTCGATCACCCGTACTGACCTGGCCGCCTTTCGCCGTGACGCTGGCATGTCCTTCCGTGTGCGTCCCAGTGCCGTCGTCGATGGCCCGCTGGATGAAGGGTCTCTGGATCTGCCGCGCGACTTTGCTCTGGCCCGATCGCTGACGAAGTCGGATCTGAAGTTCACGCTTACAGGTCCGCACATGCTGTGCAAGACGCTGCTGGACAACCACTATGGCTCGCCCGATGCACTGTGTGCGGCCTTGGCCGATGTGCTGGCTGCCCAGGTGGCTGAGATCGATGCCGAAGTGGTGCAGGTAGACGAAGCGAATCTGCCGGGCCATCCGGAAGAGTGGGAGTGGGCGCTGGATGGGATCAATCGAATCCTGCGCCAGGTGAAGACGACGCCCGCCGTGCACCTGTGTTTCGGCAACTACGGCGGCCAGTCGATTCAGAAGGGCAGCTGGGAACAGCTGATCGGCTACCTGAGTGGCCTCCATGCGGATCACGTGCTGCTGGAGCTGGCCCATCGGGGGAACTGGGAGTTGCCCCAATTGCAGGAGATCGACGAGAAGATCCGTTTCGGTCTTGGCGTGGTGGACATCAAGTCGAATGTGGTCGAATCGGCCGAGGATATTGCACGACAGATCGAGAAGACCGTAGCCGCTGTAGGCATCGAGCGGATCGCCTACATCAACCCGGACTGTGGATTCTGGATGCTCAAGCGCTCCATCGCCGATCGCAAGATCGAGGCGCTCGTCGCCGGACGTGACCTGTTTGAGTCTGCCGGTCGCTGAGCGTACGGCCGTTCAGGACAGTCATCGGAGGCCGTTCCGAATCGCGTCGAGATCCTGATTGTGAACGGCTGAGGATGTTGAGTTTATGTAGCTGAGCAATAGGAAGGGCCCCGGTACCTCTTGGTACCGGGGCCCATTCTGCGTCAGGCCAGTGATCCGACGTCCTGCGCCATGCATGACATTTTGCCCGATCACGTCTGGTCGATCACGTCTGTCAGGTCTGCTTGATCAGGTCTGGCCCGTTCCCGTCAGTCGACGAGCATACGGCGCACGTCTTTGACCCCCAGGTCGCGTAGCCGCAGCAGGGCGGCGCGGTATTGGGCTCGGGGGCGTGACGAGCCCTGCTCCCAGCGGACGATGGAGTTCGTACTCACACTGACCAGTTCGCCCAGTTGGGCCTGCGACAGGCCGAGACGATGGCGGTGGCGACGGATCGATGCCGCTGTTATCCGGGCGCGCGAGCCCTCGGCTTGGGTCTGTGCCTCCGGCGCAAGCAGATTGGCTCCCGTTGTGGCCCCCGACTGTTCCACGATCTTGGCCAGCGAACGCTCCAGACGATTGATCGTTGTCTGTTGAGCCCGAACCGTCTTGCGCAGGAGCCGGACCTGCTCTCGCAGCGGATCGAAGCTACCTCTGACTTCCTTGCGAGCCAGACGCGTGATCTCCTCTTTCAAAACCTGAGCCACATTGGGCATTTGTGTGTTCCTTTGTGATAATGTCGATCAAGTCTTTTGCCCAAACATAAGCTCCATGACCCATTTCTCAAGATGATGACGGGAATTCCATGACAGAGCAGATGGCCGATCAACGCCCCCACGTTCTGCTGATCACAACCGACCACTGGTTCGGCTCTCTACTCGGCATCAACGGACATCCGTGTGTGCAGACGCCGACGCTGGATCAACTGGCCCGCAATGGTGTCCGATTCCCGCGTGCTTACGCGGAGACGCCCGTCTGTATTCCGGCTCGGCGAACGCTGATGACGGGTTGCCCGCCTCGCACGCACGGCGATCGTGTCTTCACCGACTGGCCCATGCCTGAACTGCCGACCATGGCGCAGGCCTTCCGTGATGGCGGGTATCAGGCCTATGCCGTGGGCAAGTTACACGTGCATCCGCAGCGCGATCGCATCGGTTTCGATGACGTGCTGCTGGGAGAGGAAGGGCGCACGCAGTGGGGCGTGGAGGATGACTACGAGGCGTATCTGCGGGATCAGGGTCACGGGGGATCGCAGTTCCTGCATGGCATGGGGAACAACGAATACGTGAATCGGCCGTGGCATCTTGCCGAGGAACATCACGTCACAAACTGGACGACGCGGGAGATGTCACGGATGATCCGGCGCCGCGATCCGAGTCGACCTGGATTCTGGTATCTGTCTTACTGTCACCCGCATCCACCGCTGGCCCCATTGAAGGACTACGTGGACATGTATCGCGAGAAGCCGATCGATACACCGAGTATGGGGGCCTGGTCAGATGATGTGGAGAAGTTGCCGGCGCCGCTGCGAGGTCGTCGTGAGGCGGGGGAGTTGCTGAGCGATCACGATCTGCGGACGGCGCGACGCGCCTTCTACGCTCTGTGCACCCACATCGACCATCAGCTTCGTGTCGTGATCGGCACACTGCGCGAGGAGGGGCTCCTCGACAATACGATCATCCTCTTCAGTTCCGACCACGGCGACATGCTCGGCAAACACGGGCTGTGGGGGAAGCGGCTCTTCTACGAAGAGTCTGCGCAGATCCCGATGATCCTGTGCGGGACGGCGGCACAGCAGGATCAGGTGGGCTGCAACCGGGTCGACTCGCGCCTGGTCGGGTGGCAGGACATCATGCCGACCCTGCTGCAGATGGCTGGCGTCGATGTCCCTGACTGTGTCGAAGGCATGTCCATGGTGGGTCAGGCGCAGCGCTCACATCTCTACGGCGAGATCGGCGAGGGCGCCTCTGCGACGCGCATGATGCATGACGGTCAGCACAAGCTCATCTATTACCCGGCGGGCAATGTGAGTCAGCTCTTCGATCTGCAGGAGGATCCGCAGGAACTGGCCGATGTTGCCGGGGATCCGGCCTATGCCACAGTTCTGGGTCAATTACAGGATCGGCTGATCCAGGAGTTGTATGGCTCGGATCTGCCCTGGATTTCGGAGGGACGACTGGTGGGAAGCGAGAATCCCGCCTGGCACCCGGGGCCGAATCGAGGGCTCAGCGGCCAGCGGGGACTGCACTAGGAGCGCCCGGCGGTTGCACGCGTGCCAGCTCGAGCGGAGATGGCTGAGATTCGGGGGGTGCTCAGCGGCGAGCGGAGACTGCACTGAGTCACCGCTCGGCGGATCTGGTAGCGCGGGAAGTGGAAAATGGCCGCTGGTTTCTACTCCGTCGCATCTCCGGATATCGCGTGAAGTAGAAGAGACGGCGATATTCCACTCGGGAGTGCGCTTTCCCGCCGCCTGAGTGGAATTTCTCAGGATATTCCATGTCTGGCGGGAGCAGAGGTCCAGACAGCCAGCGCGGATCTCCGCAGGACCCGCGCTGGTTACCGGTACAGTAGAAGTCTATTCGGCCTTCTTGATCGCGTGGCCGCCGAATTGATTGCGCATCGCTGACAGGAGACGGTCGCCGTAACCGAGTTCATCGCGCGAACGCAGGCGAGCGATCAGCGAGTGGGTGATGACGGGTGCTGGCACATCCAGGTCGATCGCTTCGGCGATGGTCCAGCGGCCCTCGCCCGAATCAGAGACGAAGGGGGCGATGTCTGCCAACTCGCTGTCTTGCTTCAATGCTTCGGCCGTCAGATCCAGGAGCCAGGATCGCACGACCGATCCGTGCTGCCAGATCTCTGAGATCTGGTGCAGATCTAGGTCGAATTCCGTCTTCTTCTTGAGGATGGCGAAACCCTCGGCGAAGGCCTGCATCATGCCGTATTCGATGCCATTGTGGATCATCTTGGTGAAGTGGCCGGCACCGGTGGGGCCTACGTGTCCCCAACCGAGCTCGGCGCCTGGCGCCAGGGTCTCGAAGATGGGCTGCAGGGCCTTCACGGCACTGTCGTCGCCGCCGATCATCAGGCTGTAGCCTTCCTTCAGGCCCCAGACGCCGCCACTGGTACCGACGTCGACGAAGTGGATGTCGGATTCGGCCAGCATCTCACCCCGCTTCACCGTCTCCTTGTAGTTGCTGTTGCCACCATCGATGACCGTGTCACCGGGCTTCAGCAGGCCGGCGAGGGCTTCGATCGTCTGCTGTGTGGGATCACCGGATGGCACCATCACCCAGACGACGCGGGGGGCACTCAGTGCATCGACGACGGCGGCCAGGGAATCGGCACCCTCGGCGCCACCGGTCACGGCGCCCTGGATCGCCTCTTCGCTGCGATCGTGGGCAACGATCTCATGCCCACCCCCAAGGAGCCGGGTGGTCATGTTGGCGCCCATCCGTCCCAATCCAATCATTCCAAGTCGCATGTTTTCTCTCGTTGTCAGATGTCAGTTGATGGAGGTTTCGAGGGTTTGAGTCAGTCTCTGCAGTGCCGCGGAGATGCTGCCGCGCATGTGCAGGCGGATGACCGTCCGAGATCCCTGGCGCAATGCCTGTGCGTCACCCAGTGCCTGGGCGGCCTTGAGCACGCCGAAATCCATGGTGCTCGCAGCGACCTGAGAGCCGTCGACCTGGGCCCCGGCGACCTGAGACCCGCTGCCTGCATCATCAGGAATCGGCACATCGTTCTCGTCATCGCAGGTCAGCTGGATGAAGAGCCCCTTGCCGCCGTCTCCCTTGTGTAGCTGGCCGGTCGAATGCAGGAAGCGCGGCCCATACCCACTGGTCGTCGCCTTCATCGTCGCATCGCGCAGGTGCCGGCGCAGCAATAGCAAGGCGTCGTCGGTGTCCTGTGAGGGGGGCAGATAGGCCTGCAGGGCGATATAGGATGTCGTCGATGAGGACAGCACACCTTGCCAGAGTTCGACGAGGCTCTTGCCGGTCACGTCGCCACTGGCATCGACGGGGCCTTCGCTGAAGCTGATCTGCGTCGATGGCAGTTCACCCGTCTCCTGGTAGGAGGAGACCATGGCACGGGCCTGGATCTTGGCGGATTCGACATCGGGTTGATCGAAGGGATTGATCTGCAGCAGATGGCTTGCAACGATGGTGGCGATCTCCCACCGCACCATTTCCGCGCCCAGATCGGTCGGTGTTTCCACAAGGATCCGGGCGGCGGGGTGACCGGCCTGTGACAGCTGGTCGAGGGTGGCCCGGGTTCCTGCGCCTGCGCCTGTGGGCCCCGCGGCCCCGATCTCCGAGCCCTCTGATTCTGTGTCTTCTGCATCCGTCGCCAGACGGCTTTCGACAAAGAGCCGATCCTCACTGTATTCCTGCGGTTCACCGACCGGTTCACCCTCAACGGGGAGGATGCCGTGCCCCTCCTTGCCCGTGCTCTCGGCGATCAACTGTTCGATCCACACGCCGAAGGGTGCCAGTGACGGGGTCGCGCGCAGGGTCAGTTTGTCGCGCCCGTGTCGTGCACCCACACCCAACAGGGCGCCCAGCAGCACGGATGGCGCATCCACATCGAGCTGGGTCAGTTCATCGACTGCGGTCTGGCCTGCTGCCAGCAGGGCCGCCACATCGACGCCGCACAGGGCGGCTGGTACGATGCCGAACATGGACAGAGCCGAATACCGGCCGCCGATATCCGGATCGTTCAGGAAGATGTGACGGAAGTTCAACTCGGCGGCCAGGTCGGCCAGGCCACTGCCCGGATCGGTGATGGCTGCAAAGGATCTGCCCGCTTCAGCTCCCAGAGACTGGCGGGCGTGCTGATAGCCATATTTGAGGAAGGAGAGGGTCTCCACGGTACCACCGGATTTGGTCGCCGGCAGGTAGAGTGTGGTGGCTGCGGGGCTGGCGTCGAAGGCTGCCTTCACCGCACTCGGATCGGTGCTGTCCAGTACGCGCAGGTCCAGATGCCCTGAGGCTGCACCAAAGATTCGCCGGAAGACCTCCGGGGCCAGGCTCGAGCCGCCCATGCCCAGCAACAGGGCGTGGGTGAAGCCCTCGTTACGGACCTCCTGCACGAAGGCCTTGATCGAGTCGAGTTCGGCGGTGAGGGTCGCCGGGCTGTCGAGCCAACCGAGGCGATTGCTGATTTCGGTGGGATCCGGTTTCCACACGGTGTGATCCCGATCCAGGATCCGAGACACGATGCGATCACGACGCATCTGCTCCAGGGCGGTCTCGAGTGCGTCGGTCAGTGTGCCGGCGGTGATGTCCTGGCGCTGCAACGCCATGAGATGGTCCTTTTTGTGAAGTTGGGGGTCGAATCGAACCTACTGTTCACGTTCATCTGGTGCCACGGTTGAGTCGGGTCCCGGCGGCCGCTATCTTGGCCAGTTGCCAGACCCATTGCCTACCGCATTTCACCCAATATGCCGCAATACACAGGAGTCCACCGTGACAGATCTGCCCGCTGCCTGGCAGCGTGATTTCGATGTCTACGATCGCATCAAAGAGCTGGGGATCGATCTGAAGAGCAAGGAAGATATCATCCCGGCGCCTTCAGGCCGCCGCATCTGCATGATCACCCTCACACCCTCCGGTCTCGTGTTCACCTCCGGTACCGGTGGGGGGCGTGGCGCGGTCACCAATGACGACAACGATGTGGAAGAGGGGTACGAAGCCGGTCGTGATGCCGGCATCAACCATCTGCGGGTCCTGCACTGGGGATTGCATCCGGAAGGCACGCTGAATGACATCTGGTACTGCGTGAAGTGTATCGGCATGGTCAATTCGGCCGGTGGTGGTGCCTTCTCGAAGTCGCCGCGTGTCGTGGATGGTTATTCGAAGATCTTCCACGATGTCTTCGGTGGCCCCCTGTCGCAATTCGCCGAGGATGGCGCTGATGCATCGTATTCGGGTTGGCACGCGCGTTCGGCTGTGGCGGGCTTTGATCTGCCGGGCCACGTGCGGATCGAGCCGGAAATGATCGTGCAGATCGACCCGGCTCTGGCCACGTCGATCATTCGCACACGCGGTCCTCACGCCTGAGCGGGGGAGTTGCGAGATGGCTGTCACTCTGTCACAGCATGGCACGACCTACTACCTGAGCGGCGTTCCGGGTGTGCCGGATCTGGGCTGGGTTCGTGAAGATGACCAGTGGACGTCACGACCTGAGGCCCGTCCGGCAGCGGCCGAAACGATCCAGTTGCAGCAGTTGCCGGACGATCTGCGCGAGGAGTTGCTGGCCTTCGTTGCCCGGGCCGAAGCCATGGGCGGGGCGCGTTGGGACACTGGAAACTGATCGTGCGGTGGTTCCCAGCGACTGTCACACGAGGCCGGGCAGGCTTCTGGGCCAGCTGTTCGACCCTGTGTCTGCCTGTTGTCGTGGCCGTGGGTCTCGCCGGTGGCCTCATCTTGAACGGTTGTTCAGGCTCCGATTCGACGTCGGTCGATGACCCGGTCGAGGCCGAGCCCCATGAACTGGAGGGCGCCTGGACGACGACAGGCACCGATGATCGCTATGGCGAAGCCAGCGTCCGGATGCAGATGAAGGCGGATGGTGATCTGGTGGTCACCATCGACCTGGCCGTGGGCGGTACCCTTCGATTCGCCGGCGAGTGGGAGACGCAGGAAAAGATGCTCCTGCTCACAGGGACCTATTTCGAGCCTGACGGGCAGGCATCGGCTACCTGGTCGGTGGAGGGGGACAGTGTGATGGTGTTGAGAGCGGCAGATGGCGACCAGCAGCGTTGGCGTCGCGCCGGTTGAGGATATACACCAACGGCGGCCCGGGAGGACCCGGACCGCCGTGGTGGTCTGCTATGAGCGATCTTGCAAGAGTGTTCGGCTGAGGGCGATCTGCTACCTTGGGAGATCTGCCGCCCTGTGAGAGCTGGCGCTTGCGCTCAGGCTATACCGTAATCACGGAGTTGTGCGAGCCGAAGGGGTTCGGCTGACGTGCCTCGACGGCGGGATCTTCCACCCACTCGCCATCGATGACATAACGGTATTCGTGGGCGCCGGTGGGCAGATTCGTCCAGGTGCGCCACAGGTCATCCTTGCCGCGACGCAGAGCCTTGGAGCCGGCGTCCCAGTCGTTGAACGAGCCGGCGAGATACACCTGCTGCGCGTCGGGTGCATGAATCTTGAAATCCACTCGGGCCTTGGTGGTCTTGGCGCGGCTGGGCATCTTCTTCGGCGTTGCTTTGGGGGCTGCCTTCTTGGCGGCCGCCTTCTTCGGGCTGGGCATGTGGTAGGTTTCTTCCTGTAGGATGGATGGATTGTAGGGGAGGAAGACATTCTAAGTCTGTTCGAGAAATTAGGTGCCTGAGAAAATTCGTCAATAGGCTGTGTCACAGTGGTTTACAAGCTTGTTAACAAGGTCTGAATCATGCGATTGAGTTCGTCCCAAATCGAAGAATTTCGCCATCAGGGCGTGCTGCGTGTCCGCAATGTGCTCGACAGCAGCGATCTGCAGCCGGTGATCGATGAGATCGCTGGTTTCATCCAGGTTCGGGCTCTCGAATTGCAGGCTGAGGGTCTGATCCAGGACCTTCACGAGGCTGAGCCTTTCGAGCGACGATATGCCTTGTTGTATGGTCAATCGAGGGAGGTGGGCAAAGGGCTGGATATCATGCAGCAATTCGGCCTGGCCATGTTCGAGTTCCTGAGCAACACGAACCTGCTGGATGTACTGGAGTCATTGCTGGGGCCGGAGATTACCTGCAATCCGATTCAGCATGTGCGGGCCAAACCACCGGATGAATTCGAACCCCACACGGGACCATCCTTCCACATGGCGCCCTGGCATCAGGATGCAGGTGTGATGATGCCGGAAGCTGAAGGATCTGATGTGATCACGTGCTGGATGCCTCTGCAGCGGGCCACGCCGGAGATGGGCTGCATGGAGGTCATCCCGGGGATCATCGAGACGGGGTATCTGACGCATCTGAAGGAGGGCGGCACGACGATCGACCCTGACCTGCTGCCTGAGAAAGAGCCGCTCATCATGGACTGCGAGCAGGGAGACATCGTGCTGATGGATCGATTCACCCCGCATCGCTCACGGCCGAACATCTCAGATGCCTGTCGCTGGTCGCTGGATCTGCGGTATCAGCCGACCGGACAGCACACGGGGCGCACGGGCCATCCGGATTTCGTCGTGCGTTCTCAAGATCCGTCATTGCAGATGGCGGATCACGCCACCTGGTGCCAGATGTGGCAGGAGGCCCTGGCCAATCCGCAGGGCGTTGTCGGTCATCGGTCGGTGTAATCTTGCGTGAGGTGCATAAATGATGCGTGGGGTGCATAACCGTCGATTGCTGGCTATATTCAGCCACCAGACCCCTCTTCACTGCCAGAAGCGATGACTCCGACCGCAGCCGCCGCTGCCGATGCCGCCGTACTCTTCGCCGCCATCATTACCTTGTTGGCGATCGCCGCGAAGTTGATTACGGCCAACTTCATTCAACGGTCCAAGAAGTCCTCTGCCGTTCTTGAATCACGGCGGAAGGAGATCTCTGGTCGTCTGAAAGAGGTGGCGCTCAAGCGGACCTCGGCGCGAGGGACGCTTGAATTCTGGGAGCGTCGCCGCACCGAGACGCAGCAGCGTGTCTTCGATGTGCAGCGAGATCTCGATGCGTATGTCGAATCGATGGGCCCACTTCGTGGGGATGACGATTTCGAAGAAGAAGAAGATGCTGAGGGGGACACCGAGAACCGCGGCTTCTTTGAGGCAGGTGAAGAATCCCAAGCCGGTGTCGATGAAGACGGCATACTGACAGAACCCGGCAGCGCCGAAACGTCTGATGATGCGGCCCAATCCCAGGTGCCGGCCGCTGAAGGCGAGACGCCAAGTGAGGGTGCCGCTGAGGGGACGACCGAAAGTGTCGCTGAACAGGACACCCAGGACACGCCGGACGAGACGGGCGACACCAAAGGCTGACCGCTGAGCGAGTCCCAATCTGAACCCCAATCCGAATCCCTGACCGAGTCGCTGACCTGTGACGTTCTGGTTGTTGGCGGGGGATTGGGCGGTGTCGCGGCCGCGCTGGCCGCCTGTCGCGGGGGCCACAAGGTCTGTCTCACCGAAGAAATGCCCTGGCTCGGCGGCCAGGCGACAGCGCAGGGCGTTTCCGCCCTCGACGAACACGATCACATCGAAAGCTTTGGCGCCACTGCCTCCTACTACAGCTGGCGGGAGTCGATCCGTGCGTATTACCGGGATCGGTGGCCGCTGAGTGAGGCTGCCGAGGCGGCCGACTTCTTCAATCCTGGCGATGGCTGGGTGTCGCGCTGCTGCTTCGAGCCCCGTGTGGGTGTGATCACGCTACTGGAGTTGCTTCGTGAACACGTGGCCAGTGGTCGCCTGCAGCTTCACTATGGTGTGGTGGCCACCGAGGTCGAAGGCGGGTCGGGGCATGTGAGCCGGGTTCGCCTGCAGCAGGCAGATGAGGTCGGCGAGCTGCTCATCGAGGCAGCCTACGTGCTGGATGCCACGGAACTGGGTGACCTGCTGCCCCTCACGGGCACCGCCTGGCGCACGGGCGCCGAAAGCGTCGAGCAGACGGGCGAACCTCACGCCCGTACGGATGGGCCGGCGCCACATCTGGTGCAGACCTGGACGATTCCCTTCATCGTGGAGCGCGATGCGCCGGGAACGGACCACACGATTCCCCGTCCCGCAGGCTACGAAGCGAATCGGGATCAACAGCCCTTCACGCTGACCATGACCTATGGCACACGGGATCTGACCTACAAGGTCTTCGAGCCGGTGGACGAGTTGCCGGGGGCATTCTGGACCTATCGCCGCGTGTTGGCTGCGTCCCAATTCGCCCCCGGTCACGTGGTGGGCGATCTGGCCATGATCAACTGGGCCGGCAACGATTACAAGGGTGGTGACCCGGGAAGCGGTGATCTGCGCAGTGGTGACTTGATCAGTGCGGCCCCGGAGCGCCGGCGGCAGTTGATCGAGGAGGCCAAACAACTGAGTCTCGGCCTGCTCTACTGGCTGCAGACGGAAGTGCCTCGCGATGATGGACAGGGCACAGGATATCCGGAACTGCGTCTGAGGCGCGAAGCGATGGGCACGGCAGACGGTCTGGCCATGTTCCCATACGTTCGCGAGTCCCGACGCATCGTCGCCCGCACCACGGTGCGCGAGCAGGATGTGTCGGCGGCGTTTCAGTCCGGCGCCCGGGCCGAGTTCTTCTCAGACAGTGTCGGTGTGGGGTGGTATCCCATCGATATCCACGGTGTGCCCGGTGACGTGGCGGTTACAGGCCCGACGCGACCCTTTCAGATTCCGCTGGGTGCCCTGATCCCGAAGGATGGCCCCGACAATCTGCTGGCAGCCTGCAAGAACATCGGCACCACCCACATGACCAATGGCTGCTATCGCCTGCACCCGATCGAGTGGAATATCGGCGAAGCGGCCGGGGCGCTGGCGGGCTACTGTGTGGATGAGGGTGTCACACCGGCGACGGTACATTCGACCCCCGGGCATCTGGCTGCCTACCAACGACGACTGATCGATGCGGGCATGCCGCTGACCTGGTTCACGGATGTGCCGATCGGGCATCCGGCATTTGAGGCCGTGCAGCAGTTGGCTGCGGCGGGTGTTGTGCAGGGACGTGAGGGTGACCTGCTCTTCCGGCCGGACGAGGCGGTGGATGACGAACTGCGAGAGCAGTTGTCGGCGATCGGTGTGGTGGCTGGTGCGGGGGAGGATGTGGTGGGTTCATCGACGCGCGGTGAGGCGGTGATGGCTGCAGCAAGACGGATCAGTCCTTGACGTCAGTCCTTGACACATTTCGCGAGCAGGGATAGCCTAGTAGTCTGAAATTGGTTTCAGGATATGGGCCGCTTTAGCTCAATTGGTAGAGCTCCTGATTTGTAATCAGGTGGTTGAGGGTTCGAGTCCCTTGGGCGGCTCCAGCATAACTTGTTGAAATAGAAGGGGTTGTAGAAGGATTCTGAGTCCTTCTACAACCCCTTTCTCATAGGCCTGCCCCAGAGCGCCAGCTTGCACCTCACGCGATCGCAAAGGCGATCTTATCCAAAATGGCAGGGCGCGCCCGATCACAAGGGTAGAACGAGTAACCGCGGTCCAGGGAGCCCGGAACCGCGGTTTTCTCTTGTCAGCCTGTGAGGGCTGGGCCTTAGGTGCGCTTCTTGCCCTTGCTGTCCAGACCCTGCTCGGCGTAGTGAGCGATGCGCTCTTGCTTCTTGCGCCGGCGGATGCTCTTCTGCAGGTCGAGCTTCTTCTGCACGGAGGGCTTGGTGTAGAAGCGCTTGCGCTTGATGTCGCGTATCAGTCCAGTGCGCTTAGCCTTGGACGAGAAGCGCCGGAGGGCGCGCTCGAAGGGCTCGTCGGCAGAGAGTTCAACGCTGAAATTGACGGACATGCTTGTTGCAGACTCCTGAAATTCGGTGGGCAGCGCTTCGACAGCGCTACTTTTCATTGAGCTTCACTAAGGTAGCTGGCCGCCCGAGAAGGGGCAAGGACGGGAGGGCGATGGC